>PHEF01000073.1 GCA_002842875.1 Alphaproteobacteria bacterium HGW-Alphaproteobacteria-3 | reverse complement strand
GTCTTCCGCCACCATCAGGATGCGGGAGAAGAGCAGGTTCTTCTCCTTGAAGGCGATATGTTCCTGCCGCCGCGTCGTGTTGTCCCGGAACGTGATGAGGAACCGGCGCGCCCCGTCGAGCTTCGCCTCCACCACGCGCACATCGGCGGGAAATTCCGTGCCGTCCTTGCGCCGCGCAATGAGGTCGAGATAGCGCGACTGCTCGTGTTCGGGTTCCGCCGCCCAGCGCTGCAGCCATTTCACGGGGTCTGCCCGCTGCCCCGGCTGTTGCGGAACGAGTGTCGCGATGTTGCGTCCGGTCACTTCCGCGGCGCTGTAGCCGAGCAGCCGTTCGGAAGCCGGGTTGAAATAGGTGATCTCGCCTTCGGGTGTCGAAACGATGATCGCTTCGGGCACCCCCTCCACCAGCATCCGGTGGAAGCCGGCGGTCGCGCTGTCGTCCATGCTCATTGTGTAGCTCCCGCCCCGTCGAATTGAAGAACCCCGGCGGCGGCGCCGCCGGGGCAATATTCGTTTGCTTGTCTCAGGCCGCGTTGCCTGTCGGATGGCCGCCTTCCATCGCCTGCAGCACACGGATGTCGTCGAACACAGGGATACCCGCTTCGTCGTACTTCTTGCGTGCCGTCGGCGTCAACAGGCCGACACGGGCGAGCGCCGGCATCATCAGGTCCTTCAGCGCATGCACCTGGCCGGGCGGCAATTCGCTGGCGATGCCCGCATCCGCCGCTTCCTGCAGGCCCTTGAAGAAGTCGTCGGCGTCGATACCGCTATTCTCCAGCACCTGCATGAAGCCGGGATCGACCTTGTTGGCGATCGTCCCCGCCGTCTGCGCCTTGACGAGGATGTTGACCGCCTGGAAGGCGAAATCGGCGAGTTCCTCCAGGTCGTCCTTGTGCATCTTCTTGAACACCGGCCCGAGGAACACATGCCCGAACGACACATGCCGGCTCTCGTCGCGCATCACGTTGAAGGTGAGTTGCTTCAGCAGCGGGCAGGTCGTGGTGCGGTACATGTTGTTGAAGGCGCCGAGCGCAAGCCCCTCGACGATCATGTTCATGCCGATCATCACCTTCTCGTAGCGGTCGGACTGAAGCGTCACGTCGATGAGCTGCTTCAGCCAGGGCGACATCGGATAGATGATTGCGATCTTGTCGCAATACTTCGAATAGACCTCGACATGCCGCGCTTCGTCCATCGTCTGCGTCGCCGCATAGAGTTTCGCGCCTTCATCGGGCACGGAATGCGTCACGCAGGCCGCCGTCATCAGCGCGCCCTGCTCGCCATGCAGGAATTGCGACAGGAGCTGCGCGGTCGAATGCGCGGTAAAGGTTTCCTGCTGCGACTTCGAGAGCTTCTTGAAGAACGGCATCTTGTGATAGATGTCGCTGTCGTTCGCGATCAGCGGGCGCGAAGGGTCCACCTGCGTGTCCCAGGGCAGCAGATCGTCGGAATCCCACTGGTTCTGCTTTGCCCGCTTGTAGAGATCCTCGACCTTGTCCTCGGAAAAGATGTAGTCGAACGTCCATGCGATATCCATCGGGTTGCGATAGATGTCGTCCGGCGTCATCGTCACTTTCCAGTCGCCCTTGTTGACGACCTTCGCGTTCGCACTCATGGCCTTCCTCCTGATTTGGGCCGCTTGCCGTTCTTCTTGCGGCCGGGGTTCGCGTTCGTTTCAGTACTGGCGGGCGGGCGTGCGCACGACGAGGCCGTCGAGCGATGGGTCCACCTTGATCTGGCATGAGAGTCGGCTGTTCGGATGGACGTCGAAGGCAAAGTCGAGCATGTCGCGCTCGAGTTCATCCATCGGCGGCAGCTTTTCGAACCACCCGTCCTCGACATAGACATGGCATGTGGCGCAGGCGCAGGCCCCGCCGCAGTCGCCTTCGATGCCGGGGATGGTGTAGCGGATTGCGCCCTCCATGACGGAAAGCCCCTCCGCCACGTCGACCGCATGTTCCGTGCCGTTGAATTCGATATAGGTAATCTTGGTCATCTCGGTGCTCAGTCGCTCTCTTCCCGGGGCCCGGTTGCGTCCGGGTCTAATGTCCATAGAAAAATTGTACCTATTTCCGTCCGCCTGGCGCCGCGACAGAATGTCCATTGGCCACCGGGCCCATGCGACAGATTGTCCATTGCTGCAGGCGCAAAACCTTTGCTGCAACAGCGAAATCCACCGGCGGCCACATTGTCTGTATGCGGAATAAAAAGGCCCGTCCCGGCGCTTTCGTCCCGCTGCGGGACGGCTCAAATTGGCGGCGGATCGTGGCAAATCCGCCGCTCCCCGGGGCTGGAATTTGCTGTAAGCTGGGCTAAATGATGGTTGAAGGGCGAACCCGCCCCCTCTTGAAGGCGCACTGGCATGAGCGGAAAGAACTTGTTCCTCGGTATCGCGTTGGCATCGGCTCTGCCCCTGCTGGCAATTTCGTCCGCTCTCGCCGAGGAACCGGCACCTGCCCCTGCGGGCGACATCCGTTACGAGACGTCGGACCCCGTGGATTCGCCGCCGGTCAATTACCGCTCGGACGTCGATGAGGATTTCGACACGCCCGAGAACCACGATGCGGAAATGTATGCCGAGGAATATGAGCGGCAGCAGCGTGAGGAGAAGATCCGCAATCGGGAGCGGCTCGACCGGATCGAGGGCTTCACCTCCGGCGCCTACACGAAGGACGGCATCGCGCCCGTCGACGGCATAGGCCGCTAGGCTCCGGAGCGTTTCCAGGCCAGGTGCCGCCTTTGGAAAAAGGGGGGCGGCGGGCCGTCCGGAAACGCGGCAGGACAACGCCTCAGTAGTCCCACTTCCAGTTGACGCCGATGTCGCTGGACGCGTCGTTGCCGATCTTCGAGTCGACGCTGATATTGCCGGTAATGTCGACCTCGATCTTCACATTCGAGTCGCTGGCCAGCGCCCCCTGTTCCACGCCCACATAGACGCCCTCGCGGAGATATTTGCCGGCCGAAACCGTGGTGCCGCCGGAAGCGCCCGTGTCGACGCGCAACACGTCGAGGCCGAGTTCGTTCTGCATGGTGCCGAGCAGGTTGAAGCCGCTGGCGCCGCTGCCGGAAAGTTCCGCCGCCGTATTCGCAAGCTGCGCCGCCTCGAAGGCGCTGAGTTCGCCCACATTCTTCTCGAACAGGATGCGCGAGATGATTTCGTCGCGCGGCAGCGAGGGTTCGGATGTGAGGCCGATGGCGGGTGACGAGCCGCGCCCGCCGATGCCGGCTGTGGCGCTGAAGTCGCTGCGGGAATAGACGAGCGCGATGTCGATGCGCGGGTCGATCGGCTTCTCGCCGGTAAAGGTCACGCGTCCCCGCGTCAGCGTGAACGTCCTGCCCGCGAAATCGAGCGTGCCGCGCTCGGCGGTCAGCTCGCCCTCGAGCGCCGGGTCTTCGACCGGGCCGCTCGCCCTCACGGAACCCGTCCACAGCGAATTGACGCCGCGTCCCGTCACCTGCGCGGGCGGATTGCCGATTTTCAGCGTCACATCCAGCATCATCGGCAGCGGCGGCGTCTCCAGTGGATCCTCCACGATGTCTTCGCCAGGCCCCTGCACCTCGATCACGTCGATATGCGGCACGCCGCCGCCGGCCCGGTCGGGAATACGGAAACGCGCGGTCGTCGTCGTGAGTTCGCCTTCGAGGCGCAGCGGCGCCTCAAGGCTTGCCGGAAGCTTGCGTGCCGTCAGCCTCAGCGTCCCGTCCATGGCGAGCAGGAGGTCGCGCCGCCGCACGGTTTCCATCTTGTCGAGCCGCGCCCGCATGTCGACGGCATTTTCCGCGCCGGCCGCAAGCGACACCGTGCCCTCCGCCTCGATCCGGCCCTGACCCGCATCGCGCGCGCTCATCGTGAAGCGCAGCCGTTCGCTGCGTTCACCCTCAACCGCGATGTCGAGATCGCGCATCGCCGTGCCGGTTTCGAAATTCTCGAACGTGCCGTTCCGCAGTGTCGCCCGGCCCGAAACGAGCGGCGCCGAAATGTCGCCCTCCGCCCGGAGCGCGACATCCGTGTCGCCCGTCAGCCTCTGCCCCGGCAGATCGGCAAGCGCCATCAGCGAGGCCATCGGCCCCTGCCAGGTGAGCGAGGCCTCGACGGGCCCGCGCGCCGCCGGCACCGGCCATGCGCCTTGCGGGTCGCGCACCAGCGGCAGCGAACCGTCGAGCATGAAGGGCTCTTTCGAAATGCCGCGCGCCCGCACCGAAAGTGTGAGGCGCCGCTTCGCCCATGCCGCATCGAGCGTTGCGCCGAATGGGGGAAGCCGGTCGAGCCCCGCTTCCGTCAGCGACACATCCTCGAAGGAAAGAGCGGCCTTGCCCCGTTCGCCGGCCGTATCGAGGCCGGCGCTGCCGGAGATCGTGCCGCCCGTTGCCTCCATCGGCAGGAAGGGCACGACAAGTTCGACCGGCAGTTTTTCGAGCGTCGCGTCGATCGCCGCCGCCCGCGGCCGGAGCGTCAGCGAGGCATCGAGGCGGCCGGGGCCTTTCGGTCCGGCAAAGTCGAGAGCGAGCCCCTGCATCCGCGTCAGGCCCTCTCTCAGTTCAATCGCGGCGGGCGAGGCGAGCACGGCGCGCGCCTCTCCCACCTGCGCCTCGAAGCGGCTCAGCGTCGCGCGGGAAGGTTCGTAGAGCGCCTCCGCGTCGAGCGCCACGGGTTCCGCCGTCACGGTCAGCCGTTCGCCCCGCAGCAACGCCGAAATCGCGATCCGGTCCAGGGGGCCTTTCGCGCTCGCCTTCAGTTCCGCGAAGCGCGTATTGCCGCTGCCGCCGCCTTCCGCCGAAACATATGCATCGACGGTGCCCTCGCCGAAGGCATCGCTCACCGTCGCTTCCGCGTCCACGCGGTCGAGCGTGAGGCTGTCCATCAGTTGCAGGTCGATCTGGCGCGCGCCGAAAAGCGCATGCACGCTCTGCGCGCCATCGGCCGCATCGAAGTCGATCCCGATATCGGCGCGCCCCTCCATCGCAATGCCCGCGAACGCGCCGAGAGGTTGCAGCGCCACGCGTTCGCCCGCGAGCCTGCCGGTCAGAAGCCCGGCATCGGAAACGGCAATGCCGCCCTGCAGGCGGGCGCCGAAAAGCCGGGCGTCGATGCGCTCGAAGCGCGCGCCGCCTTCCGGCGGCAGCGTCAGCCCGGTGTCGAGGCGCGCCGTGCCGCCGGCGCCCCGCATCGTGAAGGAGACCGGCCCCTCGCCCTGCCTTATGTCCGCCGTGAGCCTCGCCTCGCGCACATCCATGCCCGCAAGCGAGCCATTTGTCAGCGCCGCATCGAGCGCGAGCCCCGGCGTCGCCCTGTTCCCCGACACAAGCAGTGTCGCATCGAGCGCGCCGCTCGCCGCGCCCGCCGCGACCCCGGAAATCTCGTCTGCCGCGATCCGCGCCTCGCCATCGAGCGCGCCTCCCGCGCCGAGGCTGAACCGTCCGCTCGCCGTGAAACCCTGCGCCGCCTTGAGCGTGACGCCAGATGCGGAAAAGCCGCCGTCCGCGCCGAAGGCAAGTTCGGCCTTTCCCCGCACGCCATCGGCGAACAACGCATCGAGGCTTTCGTCGCCCGTCTCGATGGCGCCCGTTTCGAGCGCGATGCCCGCGCCGCCGCCAGTCTCGTCATAACGCAGCCCTGCAACGGTGAGCATGCCTTTGCCCGTCATGCGCTGTCCGGCCATTTCGCCGATGGGGGCAAGATCGGTGATCTCCGCCCGTCCGTCGCCGGCGATCGCAAAGCCGTCCTCGCCATCCGTCATCTCGCCGCTAAAGCGCGCTATGCCTGCCTCCGTTTTCAGCATCGCCTCGCCGATGCTGACTTGCGTGAAGCCGCTATCCGTATCGCCCTTGATCTGCCAGCCCGCCGCGTCGAGAAGCGCGGCATCCTCGAGCCCGGCAAGCCTGCCAAGCCCGGTCAGCTTTCCCTCCGCGTCGAGCGCCCATCGTGCTTGCGCCGGCCTCGTCACCACGCCCGCGCCCGTCAGCGCGAGGGCACCCGCCTCCGCGCGCAGCATCTCGATGTTGTAAATGCCTGCATCCCGTGCCGCGAGTTTCCCTTCGAGATGCGCGTGGCGCGGTGCGGCCTTTCCGGGCGCCGCCGCAAAGCCGAGATTTTCCGCGACGAGAGAGCCGGCCGCCTCCACCGCGACATTGAGATTGGTGTTCTCCGCGATGCCGCCATGTGTCTTCGCGTCGAGCCGCAGCGCCTCTCCCGCATCGAGCGTCATGCGCCCGGTCATGAGCCCCGCAAGGCTCTGGCCCTCGGCGGTGATCGTCACATGGGTGAATGCGCGCATCCCGGTGAGCGCCGCCGCGATGCCGGGCTTGCCCTCGCCGCCATCTTCCGCGTCGATCTTGAGCCGCCCGCGCTCCGGCCCGTTCACGAAGGAGATGTCGGCCTCGATCCGCCCGGGCGTCGCGTCCGTCCGCCGCGCATGAAGCGTGAGCGCGCTGCCGCCGCGCGTCATCGCCAGCGCACCTTCCGCCTCGAAGGCGACCGCCTCGCCGGTGAGCGGTGCCCCGAGCGAAATCTCCCTTGTCTCGAAACGGTCGAGCACGATTTCGAAGGGAAGGGCGGTCAGCGAAAATCCGCTATCCGCCGTGCTCTCTTCGCCGCCTTCCGGCAGCCGCGCAATGTCGAGCCCCCTGACGTCGAGCCGCGTCGCATGGACCTGGCCCCGCCACAGCGCCAGCGGCCGCCAGTCGAGGTCGGCTTCCGCAAGCTGGAGCCAGGTTCCCTGTGCGTCGGCGATGGTGAGGCCCTTGAGCCGCAGCCGCGCGGGCCAGGTGCCGCCGATATCGCCGATCTCGATCTTCGTCGCGCCCGAATTCACGGCGTCGAGCGCGATCTCGAGAAGCGCTTGCCGCAGCGGCGCGATGTTGAGCAGGCCGGCGGTGAGTGCGACGAGCCCGAGCGCAAGCCCGGCCAGCGCGAAGGCGAGCGCCATCGCGCCCCCGGCGATCCGTCGCGCGCGCCCGCGCTTGCGTGAATATGTCTGTGTCTGCGCCATCAGAAGGCCTGCCCCAGCGAAACATAGATCTGGAACGCATCGTCCACGCCCCTGCGCCGGTTGAGCGGGATCGCGACATCGGCGCGCACCGGGCCGATCGGCGTGTAGTAGCGCAGGCCGAGCCCCGCGCCCCAGAGCAGCGGATCGCTGAGCGAGGGCACGGGATTTTCGAAGGCCTGTCCGCCATCGATGAAGGCAACGAGGCCGATATCCTCGAAGGCGCGCCAGCGCGCTTCCGCATTCGCTTCGAGCACGGAACGTCCGCCCGTCGGGTCGTCGTTCGCGTCGAGCGGTCCCGCCATCTGATACCCGTAGCCGCGCACGGAGCCGCCGCCGCCCGCATGGAAGCGCGTCGAGCCCGGCACATCCGCCGTGTCGCCCGCCGCGATCATGCCGTAGCGCCCGCGAAAGGCGAAGGTGATGTCCTCGGCGGGCGTGAGATAGGTCGAAGCCGTGCCTTCGAGTTTGGTGAAGGCCGTGGCCGTCTCGTCGCTCGTGCCGAAATAGGGCGTCCCCTGCAACAATGCGCGCAAGCCCCCGGTCGGGTCGAGCAGATCGTCCGCCGTATCGTATTTGAGCGTCACCGGCACGCCGAAGAGCCGATGACCGATGCGCCCGTTCATGTCTTCCGTCTCGGAGAGCTGGAAGGTCACGCCCAGCGATCCCGTCCATGTCTCGTTCAGCACCCGTTCGAGCGAGATGCCCGTCTTGATGCGGTCTTCCTTGTAGCCTTCGCTGTCCTCATGCGCGATCTCGATGGCGGCGAGCAGGCTCTGGTCGGGCCGGAGAAAATCCGGCTTGCGGAAATCGGCCGTCGCCGCCTGTTCGATCTCGGCAATCGAGAGCGCGAGCGTCAGCTTTTCCGCCCGGCCCAGGAGATTGCGGTGCTCCCAGCTCCCGGTCACGCCCGCGCCCTCGCTGGTCGACCATTTGACGCCGAGCCGCACCGTGCGCGCCTCGCGCTCCGTAAGCTCGATCCGCTGCGGCAAGGCGCCGCCCTCCGCCTGCGCCGGGGAAATGTCGATGCCCGAGAAAAGCCCCGTCGCCCTCAGCGCGTCCGCCGTCGCGTCCACCTGCGCGCGGCTATAGACCGTGCCGGGCACGATCTCCGCGAGCTGGCGCACATAATCGGGATAGGTGCGGCCGCCCTCGTTCTCGACCAGCAAGGGGCCAAAGAGATAGCGCTCCCCCGCCGCGATGAAGAGCGTCACATCGGCACGGCTCGCCGAGAGATCGACGATCACGCGCCGCCGGTCGAGCGCGGCGTCCGGATAGCCATGATTGTGGAGGTGCGCGATCGCCTTCTGCGTGAAGTCGATCACGCGTTGCGCCGTCGCCGCGCGCTCCGGCTGCAGCCCGAGTTCGGTGGCGCTCTCGACGAGCCCCGGCCCGCCATCCGGGTATTCGCCATATTGCATCGTGAAGTTGCGGATCATGGTGCGAGGGCCGAGCGTCACCAGATAGACGACCTCGAACGCCCCGCCTTGCCCCTGCCGCACCGACGCGCTCACGCTGCCATTGTAATAGGCCTCCGAGCGCATCGCTTCCTTCAGGTGGCTTTCGTCTTCCTTCGCCCGGCGGCGAAGCTGCGCCAGCGTCGTCGGCGGCGGCACGCCGTCTTCAGCGTCCGGCCGCAGCATCCGCGCGTTCTTCATCAGATCGCGCAGATAATCGGGAATGCGCCGCCCCTCGATCCGCGTCGTGAAGGCGATCGCCGTCTCCGGCTGCTCCCAGGAATAGGTGTCGCCCGCGCCGCTCTCCGCTGTCTCCTCCGCATATGCCGGTGCCGCCGCCAGCGCGGCGAGCAGAACGGCGATCGCGAAGTGTTTGATGGCAGCAGGCAAAAGCGCACAACCTCTCAAGTGCCCGGACGCGGCGGTCTTCCCAAGTGCCAGCCCGGCTCCCGGGCGTCAAGCATACCCCGCCCTTGACCTTCCAGTTGCCGGAAGCCCTATCTTCCTGCCATTGACCGGATAAGGAGAAATCGCGCGATGAACGGCGAAGGCAAGGTTCTGGACCCCGTCTGCGGCATGGAAGTCGTGCCGGGCAAGACGCCCCATACCCATGAACATGAAGGGCAGACCTTCCATTTCTGCTCGGCCTCCTGCGCGGGCAAATTCGCGGCCGATCCACGGAAATACCTCGCCCCCGCCAATCCCTCCGGCCCCGGCGCCCCCGACAACGCAAAACCGGGCACGAAATACACCTGCCCCATGCACCCGGAAATCGTCCGCGACGGCCCCGGCTCCTGTCCCATCTGCGGCATGGCGCTGGAGCCCATGACCGTCTCGCGCGAAAAGCCGGACAGCGACGAACTGCGCGACATGACGCGCCGCTTCTGGATCGGCTTGTGTCTCGCGCTGCCGCTCTTCGCCCTCGAAATGGGCGGTCATCTCCTCGGCCTTCATCTGCCCATTTCCGCGCGCGTCGCGGGCATCGCGCAGCTCGCGCTGGCAACGCCCGTCGTTCTCTGGGCGGGCTGGCCCTTCTTCGTGCGCGGTTGGGCCTCGCTCCGCACGATGAACCTCAACATGTTCACGCTGATCGCCATCGGCACCGGCGCGGCCTATGCCTATTCGCTCCTTGCCGTCGCCATTCCCGGCCTCTTCCCGGAAACCTTCCGCGATGCCGATGGGTCCGTGCCGCTCTATTTCGAGGCCGCCGCCGTCATCACCGTGCTGGTGCTGCTCGGTCAGGTGCTGGAACTGCGCGCCCGCGAGCGCACCGGCGACGCGTTGCGCGCGCTTCTCGACCTTGCCCCCCGCACCGCCCGCCGCGTCGGCGAAAGCGGCGACGAGGAAGTGCCGCTCGAAGAGGTGGTGAAGGGCGACCGTCTCCGCGTCCGCCCCGGCGAGCGCGTGCCCGTCGATGGCGACATCCTCGAAGGCCGCAGCGCGGTCGATGAATCCATGGTCACGGGCGAAAGCCTGCCCCAGGAGAAGGAGCCCGGCGCCCGCGTCATCGGCGGCACGTTGAACGGGCAGGGCAGTTTCGTCATGCGCGCCGAAGGCGTCGGCGAGGACACGGTGCTCGCCCGCATCGTCGCCCTCGTCGCGGAGGCGGGCCGCTCGCGCGCGCCCATCCAGGGCCTCGCCGACAAGGTCGCGTCAT
>PHEF01000072.1 GCA_002842875.1 Alphaproteobacteria bacterium HGW-Alphaproteobacteria-3 | reverse complement strand
TAAGGCCTTGGGATTCCTGAACGAATCGGCGGAAGATAACCGACGGTATACCTCCGGCGAACGGGAAAAGCGCACGGATCGGCGGCCCTTGTCAAGGGCGGGCGGCCCGCCTTCCTTCTCTTATCTCCGGCGCGACAGGGGCAACGAGATCGGCTATAGAGCGGCCATGGAAATTATTACGACCAACGAGGCCCTGAAGGCCGCCTGCGCCCGGCTTTCGACGGCCGGCTTTGTCACCGTCGATACCGAATTCATGCGGGATTCGACCTTCTGGCCGATCCTGTGCCTGATCCAGCTTGCCGGGCCGGAAGACGAGATCATCATCGACCCGCTGGCGCCGGATATCGACCTCACCCCCTTCTACGCCCTGATGAAGAACCGGAAGGTCGTGAAGGTCTTCCACGCGGCCCGGCAGGACATTGAAATCTTCTGTCACGAGGGGGACGCGATCCCCGATCCGCTCTTCGACACGCAGGTCGCGGCCATGGTCTGCGGCTTCGGCGACTCTGTCGGCTACGAGACGCTGGTCCGGCGGCTCACCGGCGGCAGCGTCGACAAGTCGTCGCGCTTCACGGACTGGTCCAGGCGGCCGCTTTCCGAGAAGCAGCTCCAGTACGCGATGGCGGACGTCACCTATCTGCGCACGATCTACGAGGTGCTGGCCAAACGCCTCACCCAGACGAAGCGTTCGCATTGGGTGGCCGAGGAAATGGCCGTGCTGCAGGACCCCGAGACCTACGCCATGCGGCCTGAAAACGCATGGAAGCGGCTCAAGATGCGCTTTCGCGGGCGCCGCGGCCTCGCCGTGATGGTGGAGATTGCCGCCTGGCGCGAACGTCAGGCGCAGGAACGCGATATACCGCGCTCACGCATCATGAAGGACGATGCACTTTCCGAGATCGCAACGCAGCTCCCGAAGAGCGTGAGCGACCTCGATGCGTTGCGTGCCGTGCCCAAGGGATTTTCAAACAGCCGTTCGGCGGTCAGCCTGATGGAAGCGGTCGAGCGCGGCCTCGCCATGAAGGAAGAGGATATCCCCGTGGTCGAGGGCCCGGAGCCCCTACCCGCCGGTATCGCTCCCCTGGTCGAACTTCTAAAGGTGCTGCTCAAGCAGAAATGCGAGGAGCACGACGTGGCGCAGAAGCTCGTCGCCAATGTGAGCGACCTCGAACTGATCGCCGCGCATGCGGAAGCCGACGTACCGGCCATGAAAGGCTGGCGACGCGAACTCTTCGGCGAGGACGCGTTGCGCCTCAAGCGTGGCGAACTCGCGATCGGCGCAAAGGGCAAGCGGATCGTCCTGATCGAAACGCCGGGCTAGCGGCGCCCCGCTCCAGGCTTCACATATGCCTTGCGATGGTGCCGTGACTTGCATCGCCCATCAGCCGCGCAAAGTCCGCACCGCTCATATGCACCAGCGTTTTGTGGTCGCCCGCTTCGAAATAGATTTCCGGCTGCGTGGCGACCGCATCGTCGTAGCAGACCTTCATGCCGTATGGTTCGCCCAGCGGCGGCAGCGCGCCCGCATCGCAATCGCGGAAGCAACTTTCGATTTCGGCTTCCGTCGCAAGGCCGATGCGCTCGTCCACGAGACCTCGCGCGGATGCCTGACCTCTTCGTAGTCGACATTGTTCTCGCGCAGATAAGTGAAGAGCTTGACCGACATTCCCATGATCGTCTCCTCCGGCAGACCGGACGACGGATATCCTGAAGAAGGCCGCGCAAATCCCGCCGCGCCTTCAGCGTCCGGCATTGGGTTACGTCAAAGATCGATCCTAAAGCGGAAGAGGCCCGGCCACCAGCGAAAGCGGGGCCGCTATTTCCCGATCCCGATGTCGCTCTTGCGCCCCAGCGCGCGGGCGAGCGCGGCGAGGCGCTTGGCAACCACCTCGCCCACCAGCGCCTCGTATTTCTTCGGTACGGCGAGGGTGAGCGTGTTTTTGCCGGTCTCGAAATGCGTCTTCGGCAGCATCCCCATGGTGGCGCCGGAGAGCGTGAAGGCGAGACGCAGCGCGAGCCCGAGGACCACGGCACGCTCGTTGTCGCGCTCGGTCATGAACGGCGCAAGGTTGCCGAGCATTTCGGGCTCCCCCCTGCCCTCATGCCGGTGATAGCCGACGCGGGCAAGATAAAGCCTGCCCCGGTGGTCGATGCCGGAAAAAGGCGCGAGGAGTATCTGCGTCATCGCATGATGCGCGCGATAGTCCGGATGCACGTACCAGCCGATATCGGCAAGGATGCAGGCCGCGTGGCGCAGCCGCGCCTCCTCGGCCGTTTCATCGAACACATCGCCGGCGAAGAGCGGCGCGGTCCATTTGTAGAATTCGTTGCCATGCTGCGGAAAGCGCGCAAGGCGCCCGGCGAGATCGCGGCAGCCTTCGATGAGGGGGTCCTTCTGCTGTTCCTTCTTTTCGAGAGACTCGAACAGAAGGCCTTCACGCAGCCCGTAGGCGGAGACGACAACTTCCTTCGCTTTCGACGCGCCGATCAGCTTGTCGAGGACCAGCGCACCGAAAGGCAGCGCTTCCACGCGGCGTTCCGAAACGTCCGGTATCTGCGCGAGCGACTTCGGCCCCAGCTTTTCGATGACACGGGAAATGTCGGCGGCATCGCGCGCCGGAATGACATACTGGTGGAGAACATGGATCGGGTAATTGCGCTGGGCCATGTGAATGCGGGCGAGATTTCGCCAGACGCCCCCCACGGCATAGATTGGCTTGCCCTGAAAGTCCTTCAGCCAGCTCTGCTCGCCGAGGGTCCGTTCGACAATTGCCTCGGCTTCGGCAAGGCTGCCATGCGACAGGTCCATCAACCGGAGCGGCCCGAGGGGGAGCGTTGCCCCCGCACCGGGCTTGCCGCCGGCCACGGGCACAAGTTCGAGGCTGCCGCCGCCGAGATCGCCGACGAGCCCATCCGCCTGCGGAATGCCCGAGAGGACGCCCTGCGCCGAAATGCGCGCCTCGTCCATTCCGGACAGGAGCATGATCTTGAAGCCGCAGATTTTCTCCGCGCGTTCAAGGAAAGCGGGCCCGTCTTCCGCGTCACGAACCGCGGCGGTCGCCGCCACCACGAGCCTCGGCACGCCGATCTGCTCGCTGAGCGCCATGAACCGGCGCAGCGCATCGAGCGCGCGCTCGATCCCCTTCGGGTCGAGGCGGCCGGTTGAGCCGAGCGAGCGCCCGAGCCCCGCCATGACCTTTTCGTTGAAGACGACCACGGGGTTGCGCTCGACGCCCGCATAGACGACGAGGCGCACGGAGTTCGATCCGAGATCGACGATGCCGAAGCGGCCTCCGGCTTTTCCGCGGCTCACGGCTTGTCCCCCGCCGTTTGCCGCAATACAGGCTTAAGCCGACTTGATGTCGAACTTGGGCGGAATGTTTTTCTTGAGAGAGGTGCCACGCCCGGAGAGGCTCGCGTTATTCATGAAATAGGTATGGGCGTTGAACGGCTCTTCGCCCTCGCGCACCAGGATTCGCTTATACGTGCCGTCCGGATGCAGTTCGTAACTCTGCTGGTTGTCCTTCAGATTGGCAACCATGATCTGGTCGAGGACCTGATCGTGAACCGTGGGGTTCAAAATCGGGACAAGTATCTCCACCCGGCGGTCGAGATTGCGCGGCATCCAGTCCGCCGACCCGATATAGACCTTCGCGCGGTCGTTCGGCAAGCCATGTCCGTTGCCAAAGCAGACAATGCGCGAATGCTCGAGAAAGCGCCCGATGATGCTTTTCACGCGAATATTGTCCGAAAGGCCGGGCACGCGGGGGCGCAGGCAGCAAATGCCTCTGACAATCAGGTGTATCTGGACGCCGGCGTGGCTCGCTTCGTAGAGCTTGTCGACGATCTGCGCGTCGACGAGCGAATTCATCTTTGCCCAGATGGCCGCCGGGCGCCCCGCCCTGGCGTGTTCGATTTCCGCGTCGATATCGGCGATCAGCCGCGAACGCATGTTGATCGGCGAGATGGCAAGAAGCTCGAGATCCCTCGGCTCCGCATAACCGGTGATGTAGTTGAAGACCTGCGAGGCGTCATGGGCCAGGCGCGGATCGCAGGTGAACATCGAACAATCGGTATAAATTTTTGCAGTGACGGCGTGATAGTTGCCGGTGCCGAAATGCACATAGGAGCGGAGCTGGCCGCCCTCGCGGCGCACCACGAGCGAAATCTTTGCATGCGTCTTGAGTTCGATGAAGCCGAAGACGACCTGCACGCCCGCGCGTTCGAGGTTCCGTGCCCAGACGATGTTCGCCGCCTCGTCGAAGCGCGCCTTCAATTCGACGAGGGCCGTTACCGACTTGCCGGCTTCGGCCGCTTCGATCAGCGCCTGCACGATGGGACTGTCCTTCGAGGTGCGGTAGAGAGTCTGCTTGATCGCGACGACGTCGGGATCGGCGGCGGCCTGGCGGATGAACTGCACGACCACATCGAAGGACTCGTAAGGGTGGTGGACGATGATGTCCTTCGAGCGGATCGCGGCGAAGCAATCGCCGCCATGATCGCGGATGCGCTCCGGGAAGCGGGCATTGTAGGGCGGGAACTTGAGGTCCGGGCGGTCATCGACGATAAGCTGGTTCGTCTGTGCGAGGCCGAGAAGGCCCTTGACCGAAACGAGTTCCCGCTCGGTGACGTCAAGCTCGTGAACCACGAACTGACGGAGCGAGGCCGGCGTGCGCGCCTCGATCTTCAGGCGGATGACGCTGCCGCGGCGGCGGCGCTTCAGCGCGCTTTCGAAATAGCGCACGAGGTCTTCGGCTTCTTCCTCGATTTCGATATCGCTGTCGCGCAGGAGACGAAACGCGCCCTGCCCGATCACCTTGTATCCAGGGAACAGCCTGTCGAGAAACAGACAGATCATGTTCTCGAGGCTGACGAAGCGGATGCCCGGCATGTCGTCGCGGGCGGGCAGGCGGATAAAGCGCTCGACCTGCGTCGGCACGGGCAGGAGCGCGTCCATCAGCTTGCCGTCCGAAATGCGGCGAAGCTGCAGCGCGAGCGCGAAGCCCAGATTGGGGATGAACGGGAAAGGATGAGCCGGGTCGATCGCGAGCGGCGTCAGAACGGGAAAGACCTGTTCGAGGAAGCGCGTCTCGAGCCAGGCGAATTCCTCCGGCGTCACTTCGTCAGGTTCGAGAACGGCAAGGCCGTTGCCGCGCATTTCGTGGCGCAGCGATACCCATTGGCGCTGCTGCTCGCGCATGAGTTCGTTCGCCATCGTGTTCACGAGATCGAGTTGCTGGGCCGGCGTACATCCGTCCTGGCTCAACGTCGTCACGCCCGCGCTCACCTGGCCGCGAAGGCCGGCCACGCGGACCATGAAGAATTCGTCGAGGTTCGATGCCGAGATCGACAGGAAGCGAAGCCGCTCGAGCAGCGGGTGGTTCGCGTTCTGCGCCTCTTCCAGCACGCGCATGTTGAAGGCGAGCCAGGACGCCTCCCGGTTGATGAAGCGGTCGGGATTGTCCAGATGCATCGAGGGCGTCTCCGTGGCGGGAGAAACCGGCTCCTGGTCGGCAGGCTCGACGGCGGGGCTCTGCGGGGCGGAGGTCATGAGATCACTTCTGCAAAAGCGGCAACAAGTCTCTGCTATCGCTTAATATTATGACAAACATATGACTGAGTCATGACTGGGTGTTTACGTTTGCGCCCGGCTCAGTCCCGGCCGAGGATTTCCGCGGCCAGGGGCACGGTCACCGGCCGTTTACCCGACAGGGAGGTCCGGTCGAGCTTGGCCACGATGTCGCGTGCGGCGGCGACCGAACGCTCCATGCGGCTGGCGAGGTAAGCGACGACCTGCGGCGTCACGCGGAGCTGGCGGTCGTCGAAGAGCTTCACGAGGATGCCCGCGAGAAGCGCATCGTCCGGGGGGCCCAGTTCGGCCTGCGGCACGGCCCGCAGGCGCGAGACGAGATCGGGCAAGGTGAGGGGAAGCCGGGCGAGCGGCACGCGCGAGGTGATGAGGAGCGAGGCGCTCTCCGCCCTGACCAGATTGACGAGATGAAAGAGCGCGCGCTCGCCCTCGGCGGCAAGGGCGCCGAGGTCTTCAAGGATCAGGTTGCCGCGCGCGACCAGCGCGGGAACGCCGGCTGCGGTGAGCGCCGCCGGCGTCACCGTGACCGCGCCCGACGCCGCGCGCCACACTTCGGCGAGATGCGTCTTGCCGCTGCCTTCGGGCCCGACAAGCGCGACGATGCGGTCCGGCCAATTTGGCCATGAATCGATCAGCGCCACCGCCGCCTCGTTAGGAGGCGCGACGAGAAAATCATCCCGGCCCGATGCCGGGCGATGGCCGAGTTCGAGAACAAGCTGGCGGATCATGGCTAGCTGTCGGTGTCGCGCGGAGGGATGACGTTGTCCGGCGAGGCGCCGAGATAGAGCTGGCTGCGGCGATATTGCGCGATACCGAAACGGGCGAGCACGCCGAGCGCGGCGGCAACCGGAAGCGCGAGCAGCGCGCCGACGAAGCCGAACAGGGCGGCAAAGGCGAAAATGGCGAACATGACCCAGACGGGATGCAGTCCGACGCGGTTGCCGACAAGTTTCGGCGAGAGAAAATTTCCCTCGATGAACTGTCCGATGGCAAAGACGCCGACCACCAGACCGATCTGGAAAAAATCGGGCCAGAACTGGAAGAGCGCCAATGCCGCGCCGACGACGAAGCCGAGGATCGTTCCCAGATAGGGGATGAAACTGATGATGCCCGCGATGATGCCGACGACGAGGCCGAACTTCAGGCCGACGAGCGTCAGGCCCACGGCATAGATGAAGCCGAGAACGAGGCAGACGATGACCTGCCCGCGCACGAAGCCTTCGAGGACCGTGTTGATGTCCCGCGCAAGCTGCCGGATCGTCTCCTGATGATCGCGCGGCAGCAGCGCATCGGCACGATCCACCATGCGATCCCAGTCGAGCAGCATGTAAAAGGCGACGACCGGCGTCACCACGACGAGCGAGACCAGGCCGACGAGCTGCAGTCCCTGCGAGCCGAGCGACGTGACGATGTTCACCAGCCAGTCGAACGAGCCGCCAAGGCTCTCCGAAATCGCCCGCTTGACATCGGGCCCCTGCACGCCCAGCAGACGGCCGAGGCGTCCGTCTCCGATATCGAGCAGAAACTCCTGCCCGCGCTGGAGCATCGCCGGCGCCACCTCGATGAGGGCGACGAGCTGGTTGTAGAGAACGGGCACCAGCACGATCGTCAGCACGACAGCGATGACGATGAAGGCGATCGTGATGACACCCGTCGCCGCACCGCGCGAGAGACCGTACTTCTCCAGCCGGTCGGCCAGGGGATCGAGAAAATAGGCAATCGCCATGCCGGCAACGAAAGGCAGGAGAATGCCCTTGAGCAGCCATAGCATGATGATGAACACGGCGATGATGGCCGCCCAGATGGCGATCTGCCGTTGCATGCTCATGCGAAGGGCTCCCTTTCCATCGCTATTGCCGGACGCCGAGGCGCCAGCGCGGCGCGGAACGGACGGCGGCGGCGCCCATGGGTGCCACATCGTCGTCCACGGGCGCGGCCCCTTCGGCCGGTGCCGCCGTCCGGTCGGACAGGGTGACGTTCTGTTGCGCGAGCGAGAGCGCCAGCATGCCGGTGCTGCCCTTGTGCGAGATGCGGATTTCCGCGCCGCGCGGGGAGATGCCGGCCACTTCCATGTCCTGCACGAGAGGCGTCGAGGTCAGCCCCTTCCGGATCGTCTCCCATTCGGACAAGGTGGCGAAATCGGCCTGCACCGTCAGCGTCGAAAGCGTGCCATCGCGCACGATGATCTGACGCTTCCACTGGACCGCGATGCCGCTCAGCATGTCAGCAGCGGCAGCGGTCATTAGTTGGGGCAGGTCGCGGCCCTCCGCTCGATATGTGCCGCTCAGCGGCCCGGAAGGCGCCGCGCCGCCGCGATGCGTCAGGGTCACCTGCAGCGTGCCGTCGGCGCCGGGCGCCGCCACCGCCACGACCACTTCGGAGGTGCCGTAATTCGCGGCGAGGTCCGAGAGGGCTGTCGTGGCTTCTTCGCTGTCCGAGACGGCCGTCTCCGCCGGTACCGCGCTCATTTCCATGATTTCGCCGATGGGCAGGACCAGCGGCGCAAGCTCGTCCGCCGGGCGAAGCGACGCCCATGCGTCGCGCCAGGGATTGTTCTCCTCCCAAAGGACAAGCTGTCCGTCGCGCCGAAGCACGGGCAGAAGGAGGGCGGGCCGGGCCTGCGTCTCGGCGAAAGGAATACCCGCGCCGCGCAGCAGCCGGCGCACCGCCTCCGGCTGGAAGCTCACAATCATTTCGGCGATATAGCGGGTGGAACTGGTCTTCTCGCTCGCCACCTGAAAGCCGCGCACGGCATTTTGCGCGGTGGCATCGTCGACAGCGGGAAGCGATGCCCAGTCGTCCGGCAGGGTCAGCTTCTTCATCATGGCGACCAGCGCGAGGCGCTGCCCCTCGACCTGGGCGGCGCTGCGGGCGGCCGTGGCGCTCTCGGCCGTCTTGTCCACATGCACACCGCGCACGGTGAAGACGTCGGCCGCGGCCGCGGGTGCCGCCAGAAGGGTGGCAAGAGCAAGGGCGCACAGCGGCGCACGCAGAAGCCTGAAGGCAGAAATCATGGATAGACCCTTGATACGTCTCGATATTCGGCGATTCACCCTGCCGCCGCGCCGCACACTATAGCACCGCGGGGCGAGCGCGAAGGCGGCGCTCCGGGCTTTTTCGCCTTTCTCTTGCGCCGGGGGGCGATTTCGGGTGATTTGTGCGCTCCGCAGCCCAACCGAGTCCCTTAGAGAGCGACATGGCCCCCACCCCCCCGAAGGACCGTCCGAACCGCTATAGCTATGCCGGGGCGGGCGTCGATATCGACGCCGGCAACGAACTGGTCCGCGCCATCGGCCCGCTGGCGGCCTCGACCCGGCGCACAGGGTCCGACGCGGCGCTGGGCGGTTTCGGCGGGCTCTTCGACCTCGCCGCCTGCGGCTTCAAGGATCCGGTTCTGGTGGCGGCGAATGACGGCGTCGGCACCAAGCTCAAGGTCGCCATCGAGGCTGACATCCACAATACGGTCGGCATCGACCTCGTCGCCATGTCGGTCAACGACCTCGTGGTGCAGGGCGCCGAGCCGCTCTTCTTCCTCGACTACTACGCGACCGGCAAGCTCCATGTGGATGTGGCCCGCGACGTGGTGGCGGGCATCGCCGAGGGCTGCCGTCAGGCGGGCTGCGCGCTGATCGGCGGCGAGACGGCGGAAATGCCCGGCATGTATGCCAAGGGCGATTACGACCTCGCGGGCTTCGCGGTCGGCGCCGTCGAGCGCGACAAGATACTGCCCCGTGGCGACGTGGCGCCGGGCGACGTGCTGCTCGGTCTCGAATCCTCGGGCTTTCATTCGAACGGCTATTCACTCGTCCGCCGGATCGTCGAGGACAACCGCCTCTCCTACGCCGCTCCCTTTCCGCATGGCGACGGTGCCAGCATCGGCGAGACGCTCCTCACGCCCACGCGCATCTATGTGAAGGCGATGCTGAAGGCGATCCGCGAGACCGGAGCCGTCAAGGCGATGGCGCATATCACCGGCGGCGGTTTCGTCGAGAACATTCCCCGCGTGCTGCCGGAGGGCATCGCGGTCGAGATCGACGGCGCCTCATGGGCGATGCCGCCGGTCTTCCGCTGGCTGATGGAACTGGGCGGGCTCGAAGACGGCGAAATGGGCCGCACGTTCAACTGCGGCATCGGCATGGTGGTCGTCGTGCGCGAGGACCAGTCGCTTGAGGTCGCGGACGCGCTCGCCGAGGCCGGTGAAACCGTCCACTACATCGGACGTCTCACGGAGGCGGCAGCGGGTGAACCCCGCGTCAGCGTGAAAGGCGCATTGGGCAGCAAGGCGTGAGGATCGGCGTTCTCATTTCCGGCCGTGGCTCGAACCTCAAGGCGCTGATCGAGGCCTGCGAGGAGCCGGGTTTTCGCGGGCGCATCGCGCTCGTGATTTCCAACCGGCCGGGCGCGGGCGGACTGGCGGTTGCCGAAGCCGCCGGCATCCCCACGCTCGTCATCGACCACAAGGAATTCTCGACGCGCGAAACCTTCGACGCCGAACTCGACCGCGCGCTTGCCAATGCGAGCGTCGAGCTCGTCTGCAATGCCGGCTTCATGCGCATTCTGACGGACGGTTTCGTCGAGAAGTGGCGCGACCGTCAGCTCAACATCCATCCTTCCCTTCTGCCCGCCTTCAAGGGACTGCACGTCCATCAGCGCGCGCTCGACGCGGGCGTGAAGATCACGGGCTGCACGGTGCATTTCGTGCGGCCGGAAATGGACGAAGGCCCCATCGTCGCGCAGGCTGCCGTGCCCGTGCTGCCCGGCGACAATGCGGAGACACTAGCCGCGCGCATTCTCGAGGCCGAGCACAAGCTCTACCCGCTGGCGCTGAAGCTCGTGGTCGAAGGCCGCGCCCGCGTGGTGGGCGAGCATGTGGTGCTCGACCATGATGGCGAAGCGGTAACCGGCTCGCTCTTCGTCCCGGCAGAAAAGTGATATGAAAGGCTCAGCCGTCCCACCCTCCCCTCGGGGAGGGTCAAACCACTGCAAGTGGTTTGGGGCGGGGGCTGGGCACGAACTCAAATTTCGGCAGCCAACGACATTCTTGCCGCCAGTTCCCCTGCCCCGAAATTCCCTTCGCGAATTTCGACCCGCCCCCCCCAAGGGCGGGGCTTTCCGAACTCAGCGACCGATGAAATCAGCCGACGAGTTCTCCTCCTTGAAGAAATACCGGATATCTCCGGCGGCAGTTTCAGGCGCGCCCTTTCCGGATTTGCAGAGGCGATAAATCTGCGCCGCGTCGAGGTCTGACGCCGCTCAGCCCTGCCCCTCGGTCGCGATGTGGATGGTCGTGCCGCAATGCTTGCAGTGCACGGCGTCCGGGTCGTGACGCATGAGCCCGCAGACTTTGCATTCATGCGTGACCTTGTTGGGACGGAAGAGCACCTGTGCGAGACGCAGAAAGAGCGTCACGCCGAAGATCATGACAATGACCGACAACAAGCGTCCCCATGTTCCATCCAGCGTGATGTCGCCGAAGCCGGTCGTCGTGAGTGCCGTCACCGTGAAATAGAGAGCATCCGCGTAGTTGCCGATGTCCTTGTTGGTGTAATGCTGCGTCTCGTAGATCAGCCCCGTCATCACGAATATGAAGACGCACAGATTAACCGTGGCGATAATCACTTCCTCATGGGTGCGAAAGAAACGGAAATCCCGCCTGAGCATTTCCAGCATCCGGTAGGCACGCAGAAGGCGCACCGTCCGCATCACGCGAAGGAATCCAAGTCCCTCTCCCACGATCGGGGCGAGGAACGAGAAGATCGCCCCCATGTCTGCGATGCTGACGGGGTGCAGAAGATATCTGATGCGGCGGCGTTCAATCGCAAGGCGCGCCAGGAAGTCGGCGAGGATGAGCAAGCCGATCACGGCATCGGCGATTTCGATATAGACCAGACGCGGCAAAAAAGAGGTGACGACGATAAAGAGGATCGTCGTCACATCGAAGACAAGCAGAACGTAGCGAAATTTCTGCGCCTCGCCAGAGGTACCCTCATAGTATTCGCGGACCCGGTCCACCCGTCGCATATATTTCGTGCCCCTCGACGTTGCCTCGAGCAAACATACAGCGCCGTTCCAGAAGCAGAAAGCCCCGCCGTGTGAGCAGGCTGTGTGGAAACTGAACGGAGGCTCCGGTTTAACCGGGGCCTCTTTTGGTTTCAGGCGGCTGCGGTTCGGATGTTGATGGCCCGGAGGATGTTG
>PHEF01000071.1 GCA_002842875.1 Alphaproteobacteria bacterium HGW-Alphaproteobacteria-3 | reverse complement strand
GGCAACTTGCCGCAACGGTCCCTTGCCCCCTGTTATTTGGCATTGTGACGCGGTATTGTTGCGCTGCGCAAGCCCCGCATTGCGATGCACCGAAAACAGCGTTACCGGCCGGTCCCGCGCGCCGGGCGGGCCATTACCTAATAACGGGGTCATACAATTCTCCGGCCCGTCGAGGCCGGCTCCAGGGAGCAAGCCATGAGCAAATCCGGTACCGAGGTGGTCATTGTCGGCGCGGCGCGTACGCCCGTTGGCTCTTTCAATGGCGCTCTGTCGAGCCTGCCTGCGCACGAACTCGGCCGGATCGCGATTTCCGCCGCCATCGAGCGGGCGGGCATCGGCATGGCCGACGTCTCGGAAGTCATCCTCGGTCAGGTCCTTCAGGCGGGCCAGGGCCAGAATCCGGCCCGGCAGGCGTCCGTCAATGCAGGCATTCCGGTCGAGGTGCCTGCCTGGGGGGTGAACCAGCTTTGCGGTTCGGGGCTTCGCGCGGTCGCGCTCGGCCATCAGGCGATCGTCAATGGCGATAGCGAAGTCGTGGTTGCGGGCGGCCAGGAAAGCATGAGCCAGGCGCAGCATGCCGCCTATCTGCGGGCAGGCAACAAGATGGGATCGGTCGAGTTTGTCGACACGATGATCAGGGACGGGCTCTGGGATGCCTTCAACGGCTATCACATGGGCCAGACGGCCGAAAATGTCGCCGCGCGCTGGCAGATCACGCGCGAGGAACAGGACACTTTCGCCGTCGCCTCGCAGAACAAGGCCGAGGCGGCGCAGAAGGCGGGCCGCTTCAAGAACGAGATCGCATCCGTCACCATCAAGGCGCGCAAGGGCGAGACGACTGTCGATAACGACGAGTTCATCAAGCATGGCGTGACGCTCGATGGCATTCAGGGCCTGAAGCCCGCTTTCCAGAGGGATGGCGGCACGGTCACGGCGGCAAATGCCTCCGGCATCAATGATGGCGCGGCGGCGGTGGTGCTGATGAGCGCGGACCGCGCGGCGAAAGAAGGCCGCAAGGTGCTTGGCCGGATCGTCTCATGGGCACAGGCGGGGGTCGATCCCGCCGTTATGGGGACGGGGCCGATCCCGGCCTCGCGGGCGGCGCTCAAGAAAGCGGGCTGGACCGTCGACGATCTCGACCTGGTCGAGGCGAACGAAGCCTTCGCGGCGCAGGCGCTGGCCGTCAACAAGGACCTCGGCTGGAACCCGGAGATCGTCAATGTGAATGGCGGCGCCATTTCCATCGGCCATCCGATCGGTGCGTCCGGCGCACGTGTCTTCGTGACGCTGCTCCACGAGATGGAGAGACGCGATGCGAAGAAGGGGCTTGCCACGCTCTGCATCGGCGGCGGCATGGGCATCGCGCTCTGCGTCGAGCGCTGAAGGCCCCGCAGGTAAAGACGTTCAGGACGAGGATATCCGACAATGACGAAAGTTGCTCTCGTAACGGGCGGTACGCGCGGTATCGGCGCCGCAATCTCGCTCGCGCTGAAGAATGCCGGCTACAAGGTTGCCGCGAATTATGCAGGCAATGACGAGGCGGCGTTCGCCTTTTCGAAGGAGCACGGCGTCAACGTCTACAAGTGGAATGTGGGCGACTACGAGGCTTGCGTGAAGGGCATTGCCACCGTCGAGGCGGAGCTCGGGCCCGTCGACGTGCTCGTGAACAATGCGGGGATTACGCGCGACGGCATGCTGCACAAGATGAAGCCCGAACAGTGGCGCGAAGTCATGGCGGTCGATCTCGATTCCATGTTCAACATGTGTCAGCCGCTCATCAACGGCATGCGCGAGCGTGGTTTCGGGCGCATCGTCAACATCTCCTCGATCAATGGCCAGAAGGGCCAGATGGGGCAGACGAATTATTCCGCGGCGAAGGCGGGCGTCATCGGCTTCACCAAGGCGCTGGCGCAGGAAGTGGCGCGCAAGGGCGTCACGGTGAACTGCATCGCGCCGGGCTATATCGACACCGATATGGTGTCGGCGGTGCCGGAGAAGGTGCTTGAGGGAATTATCGCGACGATCCCGGTTGGCCGCCTCGGCAAGGCGGAAGAGATCGCGCATTGCGTCGTTTTCCTCGCCGACGAGAAGGCGAGCTTCGTTACGGGCGCAACGATCACGGCGAATGGCGCGCAATATATCGCGGGATAAGCCGGCTGCGGACGAATGTGAGAACGCCCCGGATAGCCTCCGGGGCGTTTTCGTTCAACCCGCCTCTTTCTCCGCTTCCGCCTGCAGCCGGTCGTATTCTTCGTCGCGGCCGGGGCGTGGCATGCCGGGATAGAGCCAGTTGTCCGGCGGGCCGATGTCGACATGGGCATAAGGTGTCTTCGTCGGATAGAAACCCGCACCGCCCTTGCCGAGTTTTTTCGCCACGCGGTAGACCTCTTCGGGATCGAGGAAATCCTGCGTGATGTCCATGGCCATGCCGCGCATGTGGAAGCTGCCGGGATCGACGCCGTTGCCGCGCGCGTCGAGCCAGGCGTTGGTCTTCGGCGAGCGGTAGCCGGACATGGTGTAGATCGGGTTCTTCGAGCGCGTGTTCGCGTCGATCTCCCAGAGAAGATCGAGCAACCCCGGATGAACGTCATGCACGTCGCCGGTACGCAAATCGCGCATGAACCAGGAAACGCGTTTCAATGCGTCTTCCGCATACCCCTTGTCCGTCCAGTAAGTGACGGCGAGTTTCTCGCCGGAATTGAGACTCTGGAGGCGGAGCGTCCGCTTGTAGGGGGTCTCCGCGCGGACCAATGACGGCGCGGCGAGAAGGCCTGCGGCGCCAAGCCCGAGCGCCAGTGCCTTGCGGCGTGTCGGCAGAATTTGTCCCGATGCGAATTTTCCGGTCATGGCAAAAGGCTACTGGAGCGAGGTTGCGGGCTCAAGCGACGGTTCGAAGACCGCTCCGAGCGTTGCCGCCGGTTTCTCTGGCGCCGTCTCCGCGCGGCGGACGGGGCCGATCAGCGCGTCGCGCGAGGCGGCGGCAAGCTCGCGTGCGCCTTCCTCGGGCACAAGCTGGACGAGGCTGTATCCATCGGCCCGAAGCGCGACGATCAGCGAGGACAGCATCGCCGCCGTGCGCGGCTTGGTGTCGTGGAGGATCAGAATGCCCCGGCCCAGGGAGGCGATATTGCGAAGGGCCCGGGCGCGGACCTGTGCGGCGCCGATCGATTTCCAGTCGTCGGCGCCGAATTCGCACGAGAGGGTCGCGATGTTGCGCTCGCCGAGCCAGCCGATCAGGGGTTTGCTGTCGTTGAGGCCGGGAAAGCGGAAAAAGGGTGCGAGCCTATCTCGGTCTTTCGCCGGCGCGGTGGCGAGTGCCGTTTCGACGGCAGTGAAGCCTTGCCGGATCTGGCGTTCCGCGCTTGCGGGGGAGAAATGGCGGAGATTGTTCGGGTGCGACCAGGTATGCGTGCCGATGGTGTGGCCGCGCGCCGCCACCTCGCGCACGAGTTCGGGATGCTTCTGCGCATAGATGCCGACCATGAAGAAGGTCGCCTTCACGCAATGCCGGTCGAGAATATCGAGAATGGCGGGTGTCGTTTCGGGGTTCGGGCCGTCGTCGAAAGTGAGTGCGACCTCTTTGTGTCTCAGCGCGGCCGTGCGGGCATATTGAAGGCCGCCATAGGCCGGGCCGCCTTTCGTCGGGACCGCGACCACGGATGTTTCGGCGGGGCAGGCGGTCTCCGCGCGTGCGGGCAGGTTCGCGCAGAAAAGCGCGGCAAGAATGCCCAAAGCGGCGAGAACGGATTTCACCTCTAGCCCCCCCAACGGACTGGCGGTCGTTGCGACAGGCCACAGTCTAGCGGGCTTGCGGCGCCCGGCCAGCGCAAGGCGGCAACAGAACCGCCAAAAAGCAATGAGGGTTAATCCGCCGGGGTCCAGCCGGGTTCGGCCATTTCGAAGCCGGCAAAGTCGAAGCCGGGTGCCACCGTGCAGCCGACCAGCGTCCAGAGGCCGAGCGGTTCGGCGGCCTGCCAAACCCTCGCCGGAACGACGAGCTGCGGCCGTTCTCCCGCATCGAGGTTCTGTCCGAGCAACAGCGTTTCCGGCGTCCGGCCTTCCTCGTAGCGCGACAGCGCCAGCGGTCCGCCCGCATACCAGTGCCAGATTTCGGTCGCATCGATGCGGTGCCAGTGCGAACGCTCGCCCTCCTTCAACAGGTAATAGATGGCGGTCGAATGGGCGCGATCCCCTGACGGATCGCGAAACGTCTCCACGAAATAGCCGCCTTCGGGGTGCGGCGTCATACCGAGAAGGCCGATGATGGCGTCGGCATCCATGCCGGCGTCGAGAAAGGCCATGTCAGAAATTGTCCTTTCGCTTGCGGGTTTCGGCAAAGACATCGACATCCGGTGCCGCCTGGAGGCCAAGCACGCGGCGCAGGTCCGGGCTCGCCGCGCGCAGGAACGGATTTGTTTTCTTCTCGAGACCGATCGTCGTCGGCACGGTCCATTCGCCGCGGGCGCGTTTCTCGCCGATCTCCCTTGCGCGCGCCGCGAGCGCGGCATTGTCCGGCTCGACGGAGAGCGCGAAGCGGGCGTTCGCCTGCGTATATTCATGCGCGCAGTAGACGACCGTATCGTCCGGCAATTCCATCAGCTTGCCGAGCGAGGTCCACATCTGCTCGGCCGTGCCCTCGAAGAGACGCCCGCAGCCAAGCGCAAACAGCGTGTCGCCCACGAAGGCGAGGTGTTCTTCGTCGAAGCTGTAGGCGATGTGGCCGCGCGTGTGGCCCGGCACGTCGATCACGCGGGCGCGCGCCGCGCCAAGTTCCACGATGTCGCCTTCGCCGACCGCGCGGTCGATGCCGGGAATGAGATCCTTTTCACCCTTCGGTCCGATCACCGTGCAACCTGTCTTCGCCTTGAGTTCGGCATTGCCGCCCGCATGGTCGAAATGGTGATGCGTGTTCAGGATGTGGGTAAGCGTCCAGCCCTTTTCCGCGAGGGCGGCGAGGATCGGCTTCACCTCCGGTGTGTCGATCGCCGCCGTCGCGCCGGATGAGGGCTCGTGGACGAGATAGCCGTAATTATCGTTCAGACAGGGAAACTGGTGAATTTCAAGCTTTGCCATCTCGTCTCCTCCGGGGGGACCGGCTTTTCGAGGGCGTTTGCCCTGCGTTAGTCTCGCCGGTATAGGCTTCGCCCCTAAGGTAGCGATCCCGGGCGCCCGCGTGAACCCGGCCTCGCCGGATTTGCTAGAGTGATCCTCATGCATATGGATGTGATCGATCTGCGCGACTTCTACGGCCGTCCCCTGGGGCGTGTCGCGCAGCACCATATTGCGAGGCGCATCGAGGAGATATGGCCGGATGTGCGCGGGCTCAACATGCTCGGCCTCGGTTTTGCGACGCCCTATCTCGCGCCTTTCCTGGAAACGGCGCAGCGTGTGATCGGTCTCATGCCCGCGCGGCAGGGCGTCATGCAGTGGCCGGCCGACGCGCGCTGCCTCACCGGCCTTGTCGACGAGCGCGAATTGCCCCTGCCCGACGAGAGCATGGACCGGGTGCTGCTTGTGCACGGGCTCGAGGCGAGCGAGTCCATGCGCGGGCTGCTCCGGCAGATATGGCGCGTGCTGGCGCCGGGCGGACGGGTGATGATCGTTGTGCCGAACCGGCGGGGCCTTTGGGCGCGGCGTGAGGCGACGCCTTTCGGTCATGGACAACCCTTCTCCCGCAGCCAGATCACGCAGCTATTGCGCGAATCCATGTTCTCGCCGTCGTGCTGGGAGGCGGCGCTTTTCGTGCCGCCCTTCGACTGGCGTCCGCTGCTGCGTTCGTCGGCCGCCTGGGAGCGCGCGGGCCATATGCTCTGGCCGCGTTTCTCCGGCGTTATCGTGGTCGAGGCGACGAAGCAGATTTATGCCGCAACGCCGCTTCCCGCCGCGCGAAAGGCCGCATCCCGCGTGCGGGCGATTGCACCGCTGCCCGCGCCCGCGCGTTCCGTCATGCCGCCGGACGATGAATAAGGGTCAGTCGCGGCGCGAGAGCAGGAAGACGGCGTCGATCGCGAAAAGATTTGCCAGCATGCCCGGATCGGAGATGCGCCACGCCTTCTCGCCGGTCAGGATCAGCGCGTCCTCTATCCCCAGCCCGAGGTCGTCGCAGAGAGAGGCGAAGTCCCGCACCGTGCAAAGATGGATGTTCGGCGTGTCGTACCAGGAATAGCCGAGCGAGCGCGTTTCCGGCATGCGGCCATTGAAAAGCAACTGCAGGCGCACACGCCAGTTGCCGAAATTCGGGAAGGACACGATGACGCGCCGCCCGATGCGCTTCATCTGGCGCAAAACGGCCTTCGGATTCCGCGTTGCCTGGATCGTCTGGCTGAGGATCACATAGTCGAAAGCGTCGTCGGGATAGTCAGAGAGGTCGGTGTCCGCGTCTCCCTGAACCACGGCGAGGCCGCGCGCCACGCTCGCGTTCACGCCTTCCTGGCTCAACTCGACGCCGCGCCCGTCGATGTTCTTCTGCGAACGCAACAGGGCGAGCAGGTCGCCGTCGCCGCAGCCGACATCGAGCACGCGGCTCTCCGGCGCGATCATCTGGGCGATGAGGTCGAGGTCTACGCGGCCCGCAGTGGGGCCATATCCGTTGCTCATCCGGCGATGCCCCGCGTGCGCGCTGCGCTGTCGATAAAGCCGCGCAGCGTCGCGAACATTTCCGGCTCTTCCAGCAGGAAGGCGTCGTGGCCCTTGTCCGTCTTGATCTCGACAAAACTCACTTTGGCCGCCACCGCGTTCAGCGCATGCACGATCTGGCGATTGTCCGACGTCGGAAAGAGCCAGTCGCTCGTAGATCGAAATAATCCATCGCGCGCGTGATGTAGAGATAGGAATTCGCGTCGAAGCGGTCGACGAAGGTCGAACCCTGATGGCGCAAATAGCTTTCGATCTGGAAGTCCGCGTCGAAGCCGTAGGTGATGCTTTCGCGGTCCTGCAGGTTGCGGCCGAACTTGCGGTGAAGCGCTGCCTCCGACAGATAGGTGATATGCGCGGCCATGCGCGCGACCGCGAGCCCCTTGCCGGGGGTCGTGCCTTGCGAGAGATAGGCGCCCTGCTTCCATTCGGGATCGGCCATGATCGCCTGGCGGCCGACCTCGTGGAAGGCGATGTTCTGTGCGGAATGGCGTGCGGCGGTCGCAATCGGGATCGCGGAGAAGACGCGCTCGGGGTAGGCCGCCGCCCATTGCAGCACCTGCATGCCGCCCATCGAGCCGCCGATGACGCAGAAGAGGTCGCGGATGCCGAGGCGGTCGAGCAGCATGGCCTGCGCGCGGACCATGTCGCCGATGGTGATGACGGGGAAGCTCAGCCCATAGGGCCGCCCGGTCGCCGGGTCGATGTCCTTTGGTCCGGTCGTGCCCTGGCAGCCGCCAATCACATTCTGGCAGACGACGAAGAAGCGATTGGTGTCGATGGGCCGGCCGGGCCCTACCATGTGCGGCCACCAGCCGGGCTTGCAGGTCAGCGGGTGCGAACTCGCGGCATATTGATCGCCGGTCAGCGCGTGGCAGATCAGCACCACGTTGGACCGGTCCGCGTTCAGTGCCCCATAGGTTTCGTAGGCGATGGTAAACGGGCTCAGATTGACGCCGGAATCGAGGGCAAGCGGCTCGTCGGGGCCAAAGGTCATGGATGCGCGCCGCACCCCGATCCCACCTTCCTCGAATTCCTCGCTGTCCGGACCGGGGGCGCCTGAGGGGCCTGCGGCCTTTTCGATGGTGTTCATAGCGCCTCTGCGCCGCCTTTTTCCGGCTGGATTGGCTCCGAGGCGGGCTTTCGGGACCCCCGCCAAACAGGCTGCATAGCTAGGGTCGCACCCCCCAAAATGTCAATGTTTTCTTTGATTTTAGCAGGTTGTCCCCGTATGAATACCGCTCTTGCGGGCCGGGTAGGGGGCCTGCCCGCGAGCCGAAATCCCCCGCCGGATACCACTGAATGACGACCGAGACAGCCACGCCCGAAAAGGCCCTCGCCGATGTCCGCAGGGAGATCGATGCGATCGATGACGCGATCCAGGACCTCCTGCTGAAGCGCACGGAGCTCGTGGTCGAGGTCGCCGAGGCCAAGGCCCGGGCAGCGAGCGCTGCCGGCAAGGGCAGCTTCGTCGCCTTCCGTCCGGCCCGCGAGGCTGAGGTGCTCAGGCGGGTCGCCAGTCGCCACAAGGGCCGGCTGCCGCTGCGCGTTCTCGTCCGGCTCTGGCGCGAAATCATGGCCGCGATGACGCGGATCCAGGGGCCGTTCCGGGTCGATGTCTTCGCTCCGCAGGGCGATGCGCTGAGCTTCTGGGATATGGCCCGCAACTATTACGGCTCCACCACGCCGATGGATATCCACGACAATGCGCGCGATGTGCTGCGCCGTGTGGCGCATGACCGTTCGGCGATCGGCCTCCTGCCGCAACCCGGCGTTGCCGCCGACAATGACTGGTGGGTAGGTTTTGCAACCGGCGGCACGAGCGAAATGCGTATTGTCGCGCGGCTTCCCTTTGTCGATGTCGCCGAAGGCAACAACGGCGCGCGGGCGCTCGTTCTGGCGCATAGCGCCTTCGAGAACACGGGAGACGACACGAGCCTCCTCGCCCTTTCCACCGCCGAAAGCCTGAGCGATGCGCGCGTTGTGGCGCTGGTGAAGGATGCCGGCATCGACGGCAGGCGGATCGCAAGCGCCCGGATCGACAATGGCGTGGCAAAACATGTCTATCTTGTTTCCGTTCCCCATCACCTGAGCGAAGACGATGCGCGCCTTGCGGCGCTCATCGCCAAGCCCGTTGTCGAGGTCCGGCTGCTCGGCGGCTATGCCAACCCGCTGCTGCGCGAGAGCGACGGTGAGTGAGGGCAAGATGAAACGTCCCGAGCCCCAGAAGGGCATTCTGGAAATCGAAGCCTATGTCGGCGGCCGCGCCAACGCGGAAGGCGCGGGCAGGATCTACAAGCTCTCGGCAAATGAAACGCCGCTTGGGCCGAGCCCGCGCGCGAGGCAAGCCTTTGCGGCGGCGGCGGAAGGCCTTGAGCTATATCCCGATGGCGGTGCGAGCGAACTGCGTGAGGCGATTGCCGCGCGCTACGGTCTCGCGCAGGACCGTATCGTTTGCGGCGCGGGCTCGGACGAGTTGCTGCATCTTCTCGCCCAGGCCTATCTCGGCGAAGGTGATGAGGCGATTTCGACCGAGCATGGATTTCTCGTCTATCCGATCGTCACGAAAGCGGCGGGCGCGACGTCCATCATCGTGAAGGAGAAGGAGCTTCGCACCGATGTCGATGCGATCCTCGCGGCCGTCACGCCGAAGACGAAGATGATCTTCATCGCCAATCCGAACAATCCGACCGGCAGCTACATTCCGGCCGACGAAGTGCGCCGCCTCCATGCGGGGCTTCGGCCCGATATTCTCGTCGTGCTCGACGCCGCCTATAGCGAATATGTGAACCGCAACGATTACGAAGCGGGGATCGAACTCGTCGCGACGTCGGAAAATGTCGTGATGACGCGGACCTTTTCGAAGATTTACGGGCTTGCCGCGCTCCGCCTCGGCTGGATGTATGCGCCCGCGCATGTCTGCGACGTGGTGAACCGCATTCGCGGGCCCTTCAACGTGTCGGTGCCGGCGCTGAAGGCGGGCGTGGCCGCGATCCGCGATGCGGATCATGTCGATGCCGCGCGCCGTCATAACGAGCAATGGCTCAAATGGCTCACGGAAGAAATCGGCAAGCTCGGTCTCGAAGTCGAGCCGAGCGTTGCGAATTTCCTGCTGATCCGTTTTCCGCATGAGCAGGGGCGGACGGCGAAGGACGCGGACGCCTTTCTCATGAAGCGCGGGCTTATCCTGCGCGCGGTCGCGAGTTACGGCCTGCCGGATTGCCTGCGGCTCACCGTCGGTACGGAAGAGGCGAACAAGCTTGTCGTGAAGGCGCTCGCCGACTTCGTGGGCCGGAAGGCTGGCGCGTCGTGAGCGCCCCCCATTTCGACAAGGTCGCGCTGATCGGTCTCGGCCTCATCGGCTCGTCGCTCGGCCATGCGATGAAGCGGGCCGGGCTTGCGAAGCATATCGCGGGACATGCGCGTTCCGAGGCGACGCGGAAGCGCGCGCTCGAAATCGGTTTCGTCGACAGTGTTCATGCAACGGCGGCGGGTGCTGTCGCGGACGCGGACCTCGTCATCGTGTGTACGCCGGTCGGCGCGCTAGGCAGCATTGCCGCGGAGATCGAGCCACACCTCAAGAATGGTGCGATCCTCACAGATGTCGGATCGGTGAAGCTCGCCGTCATTCGCGACATGGGCCCCCATGTGCCGGAGGGCGTTCACTTCATCCCCGGTCATCCGATTGCTGGCACCGAAGAGTCCGGCCCCGATGCGGGTTTCCCGGAACTGTTCGACAATCGCTGGTGCATCCTCACGCCGGTTCCCGGCACCGATCATGACGCGGTCGAGAAGCTCAGCGCCTTCTGGACGGCCTGCGGGTCGACGGTCGATGTGATGGAGCCGAAGCATCACGATCTCGTTCTCGCCATCGTGAGCCACCTGCCGCATATCATCGCCTACAACATCGTCGGCACGGCGAGCGACCTTGAAACGGTGACGCAGTCGGAAGTCATCAAATATTCCGCCTCGGGGTTTCGCGATTTCACGCGCCTGGCCGCGTCCGATCCGACGATGTGGCGCGACGTCTGCCTCAACAACAAGGAACCGATCCTCGAAATGCTGGCGCGTTTCTCGGAGGATCTGACGGCGCTTCAGCGCGCGATCCGCTGGGGCGATGGCGACAAGCTTTTCGACCTCTTCACGCGAACCCGCGCGATCCGCCGCTCCATCGTCGATGCCGGACAGGACATCGCGGCGCCGAATTTCGGGCGCAATCCGCCGCACCCGAAGCCCGGCGGCGAGAGCAATCAGTAGAGCGGTTCGAGCCTCGCGACGGCGATGGGGCCGAGATAGAGCCGTCCGTCGCGCATGATGACGGGCACCCGCACCTCGTTCGACTTCTGGCCCTGGAACTGCGAGACGAGAACGAGGCCAGCAAGCGCCACGCGCGCATCGCGCTCTTCCACGACACCGTCCTCCACCATCGCGTCGAGCAGGCCTTCGAAGCCGGTGATGCGCGCGTCGAGCTGCCCCTCGGGACGATGTGCCGCGTCGAGGCCGATCTCTCCACTCGCATAGAGATCGAGCGGTCCCCATTTCACGACGAGATCGGAAATGGCGAGCGTACCGTTCGCCGCCTGCCACTCCCGCATCAATTCGACGAGGCTCGCATGGTCTGTCTGCGGCACGCCGCGCAGACGCGTCTGTGCAAGGAAGAGCGTCATGTTCGGTCCAAGCGCGGGGACGGGCGCTGCCCCGGCGATATCGACATCCTCGGCCTGGAGCGCAAGGTCGTAGCTGCCGGGTACTTCGCCACCCTCTTCCTCTTCCGCGGGGCGCGCATGAAGCTGCAGGCGCGTCGCGGTCATGGCTTCCGTCGCGCCGCTCGCGCCCAGCCGGTGTTCGCCCTCAAGCGCCTCTATGTCGATGGCGAGGCGGCCGAAAGGACGATCCGCGAGGGCGACATAGCTTGCCCTTGCCGAACTGGCCGTAAAGCGCGCCTCGTTCCGCGCCCGCTCTCCCGTTCGAAAATCACGGTAGCTGAGGCGCTGCTCGCCTTCGAGCGTCAGGATCGCATGGCGCAGATTGTAGGGGAGGAGCGCCAGCGACGCCCCTTCGCCTTGCCATTGCCATTCCTCCGGTGCGCCGGGCGCACTGGCGGCGGGCGCCACGAACCCTGCCTTGATGCGGAAGGGATAGCCGCCGACGGAGAAATCGTCCCACGAGGTTGCAATCCTCTTGTCGCCGCGTGCCGCGAAAGCCTCGACGGTCTTGCGCACTTCGCCGGATACGCCGAACCAGTAGATCGTATAGAGCAAGACGAGGCCCGCGAAGGCGAGCGACGGCCCCACGATGCCCCAGCGGATGCCTGTCCTCTTCATTCCCGTCGCGTCGTTCATCGCCTCGATTTCCGTGCCGTCGTGCTGCTGCCGCTTTTGCGTCCGCGCGGCGCATGCCTATAGTTGCGCGCGCGAGCGGAGTTGTCAGCATGCAGGATTTGTGGGTTTTTGGATATGGGTCGCTGATGTGGCGGCCGGGTTTCGAGTATGAGGAGCGGCGTCCGGCGCGCCTGCGCGGTTATCACCGCGCCTTCTGCGTCTACAGCCATGTCCATCGCGGTACGCCGGAGAAACCCGGCCTTGTTTTCGGCCTCGATGCGGGCGGCGCCTGCCGTGGCGTCGCTTTCCGTGTCGAAGCCCGCCGGGCCGAGGACGTGCGGCGTTATCTGCAGGCGCGCGAGCAGGTCACGCTCGTCTATCGCGATGTCATGAAGCCGGTCGAACTCGTCGATGACGGTTCCCGCGTCGAGGCGCTCTGCTTCATCGTCGACCGTGCCCATGAACAATATGCGGGCCGGATCGATTTCGAAACCCAGGTGCGCCTTATCGCCGAAGGAGAGGGGCGTTCGGGGAAGAATCCGGACTATCTTGAGAGCACTGTGCGCCATCTCGACGAGGTGGGGCTTTCAGACGAAGGGCTCACCCGCCTCTGGCGCGCCGTAGAGCAGCGTCTGCGTCGATGACGGGCGTCCCGGTGAAGCGGCCAAGTTCTTCGAGCGCCGTGCGGATATTCTTCTCCCGGGCTTTTGTTTGCTTCACGCCGGGCTCGAGCCAGAGCCCCTTCATTTCGATGCGGCCCTCGGCGCGATGCGCCTTCACATCGGCGCGGCCCACGAAGCGGTCGCCCGCAATCAGCGGCAGAACGTAATAGCCGTATTGCCTCTTCTTCTCCGGCACGAAGACCTCGATGCGATAGTCGAAACCGAAAAGGCGCATGGCGCGCTTGCGGTCGCGGATCGCGGGATCGAAAGGCGAGAGGAAACGCATTTCGCCGGGCGCCGGTGCGGCGGCGGCAAGGCGCTCCTCGATATCGGCGGGTGCAAGGGCGGGGCGCCAGTCACCGTCCACGCCTTCCACCGTCACCTCGACGATTTCCTTCCGCTTCAGTGCGCGCAGGGCCCAGGCCTTCGCACGCGCGATGGAGACGAGCCCCCAGAAGCCCGCGATCTCCTGCGGCGTCGCGATCCCCAGCCGGTCGAGGGCTTCGCGGCAAGCCCAGTCCGTGGATGCCGCCTCGCTCGGACGCGCATTGCGCATCTCGTCGGGGATCACGCGCGATGCGAGGTCGTAGACCTTCTCGAAGCCTTCGCGCCTCGCGATGGCGACTTCGCCAGTCCGCCACAGCGTTTCGAGCGCGGTCTTCGACGGCCCCCAGCCCCACCAGCCGCCGGCCCCCTTGTCCTCGAAGTCGCGCGCCATCAGCGGTCCTTCGCGACGGAGCCGTGCCCGCACGTTGCGCATCACCTTTTCGCCCTCTCCGCCAATGCGTTCCTGCCAGCGCGGATTCGCCGCGATCCTCGCCTTCGCGGCACGAAAACGGTGACACCAATGCGGATAGAACTCGATGGGGATGAGAGACGCATCATGCGTCCAGTGCTCGAAAAGCGACCCTTGATCGTGGTGGAGTGCGCCCAGATGCTCGCGCCGATAGCCCGGCGCGCGGGAGAACAGGATCATGTGATGCGCGCGCTCGACCGTGTTGATCGAATCCATCTGCACGAAACCGAGTTTCCGCACGAGGCCGAGCGTTTCGCGTTCGCCATGTGCGCCCGTACCGTCGAGGCTCAGCGCATGGCTGTCGAGGAAAAGGCGGCGCGCATCGCTGTTTGAAATGCAGAGCGGCGTCATCGCGAGAGGTCAGCTTCGCGGTTCGTAGACGAATTCGAGTTTCAGCCCATCCGGATCGGCGAACATGACGGCATAGTAGCCCTCGCCATATTCGGGATAGTCGGCGGGCGGATCGAGCACCGTCGCGCCGATTTCGATCAGCAGCGCGTGCAGCCGGTCGACGTCCTCGCGGCTTTCCGCGATCCAGGCGATGTGGTGGAGACCCGGCGAATAGCGGTCATGGCCGCGGCCCGCGTTCGGTCCTCGCGCCTTGAAGATGCCGATGCTCGGCAGGCGGTCCTTCGAAGAGGCATGCTCCCAGTCGATGCCGTTCGCGTCCTCCGACCAGCGGCGATAACCCATATGGCCCAGCACCGCGTCGTAGAACGGCGCCGAGGCCCAGGGGTCCGTCACCGTCAGGTCGATGTGATGAAGAAAACCGCGAGCCGTCATGGGCGACCTCAACTGCACTTCGAATAGCCGCAGGAGGTGCAGGTTTCGCAGCCCTCCTGCTTGACCATGCCGCGCTCGCCGCAGCGCGGGCAGCCCTTGAGCGAGGTCACGGCAGGGTTTCCCTGTGAGGGAGGATCGCCCGCAACCGCGCGCAGCGCTTCCGTCAGCGGTTTCTCGTTCTTGCCCGCGATGAAGCCGGTGTCGATCATGTGCTGCTCGATCACCTCGCCGATGGCGGCAAGGAGGCTCGGCACGTAACGGCCCTTCATCCAGGAGCCGCCGCGCGGATCGAACACGGCTTTCAGTTCTTCCACCACGAAGGTCACGTCGCCGCCGCGCCGGAAGACGGCGGAGATCATCCGCGTCAGCGCCACCGTCCAGGCGTAATGCTCCATGTTCTTCGAGTTGATGAAGATCTCGAAGGGCCGCCGCCTATGGCTTTGTCCTTCGGCCTGCACGATGTCGTTGATGGTGATGTAGATCGCGTGGTCGCTTTCGGGCCATTGCAGCTTGTAGGTGAAGCCCGGCAGCACGGTTTCGCGCTCCAGCGGCTTCGACATGTAGACGACGCCATCCTTCTCGTAGATATCGTGACTGGCGGGTGCGGCGAGGGGCAGCGCGGGCTGCTCGTTTGCCGGTGCCTTGTCCACGGAGAGAACGGAACCGCGCACCTCGCTCGGGCGGTAGGTCGTGCAGCCCTTGAGGCCTTTCTCATAGGCGTCCATGTAGACGCTCTTGAAATCCTCGAAGGAAATTTCGGCGGGCACGTTGATCGTCTTCGAGATCGAGCTGTCGATGAAGTCCTGCACCGCCGCCTGCACGGCGATGTGCTCGGCGGGCGTCAGTTCCTGAGCGTTGACGAAATAGTCGGGCAGCGCCGCCTCCGCGCCGAATGTCTCGCGGTAGCGCTCGACCGCGAAGTCGCGCACTTTCTCCTCGCGCCGCGTGCCGTCCGGCATCAGAACTTTCCGCGTATAGGCATAGGCGAAGACAGGCTCGATGCCCGACGAGACATTGCCAGCGAAGAGCGAGATCGTGCCGGTGGGCGCGATGGAGGTCACGAGTGCGTTGCGGATGCCGTGTTCGGCGATGGCCTCCCGAACATCCCTGTCGAGCCCGGCCACCGTTTCGCCCGCGAGATAGGCGTCGGCCACGAAAAGCGGGAAGGGGCCCTTCTCCTTCGCGATCTCGACGGAAGCGAGATAGGCCGCCCGCGACAGCGCCTTCATCCATGTACGGATGAGTTCGATCGAGGCGCCGGAACCGTAGCGCGCCCGGCACATGATGAGCGCGTCGGCGAGCCCCGTCACGCCGAGGCCGATGCGCCGTTTCGCCTGCGCTTCGTGGCGCTGTTCGGCAAGCGGAAAGCGCGACACGTCGATCACATTGTCCATCGCCCGCACGGCAACGCGGACGAGTTCGGCAAGCTCATCCCCGTCGATATGTGCGCCATCCGTGAAAGGCTCCTTCACCAGCGCGGCGAGATTGATCGAGCCGAGAAGGCAGGCGCCGTAAGGCGGCAGCGGTTGCTCTCCGCAGTTGTGGACATAGAGGCCATTGGCATCGAATGCGTTGATGCCGGGCACTTCGCAATCGAACACGTCGGCTTCGCCGCCCGGTAGAAGACGCTCGACCCTGCTCACAAAGCGTTCGCGGTTGAGCGAGCGCTTGTAACCGCTGAGCGAGGCCTTGAGCCGAGCGGCCTTGCCGGTATCCGTAAAGCCGATCTGCTCGGCAAATCTCGCGATGTTCGCCCCGGCAATAACGAGTTCGTGGTCCGCTCTGCAGTCGTAGGAACTGCGGCCTCCTTTGCCGTCGGGTAGCATGCGAGGTCCGGCGGGACGGCGTTCGGTATAAATTCGGCTTGCGATGCCGAGATGGCCAAGCATCCGCTGCGCCGCGCGCAGCATATCGCGATCGCTCGCGGCAAGGCGGATGCTGACTCCTTTTGTCTGGGCGCCCTGGACGCTTCCGTCTGCGTCGAATAATCCCCGAAGAAAACCGGAATGAAAGGCAGATGAGGTCTTCTCGATCTGCGGCGTGATGGTTTTCCCTTGCGGTCTAAGGCCCATGTCGATTGCGAGCCTGCGCAAGGCGCCGCTCGCGAGCCGCCATTCGTTGCGGCCTCGAATTTCCATCCAGCCCTGGAAGTCGCTCCTGTGTGGAAGGGTTCGCGCTGCGGTTTCGGCGGCGTGCATGACCGCTGCAATCCCGTCGTCGGGTTCCGGGCCGTTGATGGCGCGCGCGGGACGCCAGACACTGAGGACCGCCTTGTCCGTCTTCAGTGTGCCGTCTCCCACAAGGAGGCCCAGCAGATACCCCTCAGCCTGCGTACCACGCCCCGGCCAACCGGTTGCGGCGTGGTCGTGCAGCATAATTTCGTCGCCCGGACGGAGTGTTCCGGCATCCGCCCATTCCGTTTCGAGGGACCAGCGCGTCTTCCGTGCGACCTTCAACACCGGATGGTCCGCCGTCAGCTTCAACGCGTGCCCATCCCCGGTTTCGAGTTCCAGAACCGGTTTGCGTCCGGTCGGAAAAAAACCGCGTTCACTGCTTTTCCAGTCCGCTCCATCGATGCGCGCGTGGAAAGGAATGCCGATGAGATCGCTGACCTGCCGCGGACCTTCCGCCGTCATCACCCAGGTATCGGCCGTCACGCAGGGGTTCGTCGCGTGGATTTCTTCGGCGTAATAGAGATTGTTCCGCTTGTTGATGCGGTCGATGAAGATGACGCCCGGCTCCGCCCAGGCATAGGTCGCCGCGATGATGCGGTCCCAGAGTGCGCGTGCCTTGAACGTCTTGTAGACCCTGCCGCCGAAGGTCAGTTCCCAGTCGCCGTCGCGCTTCACCGCTTCCATGAAAGGATCGGTCGCGAGCACCGAGAGGTTGAACATGGTGAGGCGGCCGG
>PHEF01000070.1 GCA_002842875.1 Alphaproteobacteria bacterium HGW-Alphaproteobacteria-3 | reverse complement strand
CACATGGCCGATCGTCCAGTCGGTGTAGTGGGACAGCGAGTTCACCGCCTTCACCGACATCACCGGGCCTTCGAAGGTCGACATGCCGTAGAAAGCGACCGAGACGACCAGCATGCGGATCACAGGGTCCGTACGCAGCTTGTCCCAGGCGCCCGACAGCGTCATCAAGCCGTTGATCATGCCGCCCCAGGAAGGCATCCACAGCATGATCGAGAAGGTCATGCCGAGCGTCTGCGCCCAGTCGGGCAGCGCCGTGAAGTGCAGATGGTGCGGGCCTGCCCAGATGTAGAGGAAGATCAGCGACCAGAAATGGACGATCGAAAGCCGGTAGGAATAGACCGGCCGTTCGGCGCGCTTCGGCACGAAGTAGTACATCATGCCGAGGAAGCCTGCGGTCAGGAAGAAGCCCACCGCGTTGTGGCCGTACCACCACTGGATCAGCGCGTCCTGCACGCCGGGAAAGAGCGAGTAGCTCTTCGACGAGGTGAAGCTTTCCGGGATCGCGAGATTGTTGCCGATATGGAGCATCGCGATCGTCACGATGAAAGCGAGATAGAACCAGTTCGCGACGTAGATGTGCGGCTCTTTCCGCTTCGCCAGCGTGGCGAGGAAGACGAGGAGATAGACCACCCAGACGATGGTGAGCCAGAGGTCGGCGTACCATTCGGGTTCGGCATATTCCCTCGCCTGGGAAACGCCCATCAGGTAGCCGGTCGCGGCCACCACGATGAAGAGGTTGTAGCCCCAGAAAACGAACCAGGGAGCGACATCGCCCGCGAGCCGCGTGCGGCAGGTGCGCTGCACGACATAAAAGGAGGTCGCGATCAGTGCGTTGCCGCCAAAGGCGAAGATCACCGCCGAGGTGTGAAGCGGCCGCAGCCGGCCGAAATTCGTGAAGGCGGTATCGAGATTGAGGAAGGGGAAGGCGAGCTGGAAGGCGATCACGACGCCGACCAGGAAGCCCGCGACGCCCCAGAAGAGGGTCGCGATGGCGCCGGCCTTCACCACGCCGTCATTGTAGCCTGTGCCGTCGTCCTCGCGCGCGCCGCCATGCGTCGTTGCGTTGAGATGGCGCTGTCCCAGCACCATCACGCCTGCCGCAAAGGCGAAGGCGAAGAGCCAGGCATGGGCGGCCATCGGCGCGTCCTGTGCCTTGGCGGCGATTATGATGGAGAGTACCGTCCCCGCGATGAGAGATCCTGCTACGGCCCAAGCCGCAGAAGTCATCGTGCCGGGAAGGTTCGAGCCCGGCGCGCTTGAAACCGCCATGTCACGCTATCCTTATGTGCGTTGCCTTCATGCCGGATAGCTTTGGTGGTCAGATTGCGCATTTGCCGATTCAACCCCTCCGTACCCAGCCCCAAAACCATATCACTTGTACGGATAAACAAGTACCCGCCAGCTTGACGCGCTGCAAAATGTCACATCCGTTATGCAGCTTTCTCCCTGCTCAGCCGCGCAAAATCGCCCGGCGGAAGCGCGCGAGGGCGATGAGGAAAAATGCCGCCCCGATGCCCGCCATGACCGCAAGCTGGGGCCAGACGATCGCCACGCCCGCACCGCGGTAGAGAATCGCCTGCGAAAAGGCGACGAAATGCGTCGAGGGCGATATCTGCATCGTGTTCTGGAGCCAGACCGGCATGCTCTCGAGCGGCGTCGAGGAACCGGACAGCAACTGCATCAATATCAGAACCGGCATGACGAGAAGCCCGTATTGCGCCATGGAACTCGTGAAGGTGGCGAGCAGGATGCCGAGCGCCGTCACGGAGAACTGATAGAGAAGCGCACCGGCGATGAAGAGGGCGAGCGAACCGGATGTACGCACGCCGAGAATACCTTCGACCATGAGGATGAGGGAAAGCGTCGCCGCCAGCACGATCACGAGCCCGTTCGCCCAGAGTTTCGATGACATGATCTCGATGGCGGTCACCGGCATGACGAGCAGATGCTCGAGCGTGCCGTGCTCGCGCTCCCGGATGAGCGCGGCGCCCGCGAGTATCACGGACAGGAGGGTGATGTTGTTGATCACTTCCATCACCGACGTGAAGGGAACGGAATCGAGATTGGGATTGAAGAGCGCCCGCGCGATGAGTTCGGCCTCTGTCTTCGTCGTCTTGCCGGTCGCGCTCAGGCTGCGGGTCACTTCCTCCGTCACGATGCTCTGGATGTAGCTCGCGCCCGTGCCCGCCATCGACATGGCGGTGGCATCGACGTTGAGTTGCAGCGTCGGCGTCTTTCCCGACAGGAGGTCGCGTTCGAAATGCGGCGGTATGTCGAGAATGAAGACATAGGCGCCGTCGTCGAGCGCCCGGTTCGCGTCCTCCGCGCCGATTTGCTCCGCATACTGGAAGTAGGGCGGCAGCAGGGCCGCCGCGATCTGGCGCGACAACGGCGAGCGGTCCTCGTCGACGATCGCGACGGAGGCGTTCGACACCTCGAACTTCACGCCGGTCGCGACTTCATAGATGCCGAAGGAGAAGGCATAGACAATCAGGATGACGAGCACGGGGTCCGAGCGGAGCGAGCGCAGTTCCTTGACACCGAGCCTTGCGATGTTGAGCAGGCTGCGCAGCAATGCGAAATCTCCCCGGGCGGCCACGTCACTTCTCCTGCTTGCGCAGCGCGAGGCGCGCCGCCATCAGAAAGACGATGCAGAACAGCGCCAGCGCCACATGTGCATTCCACAGGTCGGCGAAACCGAGACCCTTGGTCACCGCGCCCGAGCTGATCTGCTGGAACCACGACGAGGGGAAGAACTTGCCCATGTGGCGCGATGCGCCTTCGAGCGTCGAGACCGGCGTCAGCATGCCCGAAAAATTCACCGTGGGTGTCATGGCGACGATGGCGGTCGCAAAGAGTGCGGCGATCTGGCTTTTCACGAAGGAGGAGATGAGAAGCCCGAAGGCGGTGGAAGCGAATACATAGAGCGCGGCGCCGGCGAGAAGCGCCATGAGCGAGCCCTGGACGGGGACGCGAAACAGAAAAAGACCCATCAGCAGCAGCGTGAGAAAACTGACAAAGGCGAGCGCGACATAGGGAAGCTGCTTGCCGAGCAGGAATTCGAGGCGCGTCACCGGCGTTGCGCGGAAATTCGCTATCGACCCCATCTCCTTTTCCCGGACGACGCCGACCGCCGTCATGATCGCGGGAATGAGCATCATCAGCAGCATGTAGGCGCCGGGCACGATGGCGAAGACGCTCTTGAAGCCCTGGTTGAAGAGGAAGCGCGTTTCGACGGCGAAGGCGGCGTCCGCGACGGGCATGGGCTGAAGGCGGGCCTGTTCGCTGGCATATCGCGCGACGATCGCCTGACCGTAGCCGAGCGCGGTTTCGGCGCGGAAAGGGTTCGAGCCTGCGACGATGAGCGAGATTTCGGGGCTCCGCCCGGCCAGAAGATCGCGGCCATAACCTTCGGGGATTTCGATGGCGAGCGTGATGTTGCCGCTCTGGAGGCGGCGATAGCGCTCCGCGGCGTTCCCGATTTCCGTCTTTTCCTCGAAGTAGCGCGAGCCCTCGAATTCCTGCAGCAGCGTCCGGCTTTCCAGCGAGCGATCCTGATCGAACGCGGCATAGGGAATGTTCTCGACATCGAAGGAAATGCCGTAGCCGAGCGTCACGAGCAGGATGAGCGGTCCGATGAGCGCGAAGGAAAGGCGCACCGGATCGCGGAGAATTTCCGTCGCCTCCCGCCGCGTATAGGCCCAGAGGCGGCGCGGGCTGAAGAAGCGCCGGTGCGGGGCGTCGCCGGGTGCGGGGGCCGCGAGGGCAGGGTCTTCTCCTTGCGGGGCCGGGCCGGCGCGAAACTCCGGAAGGTCCGCCGCCTCGCGCAGATAATCGACAAAGGCCGCTTCGAGCGTCGTCTCGCCGCGCTCGCGCGACAGCGCATGCGGTTCGCCGACGGCGAGCACGCGGCCCGCATGCATCAGCGAGATGCGGTCGCAACGCTCCGCCTCGTTCATGAAATGCGTGGATATGAAGATCGTCACGCCCCGGTTGCGCGAGAGGTCGATCAGATATTGCCAGAACTGGTCGCGCGCGATCGGATCGACGCCGGATGTCGGCTCGTCGAGGATCAGGATTTCCGGATCGTGGATCACGGCGACGGCGAGTTGCAGGCGCTGGCGTATGCCGAGTGGCAATCCGTCGGGGCGCGCATCGGCAACCTCTTCGAGATCGAAGCTCGTCAGCATTTCGCGCACACGCGCGGCGCGGCGTTCCTTCGGTATGTGGAAGAGCTCCGCGTGGAGGTCGAGGTTCTGGCGAACCGTCAGTTCCTCGTAGAGCGAAAAACTCTGCGACATGTAGCCGACGCGCCGCCTCGTCGCCATGTCGCGCGCATCGAGCGGCTTGCCGAAGAGCCGCGCCGTGCCCGCGCTCACCGGCAGCAAGCCTGTCAGCATTTTCATCGTCGTCGTCTTGCCGCAGCCATTCGAGCCGAGGAATCCGAATATCTCGCCGCGCCCGATGCGGAAGTTCACGGCATCGACGGCCACGAATTCGCCGAAACGGCGGGTGAGGTCGGTCGCCTCGATGGCAGGTTCGCCGTCATGGTCCGGGCGGGGCGGTACGTGCACGGGCTTGTGGCGCGCGCGTTTTTCTTCCGGCAGCAGGCCGATGAAGGCCTCTTCGAGCGTTTCCGTTCCCGCCGCCTCGCGGATCCCGGCGGGCGCTCCCGTCGCCAGCACGCGCCCCTCGTCCATCGCGGCCAGCCAGTCGAAGCGCTCGGCTTCTTCCATGTAGGCGGTGGCGACGAGCACGCTCATTTGCGGGCGCCGCGCGCGGATGGTGCCGATCAGCTCCCAGAACTGGCGCCGCGACAGGGGATCGACGCCCGTCGTCGGCTCGTCGAGGATCAGGAAGTCGGGGTCGTGGATGAGGGCGCAGCAGAGCCCGAGCTTCTGCTTCATGCCGCCCGACAGCGCGCCCGCCGCGCGGTCCGGGAAAGGCGCAAGACCGGTTGCGGCAAGCAGCTCGGCGATCCGCTCCTCTCGTGCTGCCGGTCCGAGCCCGAAAAGCCGTCCGAAAAAGTCGAGATTCTCCGTCACGCTCAGTGTCGGGTAGAGGTTCTTGCCGAGCCCTTGCGGCATATAGGCGATGCGCGTGTGGCAGCGGCTCCGATGCGCGGGGTCCTTCATGTCGCCGCCAAGGACCGTGAGGCCGCCCGACTGGAGGCGCCTGACGCCCGCCAGAAGACCGAGCAGCGTCGATTTGCCGACGCCATCGGGCCCGATGAGCCCGGCCATGCAGCCTGCCGGGATCGACAGGGTCACATCGTCGAGAGCCAGCTTGCCGCCATAGCGATGGACAAGCCCGCTCACTTGCGCGGCGGCGGGGCCTTCCGGCCGGGTGTTGCCGGGGCCGGTGCTCATTCCGTCTTGCCAGTGCTCCCGCCCGTCTCGCTGTCGCGTGGCTGGGCGATCGGAGGCAGCTTCACGGCAAGGTTGTCCGGCCATTCCGTGTCCGAGAGCGTGCGCACATAGCCGACGCCGCGAACCCCCGTCTTCACCCGCTCCTCGACGCGGGCGAGCAGATCGGCGTCGATGTTGAGTTTCACCCGGAACATCAGATTCTCGCGTTCCTCGCGGGTTTCGACGGCCTTGGGCGTGAATTGCGCGTCGCTCGACACGAAGCTCACGCGGGCGGGGATCACGTAGCCGGGGATCGGATCGAGCACGAGGCGGGCTTCCTCGCCGATGGCAAGCCGTCCGGCCTCGGCGGCAGGCAGAAAGATCGTCATGTAGACATTGCCGATATCGAGCAGGGTGAGCACCCGGCCGCCCGCCGCCAGCACCTCGCCGGGCTCGGCAAGGCGGTATTGCACGCGGCCCGAGCGCGGTGCCTTCAGCACCGTGTCGTCCAGCATGTCGCGCAGGCGGGAGAGGTTGGCCTTCGCGGCCTCGATGGTGGCCTCGGCGGCGGCGCGGTTCGCGGTCGCCGTCGTCAGCACGGCTTCGGCGGTGCGGAACTGGGCGCGGCGCTGATCGAGCTGTTCGGTTGGAATGTGGCCGCTCCTGCTCAGCCGTTCCGCCCGCCCGAGTTCGCGGCGGGCAAAATCGAGCTCGGCCTCGCGCTGCGCGATCCCGGCTTCGGCCTGCGCCTTCTGCTCCTCGGCCCGGCGGACATCCGCCATCGCGGCGGCGATCTCGGCCTTCATCTGGGCGTCGTCCATCCAGGCAAGGATCTGCCCCGCCGTCACGAGATCGCCCTCGTCGACGCGCACCTCCTCGATCCGGCCTGCATATTTGGTGGCGACATCGACCTGCTCGGCCTCGATGCGGCCGTTCGACGCGGCGATGCCTTCAGGCAATTCCGGCGCAAGGAGGACGAGCCAGTAATAAAGGCCGAGCGCGGCGAGGGCGGCAACGGCAATGGCGGCGGTAAGCGCTGTACGGCCGGTGGCCAGTCGCTCGAACATGGGCGGCATGGAATCCCCTTTTTACCGAGACCCTTATAGCGCGTTTGCCGCGCCGCTTCGCGAGGCATGACAGCACATCCCCGGGCAAGCGGCGCGCCGTGAATGCGGAGCGTCGAACCGTATTAACCAAAAGTAATATCGTTTCGGACGCAAGCTGCGCCGGCAGGCACAATGCACAGGATAGATGCAGTTTCGATGCTTTGCTTGCCGCTGCCGATTTTGTTCATTCATTTTCTGGACAATTAGGCTGTGCCAAAGCGACATGTCATGATAATTGAGTGCCCGCTCGAGAGGGTGGTCGGATTGCGATTGTTGCGAAAAGGCGCTATCCCCGCCCCGCCGGAAAGAACCGGCTGAGGCGGTCGCGATGGCGTTGAGCCGGTTGCAGTCTGTCTGAAACAAGAATAACGGCGAAAGGGCGCAAGCCTCGGGGTCGCCGGCGCAGTCGGAAAACGAGACGGAAAGTCCACTCCGGCAGCGCAACATCGAACGACAGTAACGAACGACAAGAAGAGCTGAAAGCTCCGGTCTCACAAGCAAGCCTTCGAAGCACTCCCGTGCAAAAGAGTGCATTCCCAAGGGGAGGTTATTTTGCAGCGTATTGAAAATCTCGTGTTCGGCCTGCGTGCCGTCATCCTGTTGGCGCTTCTCGTCTTCACGGTGATCATGGGCGTGTTCGCATCCCAGTTGAGGATGGATGCAGGCTTCACGAAGATGCTCCCGATCGGCCACCCCTATATCGAAACCTTCTTCGAATATTCCGAAGGGTTCGGTGGCGGTAACCGCATTCTTGTCGTTCTCGAAAACAAGAAGGGCGACATCTTCCAGAAGGACTTCCTCTACACGCTGAACGACGCGACCCAGGATCTCTTCTACATCCCGGGCGTGGCGCGCCACACGGTAACCTCGCTGTGGACGCCCAACACGCGCTTCATCGCGGTGACCGAGGAAGGCCTGGAGGCGGGCGACGTCATCCCCGCGAATTTCGCGGGCGAGCCCAAGGACATCGACACGGTGATGCAGAATACGCTGCGCGCCGATCTTGTCGGCCGTCTCGTGTCGGTCGATTTCCGCTCGGCGATGATCCGTGCCGAATTGCTCGACTTCAATCCCGAGACGCAGCAGCGCCTCGACTATTTCGAAGTCGCGGCCAAGCTCGAAACCACCCTGCGCGACAAATACGTCTCCGACGACACCGATGTGAAGATCGTCGGCTTCGCGAAACTGGTCGGCGACATTGCCGACGGCGCCTCGTCGGTCGTGTATTTCTTCTCCATCGCCTTCTGCCTCACGGCCTTCATGCTGTGGCTCTATTGCCGCTCCTGGGTGCTTACGGTGGTGACGGTCGGCGCTTCGCTCAGCTCGGTGGTCTGGCAGTTCGGTCTTCTGAGCATTCTCGGCTTCGGCCTCGATCCGCTCGGCGTGCTGGTGCCGTTCCTCGTCTTCGCCATCGGTGTCAGCCATGGTGTGCAGCAGATCAACATGGTCGGCGCGGAAATGGCCGCCGGCCTCGACAAGAACAGGGCTGCGCGCGCGACCTTCACCTTCCTGCTCCGTCCGGGCCTGATCGCCCTTCTGACGACGCTGGCGGGTTTTGCGACGCTCTACATCATTCCGATCGGCATGATTCAGGAGCTCGCGATCACGGCCTCGATCGGTATCGGCTTCAAGATCATCTCGAACCTGATCATGCTGCCGCTGCTGGTGTCCTATGTGGCGCCGCCGGAAGAAGAGTATGGCGCGAAGGTCCGCAAGGCGATGGATACGCGCGCCAAGCTCTGGCCCGCACTGTCGCGTATCGCGACACCGCCTGTCGCGTTTCCTTTCGTCATCGTCTGCCTCATCGTCGGCTCCGTCGGTTTCTACGAGGCGCGCAACAAGCAGATCGGCGACGTGCATGCGGGTGCGGGCGAACTCTGGCCCGACTCCCGCTACAATCAGGATAGCCGCTACATCGCCGAGAAATTCAGCCTCGGCCTGAACGTGCTCACCGTGATCGTCGAGTCCGACACGGTGGTGTGCATCGACTTCGACAAGATGCACTACCTCGAGAAGTTCAGCTGGCACATGCGCAATGTCGATGGTGTGCAGTCGGTCATCAGCCTTCCGGTGCTCGCCCGCAAGATCAACAGCATGTGGCAGGAAGGCAATCCGAAGTGGCAGAACCTGCCGCGCAACTCGGCCGCCCTCGCCCAGGCGACGGCGAGCATCAGCAGCGCGTCGGGTATCGTGAACCCGGACTGCTCCACGGCGGCGGTGGCCATCTTCATCAAGGACACGAAGGCCGGGACGGTGAAGCATGTCGTCGAGGAACTCGAGTCCTACATCGGCCAGAACGAGTATCCGGGTCTGAACCTGCGCATCGGTACGGGTAACGTGCCGATCGTGGCGGCGACAAACGAGATCGTGCACAAGTCCGAGCTGCCGATGCTGCTCTATGTGTATGCGCTCGTCATGACGCTGGTCATCCTGACCTACCGCGAGTGGCGCGGTGCGCTGTGCGTCGTGCTGCCGCTGATCCTGTCGACCATCATCGGCGACTGGTTCCTCACCGCCTTCGGCATCGGTCTCAAGATATCGACATTGCCCGTGCTCGCCATCGCGGTGGGTATCGGCGTCGATTACGGCATCTACGAGTACAACCGGATGCAGCGCTACATGCGCATGGGCAAGACGCCGCACGAGGCCTATCTGCAGGCGCTCTACGACGTCGGCTCGGCGACCATGTTCACCGGCGGCACGCTCGCCATCGGTGTCAGCACCTGGGCCTTCTCCGCGCTCAAGTTCCAGGCGGATATGGGCCTGCTCCTCACCTTCATGTTCATCGTGAACATGGTGGGCGCGGTGACGCTGCTGCCGGCGCTGGTCGCGGTGTTCGAGTACATCTGGCCGCTGAAGCGCGAGCCGCTCTCCGAAGAGGAAGCGCGCGCGGTGATGCGCGGTCACTAAGGCACCGCCCGGCCGGTTCTTCCGGTCTGGCGTTCGAAATTGAAAGGGCGGCCCTCCCGGAGGTGCCGTCCTTTTCTTTTCGGGATTCTCTTGTCGGCCGCCGCCGCCTGAAATTCGCTAGGCGCGGGGTGCGGCTTCTGCTCATACTTCTCCCGTGGGTTTCGACGCACGGGGGGAGGAGAGAGAAGATGACGGATATGTCTTCCGGCGCTCCCGCGCCGGGCGCAGCGGGGCAGCCTGTCCACACGATGGAGATACGCGATCTCGTTGCCGCGCTGCGCGCCGGTCTTCGCGATTTCTTTCGTGCGCCGCTTTTCGGCCTCGCCATCGGCGGCGTCTTCGCGGCGATCGGCGCCGTCATCGTCCTGTCGCTGACCCTCTGGGACATGCCCTGGCTCATCTATCCCTTCGCCATCGGCTTTCCGCTGGTCGGGCCGTTCGCCGCCGTCGGTCTTTATGAGGTGAGCCGCCGTCTCGCCGCGGGCGAGCGCCCCTCCCGGCGCGGCGTCTTCGCTCTCATCTGGGCGCAGCGGCGGCGCGAGGTTTCCTGGATGGCCTTCGTGATGCTCTTTGTCTTCTGGGTCTGGATGTATCAGGTCCGCCTGCTGATCGCGCTCTGTCTCGGCCTCATTTCCTTCGCCTCGTTCGAGCAGTTCGTGGCGGTTGTCTTCACCACGCCGCAGGGGCTCCTCTTCCTTGCGCTCGGCCATGTCATCGGCGCGGTGCTGGCGATGGTGCTCTTCTCGATCACCGTCTTTTCGATCCCGCTTCTGCTCGAACGCGACATCGATATCGTCACCGCCATGATCGCGTCCGTGAAGGCCGTGCTGCAGAGCCCCTTCGTGATGTTCGGCTGGGGCGTCTTCGTGACGCTTGGCGTGATCGCCGCGTCGATCCCGCTCTTTCTGGGGCTTGTCGTCGTCCTGCCCGTGTTCGGACACGCGACATGGCATCTCTACCGGCGGGCCATGCCGCAATAGGCGCTATTTCTCTCTTTCGTCATTGCGAGCGAAGCGAAGCAACTGTATTGGCTGTCAAGCGGTTTGGGGCGTGTTTGCGTCTCTGAGTTTGGCGTTAAGGATGACGAGGATTTTTCTGGCAGCAGCGATGT
>PHEF01000178.1 GCA_002842875.1 Alphaproteobacteria bacterium HGW-Alphaproteobacteria-3 | reverse complement strand
GAGAAACATTCTGCTGGCCGGCACGGCGATCGGCGCTGCCGCCTTCCTTGCGGCACCTGCTTTTGCCGCCAGCAACACCCAGGCCGAACTCGACGCCCTCAAGGCGCAGATCGAAGCCCTGCAGCGGAAAATCGACGATGTCGAAATCCAGCACGGCACCGCGATCAAGTCTCTCGAAGAACGCAAGAGCGATGTCGAGGTGACGCTGAAAGACGGCCGCCCCGGCTTCAAGACGGCCGACGGCAACTACTCCTTCAACCTTCATGGCCGCGCCCATCTCGACGTCGGCGGCTACGACCAGGACAGCGCCAGCGAGGCAAATTTCGGCGGCCTGCGCGGCAACGCCAACTTCCGCCGCCTGCGGCTGGGCGCCAGCGGCACCTTCGCCAAGGACTTCGCCTACAATATCGAATTCAACTTCGGTGACAGCGGCACGGAATCGAACGCCCGCATCTACGAAGCCCTGCTGACCTACAAGGGCATCGAGGGCGTGAACCTCGTTATCGGCGCGACGAAGCCGAAGATGACGCTCGACGATTCGACTTCGTCGAACGACATCACCTTCATCGAGCGGGCGACGGCGGTGAACCTCGCCATCACGCCGGCGGCCGGCGAGGCCCGCATGACGACGGGCGGCACGTTCCATACCGACAATTTCTTCGGTGCCACTTACTACACGATGGGAACCGCTACAGCGGGTGGCGGTCTCGACGACAACGACACCTCCAACGTCGTCGGCCGCGTTGCCTATGCGACTTCGCCGAAGGAAGGCCTGAACGTCCATATCGGTGCCTCGGGCTCGCACTCCTTCAACGTTCCGAGCGATACGATCCGCTTCCGCGACCGGCCGGAACTGCGCGTCGACCCGCTGCGCTACATCGACACCGGCAATATCGGCGGCGTCGACACCATCACCGTCTACGGTCCGGAGCTCGCCTTCAACTACGGTCCTTTCCGCGCGCAGGGCGAATACTACCGTTACGACATCGACGGCATCGCTGGCGGCAACGTCAATCTCGATGCCTGGTATCTGCAGGCTTCGTGGATCCTCACCGGCGAATCCTACAGCTACGACATCAAGAAAGCCGCCTACAAGGGCGTGAAGGCCGCCAATCCGTTCGGCTTCGGCAATGGCGGACATCGCGGGCGGCGAGCAGGACATCATCACGGTGGGCCTGAACTGGTATGTGAACAACAACCTCCGCTTCATGCTCAACTACCTGAACGTGGATGTGGAAAATCGCGGTGGCGTTGCGAACCCGAACTTCGGTCACGACGCGGTCGCGCTGCGCACGCAGTTCACCTTCTAGAACGACGCTCGATCCGATCCTCGCAGATCAGTCAGGCGGCAGCCCCCGGTGGAGAAATCCACCGGGGGTTTGCTTTTGCGGATATGCCCGGATGCGGGGACAAATGCGGGCGTCTGTCATCGAAATGTCAACGAACCGTCACACAGGCGCGGCTTGTCCCCGCTGTGGCGGCGTTGCATGACCGCGTGCGGAAATACAACGGCAAAAATGCAACGGCAGAAATGCCACAGCGGGGATAAAGGAAGGGTTCAGTCGAGACCGAGCTTCCTGCGCTCCTCGACCGCGAAGACGTAAGGCAGGGAATAGAAGCCCGCGATGACCGCATCGCGCTGCCCGGCCTGCGAGAGCACGTAGTCGATGAAGGCCTTGCCCGCCTCGCTTTCCCCACCGCGCAGATAGACGAAGCGGGCGAGCGGGTATTCCGCGCGCCAGGCGCTCGCCGCGCCGGGGGCGACGCATTCGCCGCCATCCGAAACCCGAAGCGCCTTTACGCCGTCGCCGCGATAGCCCGCGGGCGCGTAACCGATGGCACCGGGTGAGGCGGCGATCGTGTCGAGGAGCATGGAATAGCGCGCAACGCGCGTAACGCCCGGCGCGAAGGGCGCGCCACGGAGGACGGCCCCGGCGAAGAAATCGCCCTCGTCCTCCCCGGCCGCGCGCGCGAGCGGCACGGCCGGCGCGCCGCCGGTCCATTTCGGATTTTCCTCCGTATAGAGACGATTAAGCTCTTCGAACGAAATGCAGGCGAGCGGGTTTTCCGCGTTGACCAGAACGGCGACGGCTTCCACCGCCGCCTTGACCCGCACGCCGCCCTCGACGGGACCGGTGCGCAGCGCCACGCCCGGCTGCAACATGCGGAAACTTTCCGGCCAGAGACGCATGAGGCTTGCCGGCGCGGGCGCGCCCTCGACCGCCGCCTCGCCCGCGAGACCCGGACGGACGGCGTAATCCGGGTAGCGCTCGTCCACGGCGTAAGCGGGGGAGAGGGCGGAGAGGGAGAGGCAGGCAAGAAGGATGAAGCGCTTCATGGAATTTCGACATCTTCCCGACAGGAATCCAGAACTATCGAACAAGGACCGGCCGCTTGTCTGGACGCAGACTCTCACACCGTCATTGCGAGCGCGGTACGCGCGAAGCAATCCAGGGGCCGCTTGCTCCGCGCCAGACGCTCCTGGATTGCTCGTGTAATGGGCTTGCCCTTTTGCGACAGAAGTATCGTGATTGTGGCGGCGAAGGCGGTTTGCGCAAAGCGTTTTCGCCGGGACGGCC
>PHEF01000069.1 GCA_002842875.1 Alphaproteobacteria bacterium HGW-Alphaproteobacteria-3 | reverse complement strand
GCGAAAACGCTTTGCGCAAACCGCCTTCGCCGCCACAATCACGATACTTCTGTCGCAAAAGGGCAAGCCCATTACACGAGCAATCCAGGGGCGGCAGGCGCGGAACAAGCGGCCGCTGGATTGCCACGTCGCGGCGGAGCCGCTCCTCGCAATGACGGCATCAGGTCATTCCCTGAATCGTCATGACCCGCTTCATGCGGGTCATCCACGTCTTTCGTTTGTGGTCGGACGAACTCGACATCTCGATTACTTCACGTCAGTATTGAATATACGGAGAAAAGCACATGCCGACTTTCATTTCGTCTGCGATACGACGCGCGGAGTACAATCCAAATTCTCACGTGCTCCAAATCTGGTTTGTGGACTCGGGAGGCCCCTATGACTACTTCGGGGTTCCGCAAGACATTTTCGATGGGCTTTGTCGTGCGGTTTCAAAGGGCACGTATTTCAACGATCACATACGGGATCGATTTGGAAGGTGAGGTAGCAGCATGTCATTCGAATTCAGGACAGTGGATGACTTGATGAGGATCGCGCGAGCAGGTGGTGGTTTTGTTTTAAATGCTGGCTCTCGAACGACGGACGATTTGGTTCGAATAGCTAGTGCTGGTGCGGATGCAGGCGCGAGGATAGTTTTCAAGGGCGTTGCGAATCGTACAACCGACGATCGTGTGCGGATTGGGCGTGCAGGCGGCGGCATCATACAATTTAAGGGATAGAGGCGCTTTCGAAACGTCGATAGCGCATGCCAACAGCATCTCACCGAAGATTTTACGATGGGATCGTGCATCTTTGGTGTGGCGACTTTTTTTGGTTCACATATGGCCGACTACAAAGAGACCTTGAGAGCCGCACCGTTGCGGATCGGCATTTCAACGCGCGCCCTCTTCGATCTTGAAGAAGAACACGCCGTTTTCGTCAGCGACGGTGTGAAGGCTTATGCCCAGCTTCAACTGCAGCGAGAGGACTTGCTTATTGGCAAAGGGTGTGGATATGAAGTTGTTGAAAGGTTGCTTCGTCTCAATGAGGTTGACGCCGATCCTTTCGTAGAAGTGATGCTTCTCTCCCGAAATTCTCCAGATCTTTCCTTGCGGGCGTTTAACTCCGTCAAGGAGTACAAGTTGGCGATAAAGACAGGAAGCTTCACTAGTGGGAGGTCGCTGGGACCGTATATCCCAGCTTGGAAGATCGATCTGTTTCTCTCGAATGAAACGGATGACGTTAAAGCCGCGATCGCTGCTGGTGCTGCCGCTGCGAAATTGGGGACTGTTCCGCCTGGGTGGCAAACAATGCCGGAGGATGAAGTTCGAATTGCTTTTGACGGAGACGCTGTCGTGTTCAGTGCAGAATCCGATGAAATCTACAAAAGGGAGGGGTTACAGGCCTTCCTTTTGCATGAAACTGAAAATGCCAAAAAACCAATGGCTGGCGGACCTTTTGGCAACTTCCTCAAGAAACTGTCAATCCTGCGGCACGTCTATATGGGAAAGGGAGGCGTAAGCAAAGTTCGCATTGGCATCGTCACGTCTCGAAACGCACCGGCGCATGAGCGGGTCATCCATACACTACGAGCTTGGGGGACTGCTGCCGACGAGGCGCATTTCGTCGGTACCGAAAACAAAACACCTCTTCTCAAGGCTTTCGGTGCTCACATATTTTTCGATGACCAAGAGAAGCATGTTTTGGGCGCTTCTGGCGTTGTTCCATCAGGTCACGTGCCAGGTCCGCACGATCCTGAAAATCCAGTAATTCCCGCAGATTGATGGTCTGAACTCTCACCCCGCCTCCCCACCCGGACTCACCAGCACCTTCCCCTGCCGGCCGCCCGTCTGTGCCCGGATCAATGCCTCGCGGATATCCTCGATCGCATGGACACTGTCGACCGGTGCATGGATGACGCCTTTCGCCATCTGCTCCGCAAGGTCCGCATAGATCGCCCGGATCTCTTCCGCCGAACGCCGCGCCAGGAAGCGGCCGAGCATGAAGCCGGTAAACGTCACGCCCCGGAAAACGAGATCGGCGACGGTGACGGCGGGCGCCGCGCCCGACATGCCGCCATAGGTGCAGACGGTGCCTTCGTCGCGCAGGCACGCCGCGATCCGCGCCGTCGCCTCGCCGGACACCGCATCGAGCCCGAGCGGGATCGCCGCGCCGCCTGTCGCCTCGCGCACGCGGGCGGGCAAGTCCGGCCCGTCGGTGAGGCAGATGTCGGCGCCGAGCGCCTTCAACTCGGGAAACACATCGTCGCGCCGCGTCACGTTCACCGTGCGCAGGCCGCGCGCCTTCGCCAGCGTGATGACGAGGCGGCCCACGGCGGAGTTGGCGACGTTCTGGATCACCCAGTCGCCGGGTTTCAGGTCAACGATATCGCTCAACAGCAGCAGCGCCGTCGGCGGGTTGATGCGCAGCATCGCCGCCTGTTTGAGGTCGAGACCGGCAGGGATCGGCACGGCGTCCTCCGCCTTGACGCGCCGTTCCGAGGCCCAGTTCTCGCGCGCGAGATTGATGACGAGGTCGCCTTGCTTCACATGGGTGACGCCGTCGCCGGCCGCGCGGACACGGCCGACGCACTCCGCCCCCGGCGTCGCGGGCAGCGGCGGCTTGATGCGATAGGTGCCGCGGCAGAAACCGATATCGGCCGGGTTGATCGGAAAGGCGATGACGTCGAACACGACTTCGCCAGGGGAGGGCGCGCCCACATCCGGCGCCTCAACGCAGCGCGCGACATCTTCCGGCACGCCATAGGCATCGAGTTCGATCTTTTTCACGCCCGCTCCCCGCTTCCTCACACCCCCTGAAAGCTCACCAGCTTGCGGCTCTGCGGGTCCCACAGCGCCAGCCGCGCCGTCTTGAGGCTCTCCATGATGGTCAGCCTGTTGATCGTCTTCAGTTCCGGCATCGCGTCGAGGCATTCCCGCAAGCGGTAGTTCGGAATATGGCTGCACAGATGGTGGATATGATGCAGTCCGATATTGCCCGTGAACCAGCCGAGCACGCGCGGCAGCACATAATAGGAGCTGCCGTTGAGCGCGCCGCTGTTGCGGTCCCAGTTCTCGTTCTTGTCCCAGCTCGTGGTCTCGAACTGATGCTGCACATAGAAAAGCCAGACACCCATCGCGGCGGCGGCCACCAGCACCGGCACCACCATCACCGCGAAATTGAGCCAGCCGAGCAGGATCAGCAGCGTGCCGTAGAAGGCGAGGATCGCGAGATTGTGCGCCATGACGCTGCTCCACATTTCCCATGCGGGCCGCCTGAGCGTCAGCGGCAGGCGTTGCAGCAGCAGGAAATGGACCGGCCCGCCGATCGCGAGCAGGAACACCGGATGCCGGTAGATGCGGTAGGCGAGGCGGCGGACCGGGCTCAGCGCACGGTATTCGTCGGTCGTCAGCGTGTTGATGTCGCCAAAGCCGCGCCGGTCGAGATTGCCCGACGAGGCATGGTGCAGTGCGTGCAGCCGCCGCCAATAGGCGTAGGGCGTGATCGTCAGTACGCTGACAATACGTCCGGTGATGTCGTTCGCCCGCTTCGACGCGAAGAAGGAACCATGTCCGCAATCGTGCTGGATGATGAAAAAGCGCAGCGCGCATCCCGCCAGCGGTATCGCCAGTAACAGCGTCAGCCAGTAGCCGACCTGAAGGCTGAAATACATCGCCGCCGAAAGCGCGATGAAGGGAATGGCCGTCGTCGCGACCTGCCATCCGGCGCGGGCGAGGTCGGGCTTGCGATACCGCGCGCAGTGTGCGGCAAATTCTTCGATCTTTGTATGCATGATTACCATGCCCCTGCGAGGGGCCTTTTCGTTCGGGTTGAGTGATTGCGCGCGCCCCCATGCGCGGCATTGCGGTCGAATGGGCTGCGGTCCTGACGGCTTGCGGTCAATTTCCGCGTCAGCTCCCGCGGGCCTGCTTGATCATGTCTTCGAGGCGCGCCGTATCGACGGCGCCGGGATACATCGTCCCCCCCGTGACGAAAGCGGGCGTGCCGTCGATGCCGAGTTGTTCGGCGAGCCTGTAGGTCCGGCTCACCTGGTCCTGGATCGCCGGGTCTTCCATGTCTTTCCGGAGCCTGGCGATGTCGAGGCCGGTCTCGCCGGCAATCGCCACGATGGCGTCTTCGTCGAGATCGCCCTTGTGCGCGTAGAGCGCGCGGTGCATGTCGAAATAACGGTCCTGGTTTTTTGCGGCGATGGCGGCTTTCGTCGCCAGCAGCGAGGCGGGGCCAAGGATGGGGAACTCCTTCAGCACGAGCCGGATGTTGCCGTCCTTCTCCACAAAATCCATCAGCGGTTCGAAGCTCCGCTTGCAGTAGCCGCACTGGTAGTCGAAGAACTCGACGATAGTGACGTCGCCGTCCGGGTTCCCGGTCACGTGATCGTCCGGATCCTCGTAGATCGCCTTCCGGTGCGTCTCGACCGCGGCCTTCGTTTGCGCGAGCTTCGCCGTCTCCTGGCGCCGTTCAAGGGTCTCGAACGCCTTCACCAGCACCTCCGGGTTCTCGACCAGATAATCGTGGATGATGGTCTCGATCGCCGCCTTGTCCTTCGCGTCGAAGCGCTCGGCGGCCCCGGCGGGCGCGGCGAGGAGGAAAAGGGAAAGCGCGGCGAGCGTCGCCAGCGGCAGCAGGAAGCGCAGTCGGAAACTTGCGGTCATGGGGCTCTTCGTCTGGAAAAAAGGAAAGGGCGAGGGTGGGGTCATCCGCGCTGCGGCGGCTGCTGTATGGCAATGTCCTGGGCGCGCAGCCATTCGGGGCTGGCGCTGTCGAGCAGCTTCTGCGCCCGGATCGCATGGGATTTCGCTTCGCCGATTGCGCCGAGCGCATCGTAATACTGCGCGGTCGAAAGCTCCGCCATGCCGATGTTGTCCAGCTTTCCATAGGCGATCGAAAGCTGGTAGTAGCCGAAGGCCTCCTCGCCGCTCTGCGTCGCTTTCTGCAGGTGCCGGATCGCCTCCTGCGTCGACTCCGTGCCCTCGCGTGCGAGCAGCGCCCGCCCGAGGCCGAGGTGAAGCTGTTCGTCGCCGGGCTTCAGTTCCACCGATCTGCGATAGGCCGCGATCGACTCCGGCACCTTGCCGCTCTCGAAATAAATCTGGCCCTTCACTTCCCACACATAAGGGTTGTCCGGAAGGTTCGCGATCAGCGGCTCGAGTTCGGCGAGCGCCTTGTCGAGCTGTCCCGTGCGGTGATAGGCGACGGAGCGCGCGTAAAGCGCATAGTCGCTCCTGTCCGACGGCGGGTAGCGGTTGAACGTGACGGACGGGTCGTCGAGGAAGCCGAAGAGCTTCGCCTGCACCATCTTGAACTGATGGACGCGTTCGGGCGAATCCCGCTTCTCGTAATAGGGTGAGGTCTTCACGCGATCCTCAAGCGCTGAAAGACGCGCGCTGGACATCGGATGCGAGCGCGCATAAGGATCCTGCCGGTTCGTCGTCAGCAATTCCTGGTCGCGCATCGACGAGAAGAGGTCGAGCATGCCCTTGCCGGATTGCGCCGAGCGCTGCAGGAAAGTCGCGCCCGCCTGGTCGGCGCTTGCTTCCTGTTCGCGCGTGAAGGCGAGCAGGCTCCGTGTCGCGATGTGCTGGCTGCCCATGATGACTGCCATGCCCGCATCGCCCTGGCCCGCGGCAATCGCGCCGACGCCGAGGATCATCGAGGCGATCACCGGCATGCTCATGCTCTCGAATTCCTCGCGCCGCTTCACGAGATGGCCGCCCGCCATGTGGCCGGTTTCATGCGCGATCACGCCGATGAGTTCCGCCGGCGTATCGACAACGGTGATGAGGCCCGTATGCACGAAGAGTTGCTGACCGTTCGTCACGAAGGCGTTGAGCGTGTTGTTGTTCACGAGGTGGATTTTCACCGCGGCCGGGTCGATTCCCGCCGCCATGAACACCGGGTCGGAATATTCCCGCAGCATGGCCTCGGTTTCGGCATCGCTGATGATCGAGATGCGGCCCTGGGCCGTGGCGGGAAGTGCGGCGTTGAAGCTCGCCGCCGCGCCGATCGTCAGGGCGCAAAACGCGCGAACGCTCCCTCTCAGGGCAGCTTTCAGGCCGGTATCCGCGCCGGTACTCATGAATGACATGTCTCGTTAAACCCGGTTACGGCGCCATGCGGCACCATTTACTCGTTTTCCTGGAACCTTCCGGCTCCGCTTTTCCTTCCCCGGCGGCGCTTTTCGCGCCACTCTCGCCCCCTGCCTTCGGTGCAGGATTTTTTGCGGGGCTTCGGGCCCCTCGTTGACGTTACAGGCATGTCGCGACTAAACGGTAGGTGTGGTCCGTTACCCCGTCAATGTCGCCATGCTGCACGATAATGTGAGCGATGCCCATCATACAGGAAACGGCGCTGATCGCTGAATCCGGCGCCGAACAAGGTCGATATGTCGAACATCAGGAGAAGCGCCGGAATGTGGTTAAATTATGAGGGTCGCGCGCGCCGCGCGGGAATGACGCTGGCCGCTTTCGCCGTGATTCTGGGCCTGTCGGCCTGTGTGGAAGAGGGGCCGAGAGATCCCGTCGGCCTGACGGCGGTAAGCCATGGCGTCGAAACCGCGGAAGACCGCCGTGCGCGCCTCACGACAGCCGGGCGGATCGCTGCCGACACGCGCGATCCATGGTTTGCCGGTGCCGTCGTCGCGGACGAGCCTTCGGCGGTGTTGCTCGCGCGTCAGGTGCTGGAACAGGGTGGCAACGCCGCCGATGCGGCGGCAGCCGCCTATTTCGGTCTTTCGGTGACTTATCCGGCGGCGGCCGGCCTTGGCGGAGGCGGCATCTGCCTCGTGCATGAGGCGGGCAAGAAGACCGTCGACACGGTTTCCTTCCTGACGCGCAATCCTGCGGGCGGCGGCGCCATCGCCGTCCCCGGCAACGTCCGGGGCTTTGCGCTCATTCATGCGCGTTATGGCAAGCTTCCCTGGGGCGCGCTCATCGCCCCCGCCGAGCGTCTCGCGGCGACAGGAACGCCCGTTTCGCGCGCCACCGCGCGCCAACTCGCCGATGCGGCATCCATCGTCGGCGCCTCGCCCGCGCTGATGAGGATATTTTCGAACGGCAAGGGGGCCATCGCGGGTGAACTCGACACCGTGACGCGCATCCATCTTGCCGCAACGCTTGCCCAGGTGCGCAGCCAGGGTGTCGGCGGCTTCTATTCCGGCCAGACGGCGCAGCGCCTCATCGAGGCGTCCGCCAGGGCGGGCGGCGCGCTCTCGATTCAGGATCTCCGCAACTACCGCCCCGACGTCGCTCCCGCCCGGCGGGAGGATTCGGGTACATCGAGGGTCTGGCTCCCCGCCGGATCGATTGGCGCGGGCGCGTTCGGCGCGGCGCTCTGGTCGAACGCAGGGAATGCCGGCCCGGGCGACCTCGCCGCGATCGCGCAGCGCACGGCGGTCCAGCTTGGCGCACCCTCGGATATCGACCGGGACTTCGGCTCCACCGCCTTCGCCGCCATCGACGGTGCGGGAGGCGCGGTCGCCTGTGCCGTCACCATGAACGGTGCTTTCGGTTCGGGTGAGGTCGCGGAGGGCACCGGCATCGTCCTCGCCGCCAGCCCCTCGCGCCCCGTGGCGGGTCTGGCCTCCGCCTTCCTCGCGCCCGTCATCGTCACCGGCGATACCGGCGAATATGTCCGTCTGAGCGGCGCGGGCGCCGGTGCGCCCAAGGGTGCCGCCGCCATCCAGTATGTCGGACGCAACGCACAGACGATCGACGCGGCAAACGCCGCCCTCGAGAACGGCCCGGCCGACGCGCGTTCGCCGGCGAATGCGATCGTCTGTCCGGACGGAATCGCATCGGGGGCTTGCGGCTTCGCCATCAATCCCGGCGGAAACGGCATGGCCGCCACCGGCATCGCGGGAAGCTGAGCGAGCGGTTGGCGCCGGAAATTGCTCCGGGTGCCAACCCGATCGTCATCGCGAGGAGCGTAGCGGCGAAGCAAATCCCGAAGATGACGTTTGAAGGCAACGCATATTGAAAAAGGCCCGGAGTTTCCTCCGGGCCTTTTGCATTTCCGTCCGGGCGCGATGCCTCAGCGCCGCTGCCACCAGCCACGCTTCGCAGGCTGGTCCGGATCGTTGTCGCCGTGTGCTTCGCCGAGCATCGGACCGTCTGCATCCGCTTCCGCCATCTCGACAGCGGCTTCGGGCACGTCTTCCTCTTCCGGCTCATCGGCCTCTGCCGTCCCGGCGATGTCTTCCTTTTCTATCTCGTCATCGGCTTCGATCTCCGCTTCGGCGAGCTTCTTCTGGTCGCCATAGGCGCCTTCCATGGCAGCCTCGGCATCCCAGCTTTCCTCGTCGTCGTCGGAGGGATCGTCCGCTTCGAGCTCACTGCGCGAATAGGACAGGAGAACGGGTTCCTCGCCGCCGGCAAGCGGGTCTTCCAGCGCCCCTTCGAGCAGCAGGCCTTCCTCCTCGTCGCCTTCGGCAATCGCCTCCAGGCCGGCTTCTTCCGCGCCCTCGGCGGAAGCATCCTCCGGCTTGCGGCGATTGCGGCGGCCGCCCCGGCGCCCGCGGCGGCGGCGCTTGCGCGGCAGCCCGTCCTCGCCGAGTTCGGTCTGCTCGCCATCGCCTTGCGCTGCCTCGGCCTCGTCGTCCTCGCCGGAAGCCGCGGATTCGTCGTCGGCATCGGCACTGGCTTCCGCCTCGTCTTCGCTGCCGTTCGCCTCGCGTGCCGCGTCGCCTTCGCCGGCCGGACGGCGCTTGCGGCGGCGGCGCTTGCGGCGGGGCTGTCCGTCTTCCTTGCCGTCACCGGCTTTGGCGTCGGCGCTCGTCTCTTCGGCTTCCTCCTCGTCGATTTCCTCGACGGCGGGTTCTTCCTCTTCTTCCGTATAGCCGCTCTCGATGTTGATCGCGCCCTGCGCCGGCCGCGTGCGGGTGAGCGCGCGCGCTTCGGCCGGTTCGATCTTGTGGTCGGAGCCCGCAAGCGTCGCATCGGCCTCGATGAAGACCGACGTGCCGTAGCGCTCTTCGACATCGAGCAGGTTGGCGCGCTTCTGGTTCAGAATGTAGATCGCGACCTCCGCCGGAACCTTCACGGTGAAGGCGGCGGCGCGGCCCTTGACGGCTTCCGCTTCGACGCTCCGCAACACATGCAGCGCCATCGACTCGACGGACCGCACGAGCCCCGTGCCCGTGCAATGCGGGCAGATCACGGTCGATCCTTCCAGCACGCCGGAGCGCATGCGCTGGCGCGACATTTCGAGAAGACCGAAATGGCTGATCCGCCCGACCTGAATGCGGGCGCGATCCGTCTTCAGGCAATCCTTGAGCTTGCGTTCCACCGCGCGGTTGTTGCGGTGCTCGTCCATGTCGATGAAGTCGATGACGATGAGGCCCGCAAGGTCGCGCAGGCGCATCTGCCGCGTGATTTCTTCCGCCGCCTCAAGGTTCGTCTTCAGTGCCGTCTGCTCGATGTTGCGCTCTTTCGTGGAGCGTCCCGAGTTCACGTCGATCGAAACGAGGGCTTCCGTTGGATTGATGACGATATAGCCGCCCGATTTCAGCGTGACGGACGGGTTCAGCATCGCGTCGAGCTGCTGTTCGACCTGCTGCTTCTGGAAGAGCGGCTGCTTTTCCTTGTAGGGCTGAACATTCTTCGCATGGCTCGGCATGAGCATGCGCATGAAGTTCTTGGCTTCCTTGTAGCCTTCGTCGCCTTCGATCTGGATCGAGTCGATATCCTTGTCGTAGAGATCGCGGATCGAACGCTTGATAAGGCTGCCCTCCTCGTAGACGAGGGTGGGGGCGGTCGATTTGAGCGTCAGCTCGCGCACGCTCTCCCACATCCGCAGCAGATATTCGTAGTCGCGCTTGATCTCCGCCTTGGTGCGCTTCGCGCCCGCCGTGCGGACGATGAGGCCCATGCCTTCCGGCACGTCGAGCGACTCGGCGATGCCCTTGAGCTTCTTGCGATCGGCGGCCACCGTGATCTTGCGTGAAATGCCGCCGCCGCGCGCCGTGTTGGGCATCAGCACACAGTAGCGTCCGGCAAGCGAAAGATAAGTGGTCAGCGCGGCGCCCTTGTTGCCGCGCTCTTCCTTCACGACCTGCACCAGCAAAATCTGCCGGCGCTTGATGACTTCCTGGATCTTGTAGGAGCGATAGTTGCCCCGCTGCTTGCGCGGGGCGGCTTCTTCCATCGCGTCTTCCGCGCCGACGGACTCGACCGTCTCGTCGGAAAGCACGGTTTCGGTTTCGCCCCTCTCCGGCTTGGCGCCGTTGCCGCCGCCATTCTCATCGGCGTCGTCGTCGCCATTTTCGGCAACCGCCTTCGCCGCGTCCGGTTCGGGCGCGTCCTCTTCGTCTTCTTCTTCCCTCTCGCGGCGCGCTTCGTCGGCCTGCTGTTTCAGCAGGGCTTCGCGGTCCGCGACCGGGATCTGGTAATAGTCGGGATGGATTTCGCTGAAGGCGAGGAAACCGTGCCTGTTACCGCCATATTCGATGAAGGCCGCCTGGAGCGAGGGCTCCACGCGCGTCACCTTGGCAAGATAGATATTTCCTCGAAGCTGTTTCCTGTTCTCTGACTCG
>PHEF01000068.1 GCA_002842875.1 Alphaproteobacteria bacterium HGW-Alphaproteobacteria-3 | reverse complement strand
GGAGGCGAGCTGGTACTTCATGTTGTCGCGCAGATAGTCGAAGCCGTATTCGTTGTTCGTGCCGTAGGTGATGTCGGCGGCATAGGCTTCGCGGCGCTGATTGTCGTCGAGCCCGTGCAGGATCGTGCCGACTTCGAGGCCGAGGAAGCGGTGGACCTGGCCCATCCATTCGGCGTCGCGCTTGGCGAGATAGTCGTTGACGGTGACGATGTGGACGCCCTTGCCGGGCAGCGCGTTCAGATAGGCGGCGAGCGTCGAGACGAGCGTCTTGCCTTCGCCGGTCTTCATTTCGGCGATGTTGCCGTCGTGAAGGACCATGCCGCCGATGAGCTGCACGTCGTAATGACGCTGGCCGAGCGTGCGCCGGGCGGCTTCGCGCACGGTGGCGAAGGCCTCGGGGAGGATTTCGTCGAGCGTCGCGCCGTCCGCGAGACGGGCGCGGAATTCGGCCGTCCTCGCCTTCAGAGCGTCGTCGCTCAGGGCAGCGGTCTCCGTTTCGAGTGCGTTGATCGCCTCGACGCGGGCTCTGTAAGCCTTGATCCTTCGGTCATTGGAGGAGCCGAAAAGACGCTTGGCGAGGGCGCCCAAGCTTGCCATCAGGTCAAATTCCTCTTGAGGTGCGCTCCCGATGTAAGGGCGCGCCCCGGCCTTGTCAATCGAACGCGGCGCGGCGGCGGTTTCGGCGGAAGTCCGGAATTTGCTTTTGTACGCTTCTTTCGGGCGCCGTGTGCGGCGCTTGTGCGGCCGGGGCTCACGGACCATTATGGCCAGCCCGAATTTGGCCCCTTTCAATTGTTTTCCTGCTCCCGCGAGCCCGAAGAGGCCGCCTGCCCGCTCAAGGAGGGTTCGTCCCATGTCCGTCTTCCGTCTGCCTGCCATCCTGGCGCTTTTCTTGGCCGTCTCTCCGGCGCTCGCGGGGATTGCGCCCGCCCTCGCCCAGGAAGCCGAACCCGCCGACGAGGTGGTCGCGACCGTGGGCGGCTCGCCGATCCGTTATTCCGACCTCGCCATGGCGGATGAGGAGATGGGGGCGGCGCTCGCGCAGCTCGAACCCCAGGTCCGCTTCCAGTACCTCCTCGGCATGCTGGTCGACCGCCGCGTCGTCGCGATGGAGGCGAGGAAGAAGCATGTGGATGACGATCCGGCCGTCCAGCGCCGGCAGGAATATTACGGCGAGAAGGCGTTGCGCGACGTCTACTGGGTCCAGCTCATGCAGGACAAGGTGACCGACGGGGCGATCGAGGCCTGGTACGAGAAGAACATCGTTGCCGCGCCGGCGGAGCGCGAGGCCCATGCCCGCCACATCATTGCCGAAAGCGAACGACAGGCGGCGAAGATCGCGGCCGAGATAAAAGACGGCAAGAGCTTCGATGCGGCGGCGGAGGAATATCGTGCGCCCGGCTCGTCCGGCGACGATGGCGATCTCGGCTGGTTCCGGCGCGAGGATATGGTGCCGGAAATCGCGGAGCCCGTCTTCTCGATGAAACCCGGCGATGTATCCGGCCCCGTTCAGACCCAGTTCGGCTGGCATGTCATCCAGCTCGTCGGGTTCCGCGACCTGCCCAAGCCCGAACTTGAGGAAGCGCATGAGGAAATCGTGCGGCGAATTGCGCGCGACGAGGGACAAAAGCTCATGGAGAAATTGCGCGCCGATGCGAAGATCGAGATTATCGGCGCCGAATCGGCCGCACCCTCGTCCGGACGCCCGCAGCTTGTGCTGCCGGCGCAGGAGTGATGCGGCCGGCTTGAGGGTGGTTTAGCAGGCGGAGCGGCGAATGACGGTCAGGAAGACGACGCGGGTGGGCACCAAGACCTCGGTGAAGCCGAAGCGCAAGGCGAGCGGCAAGGCAAAGGCGAAGCCGCACAGCAAGGCGAAGCTTTCGCGCGCCCAGCGCAAGGTGGCAAAGCCGAAGACGCCCGTGCGCTCGAAGGCGAATGCCGCCGCGACGCCTGCGAAGAAGGCGCCGCGCAAGCCGGTGAAAAAGACGGCGGCCAAGGTTTCGCCGCTCGCGCCAAGGACGTTCGCAAAGCTGCCGGCGGTCGAGGGCGTGGTGCTCGGCACGGTGGCGGCCGGGATCAAATACAAGGGCCGGACGGACCTTCTCGTCGCGAAGATGGTGGAAGGCACGCAGGCTGCGGGCGTCTTCACAACCTCTAAGACCGCGTCCGCGCCCGTCGAGTGGTGCAAGTCGAACCTCGCCGATGGCGGCGAGGGCCGTATGCTCGTCGTCAATTCCGGCAACTCCAATGCCTTCACAGGCAAGGCGGGCGTTGCGACCGTCAAGGCGACCGCTGCTGCCGCCGCGCAGGCGGGCGGCTGCCGCCAGAAGGACGTCTTCATCGCGTCCACCGGCGTCATCGGTCAGCCGATGGATGCGGGGCCGGTGGTCGCGGGCATCGATGCGGCGCTGGCCGGGGCTTCGGCCGCCAACTGGGACGATGCGGCGCGCGCCATCATGACCACCGACACCTATCCGAAGCTCGCGACGCGCAAGGTCAGGGTGGGTGGCGCCGAGGTCACGATCAACGGCATCGCCAAGGGTTCCGGCATGATCGCGCCGGACCTTGCGACCATGCTCGTCTTCATCTTCACCGATGCGGCGATCCCGGCGAAAATCCTGCAGACGCTGCTCCTTCTCGGCGTGCGCGACAGTTTCAACGCGATCACGGTCGACAGCGACACCTCGACCTCCGACACCGTGCTCGTCTTCGCGACGGGTGCGGCCATGAGGGACGAGGCGCCGATCGTGCGGGCCGGCGATCCGCGGCTCCGCGATTTCCGTGCCGCGCTTGACGATCTCATGCTCGATCTCGCGCATCAGGTGGTGCGGGACGGCGAGGGCGCGACGAAGTTCATCCGCATCGCCGTATCGGGCGCGCAGAGCCATCAGGCTGCGCGGCGCATTGGCATGGCGATCGCGAACTCGCCCCTCGTCAAGACGGCGATCGCGGGTGAGGACGCGAACTGGGGCCGCGTCGTCATGGCGGTCGGCAAGTCGGGCGAGGCGGCGGACCGGGACAAGCTCTCGATCCGCATGGGCGGCGCCGATGTGGCGAAGAACGGGATGGCCGTTCCCGGCTACGACGAAGCGCCGGTGGCCAAACACATGAAGGGCAAGGAAATCGACATCGAGGTCGATGTCGGCGTCGGCAAGTCCTCCGCCACGGTCTGGACCTGCGACCTCACCTACGACTACATCCGCATCAATGCGGATTACCGCAGTTGAGCGCGTTTTCCTTTCCTTAACCACGGTTGCACAAAGCGCCGTTCCCGGGCGTGGCCTCCACAGGCTCTTAACCTTGGAATTTTACCATGACCCATGAGAGCAAAGGAGGCACGGCGGAGCCGAAGCGGCTTGTGCTCGTTGCCGCCTGCGCGCTTGTCGATGCGGATGGGCGAGTTCTTCTCGCCCGCCGTCCCGAGGGCAAGCCGATGGCGGGTCTCTGGGAGTTTCCGGGCGGAAAGGTCGAGCCGGGCGAAGTGCCCGAGGCCTGCCTCATCCGGGAACTGAAGGAAGAACTCGATATCGACGTCGCGAAGGCCTGTCTTGCGCCGCTGACCTTCGCGAGCCACGACTACGAGGATTTTCACCTCCTCATGCCGGTCTTTGTGTGCCGGCGCTGGGAGGGGCAGGTCCGTGCCCTTGAGGGGCAGGTGCTGACATGGGTACCTCCGGCAAGGCTCCGGGAGTATCCGATGCCGCCGGCGGACGAGCCGTTGGTGGCGGTGCTGCGGGACCTGCTTTGAAGACAGGCGGTGCCCGGTGGTGAAAGGGTGTGCGATGACGGCCTATCTGGAATTCTGGCGCTCCTTCCGTGACGATGAGAGCGGTGCCACGGCGATCGAATACGGGCTCATCGTTGCCGGTATCGGCATTGCCGTTCTCGTTGCCGTCGGCACGGTCGGTGAGGACATCTCCAGCATGTTCTCCGACACGATCGCTCCCGCGCTCGAATAGGCTTCAGCGCGGCGTCTTGCCTCCCGCGTTCCGCTCCACGGTGCCAAGCGCATCGGCGAGCCGCGTTTCGGCGCTGCCGGGCGTGAGCGGTTTCTGCTGGCTTTCATGCGGCGCCCAGCCGGTCACCACGACAATGTCGAAGGTGGCGGGCACGCGACCGTCCGGCAATCCAAACGTCTCCCGATAGATTTCGGCTGCGCGCATCAGCGTGCCGCGCCGCAGGGGCGTGCGCCGCCGCTCGGTGAGCGCATTGGTCTCGCCCATGCCCCGAAGCTCGGCCATCAGCCTGAGCGGATCGGCATAGCGCACCGTCACGCGGTCCGTGTCGGCGACCGGCAGCGCGAAACCCGCCCGTTGCAGGAGCCCGCCCATGTCGCGCAAATCCGCGAAGGACGAGACGCGCGGGCTCAATCCGCCCTCGCATTCGATCTCCGCTTCGCTTATCGACTGACGCAGTTCCCTCAGCGTCTCGCCGCCGAAAAGGGCGGCGACGAAGAGCCCGTCCGGCTTCAGTGCGCGGCGGATCTGGATGAGCGTGCCCGGCAGGTCGTTTACCCAGTGAAGCGAAAGGATGCTGGTCACAAGGTTGAGGCTTTGCGCGGCGAAAGGCAGCGCCTCCTCGTCGGCCACGATCCTTGGGCCTGCCGCGTGGGCCAGCATCGCAGCCGAGAGATCGGCCGAGACGAGGGTGCCGATCTTGCCGGCGGGCAAGGCGGCTTCCGCCATCGCCTCGCGCAGCGCGCCGCGATGCGCGCCAAGGTCTGCCGCAACCTCGAAGTCGCGGTTAACGCCCGCGATCCGCTCGACGATATCTTCGCCCGCGCGGCGCACCAGAAAATCATGCGCGGGAAAACCGCCCGCCGCGCGGTCGCGGCGGCGGCGAAGCGTGGCGCGGTCGAAGACGCGCATTCTGGGGTCGGCTTGCGGCATGGCGCGCATATTGGGTGCAGCGGACACGCTCCGCAAGGCCGCCTTCTCTCGTGCTAGTCTCGTTGCAGGGCATGAGGATCCGATGGTGGCATTCAAGGCATGGATGGACAGGGCGAAGCGGGGGTTTTCCGGCCTGACCGATGCCGTCCTGCCGCCGCTCTGCCTTTCCTGCGGCCGGGGCGTGGATGCGCATGGAACGCTGTGCGGCGCCTGCTGGGGGCAGGTCGATTTCATCGAGCGGCCCTGGTGCGCGGTGACGGGTCTGCCCTTTGCCTATGAGGCGGGGGAGGGGGCTGTCAGCGCGCTTGCGCTTGCGCATCCGCCGCCCTATGCCCGCGCCCGGGCCGCCTTGCGCTACAGCGATGCGAGTGCCCGTCTCGTTCACCGGTTCAAATATTCGGACCGGATGGAGGCCGCGCCCGCTTTTGCGCGCTGGCTTGTCCGTGCCGGGGCCGATCTTCTCGACGGGGCGGACATGGTGGTGCCAGTGCCGCTCCACCGGCGGCGGCTCTTTTCGCGCCGGTTCAATCAGTCGGCGGAGCTTTCCCGTGCCGTTGCCCGCCTGGCCGGCCTTGCCTATGAGCCGGAACTTCTCGTCAGGACGAGGGCGACGAGGCCGCAGGTGGGGCTGACGGGCGACCAGCGCCGCCGCAATGTCGCCCGCGCCTTTGGTGTCCGGGAAGGTGCCGAAGCGCGGCTCCAGGGCCGAAAAATCGTCCTTGTCGACGATGTCATGACCACGGGCGCGACCGTCGAAGCCTGTTCGCGCGCCCTGCTCAAGGCGGGCGCCGCCGAGGTTTCCGTCCTCTGCCTCGCCCGGGTTGTTCCGGCGGGCGGCGCCTCTATATAATAGTGAGTGTCTTTATTCATGGAGTGCCCGCTCATGGCGGACGTGACGATCTACACGACCCTTCTTTGCCCCTATTGCTTTCGGGCGAAGGGCCTTTTGCAGAAGAAAGGCATTTCCTACACCGAGATCGATGTCGGCATGGATGCCGGCAAGCGGCGGGAAATGATGAACCGCGCGCATGGCCGTCACACGGTCCCGCAGATTTTCATCGGCGAGAAGCATGTGGGCGGTTGCGACGATCTCTATGCGCTCGAAGCCGCAGGCAAGCTCGACCCCCTGCTCGCCGCCTGAGCCGTGAGCGCAGCCCCGCAAAGCTTCACGGCCGCCTGCGTGCAGATGCGCAGTTCCCGCGGTGTCGCGGAGAATATTGCAGCGGCGTGTTCGCTCGTTTCCGAAGCGGCGGACAAGGGAGCCGGTCTCGTGATGACGCCGGAGATGACCTCCCTTCTCGCCTCGGGATCGGACGATCTCTTCGGCAAGGTGCGCGGCGAGACAAACGATGAGGCGCTTGCCGCCTTTCGCATGCTTGCGAATGAAAAGGCGATCTGGCTTCTCGCCGGATCGTTGCCGATCCGGCTTTCGGGCGAGAAGGTCGCGAACCGCTCCTTCCTGATTTCGCCGGAAGGCGAGATCGCCGCTCGCTACGACAAGATCCACATGTTCGATGTCGATCTCGAAGGCGGCGAAAGCTACCGCGAGAGCAAGAACTACGAAGCGGGCCGCGAGGCCGTCATCGCGAAGCTTCCCTGGGGCCGCATCGGTCTCACCATCTGCTACGACGTCCGCTTTCCCCATCTCTATCGCACGCTTGCGCAAGCCGGTGCCGATTTTCTCACCGTGCCCGCCGCCTTCACGCGGCAGACGGGCGAGGCGCATTGGCACACGCTGCTGAAGGCGCGCGCCATCGAGACGGGCTGTTTCGTCTTTGCGCCCGCGCAAGGCGGCAAACACGAATGCGGCCGCGAGACCTATGGCCACAGCCTCATCGTCGCGCCCTGGGGCGAGGTGATCGCCGAAGCTGCGCATGACGCGCCGGGCGTCATTCTCGCCGAGATCGACACCGGCCGCATCGCCGCCGCGCGGGCCAAGGTGCCGAGCCTGCGTCACGATCGCGGCTTCGGTCTTCCCGAAATCCAATCCACGAGGCGCGTCTCATGATCCGCTACGCGCTCCTATGCGAGAAGGACCATGAGTTCGACGGCTGGTTTCCTTCCTCCGAGGGCTTCGATGCACAGGTCGCGGCGGGCGATGTGCTCTGCCCGCATTGCGGCAGCCCGAATGTGCGCAAGGCGCTGATGGCCCCCAGCATCGGCAAGAGTGCATCGAAGGCGGCGGCATCGATGCCCGCCGATATGGCGCAGAAGATGAGCATGATGATGCTCGCGCTGAAAAAGCACGTCGAAGAGAATTGCGATTATGTCGGCGACAAATTCGCGGAAGAAGCACGCCGCATCCATTACGGCGAGGCGGATCATCGCGACATCTATGGCGAGGCGACGCCGGACGAAGCTCTCGAGCTGATCGAGGAAGGCGTCGAAGTCGCGCCGCTGCCCGTCGTGCCGTCCCGTCAGTCGAATTGAAAACAGCCCTGGCGCGTCTTGGTTCTGCGTATGCCAGAAATAGAAGTGTCATCCCGGGATTTATTCCCGGGACCCATTAGCCTCTCGATTTGCAGAAGCGTGGATTGGGCCCCGGCAACAAGTGCCGGGGTGACAGATATTTGTTGTCGCGGTGCGCGGGCTCAGACCCCAAAAACCGCCTTGAGGTACGGATTGAGAAATCGTCCCTCCGGATCGAGTTCCGCCCGCACCTCAAGAAAATCCCGCCACTTCGGATAGAGCGCGGCAAAGTCCGCCGCCTTCAGCGTGTTGAGTTTGCCCCAGTGCGGGCGGCCCTCATGCTTGCGGAAAATCGGTTCGATCAGGCTGAAATAGGGCGTGTAGTCCTCTTCGTGAAAGCGATGCACGGCAATCGAGCAGCTCTCGCGCCCGTAGAAGGGGCTCAACCAGATATCGTCCGGCGCGGTGGTGCGGAACTCGATCGGGAAGAAGACCTCGACATTGTTGTCCTCGATCGCCGCGACGATCTCGCGCAGCGCCTGCGGGCCCGCTTCGCGCGGCAGGTGATATTCCATTTCGTTGAAGCGCACATTGCGCTCGGTCGAGAGCGTCTTGTGCGAATAGTCGATGCGGGTTTCCGGTTCTATGCCGCCGAAAATCGTCTGGATCACCCAGCGCCGCGCCGAAGGCGCCCAGCCGAGCCAGTCCTGCAACTGCTGCAACTGCCGCAATCCGTCATCGTCCTCGTTCACGGGTTCGGGCGTTTCCGGCTCGTCCGTCAGGTCGTTGACGATGCCGATGCTCATGCCCGAATAAGGCACGTAGTAGAACTCGAAATTGCGATGCTTCTTCCAGAGCTCGGGTGCCGCTTCGAGCATTTCCTCGACGGGCGCGACCCAGGTGCGCCTCTTCAGCTTGTAGAGCGGGCGGGCGGCAAGTGTCGTTTCCGTCACGATGCCGAGGGCGCCGAGGGACACGCGCGCCGCCTGAAAGAGGCCGGGCGTCTTCTCCGCATCGAGGTCGAGCGCATCGCCGGATGCCGTCATCAGCCGCATGCCCGTCACGAAGGTCGAGAGCGAGCCGATTTCGCTGCCCGTCCCATGCGTTGCGGTCGAGATCGCGCCCGCAATCGTCTGCTTGTTGATGTCGGGCATGTTGTCGAGCGCGAGGCCGTTCTCCGCGAGCAGCGCCGCCGTTGCGCCGAGCCGCGTTCCCGCCTTGAAGGTGGCGCGTCCTGCTGCCGTGTCGGCGCTGACAAGCCCGCTCATGCGGTCGAGCGAGAGGAGCGTTCCCTCCGTCGGCACGAGACCGGAAAAGGAATGTCCGGCGCCCACCGCGCGGACGGGTGCGGCGCTCGCCCTCACGATGCCGGCGAGTTCGGTCTCGTTTGCGGGGGCCACGCGGACGGACGGGGTGCAGGTCTGGCCGCCGGACCAGTTCTTCCAGGGGATGACGCGCTTTGCGCCTTCATCGGCGAAAGCTTCCGCGATCGCGTTCGGAATCGCACCCGTCGCGGCCAGCGCGGAGGCGGAGGCCGCATATTGCAGCAGGCGGCGGCGCGACATCGTCATGGCGTTTCCCCTTCCGGCTCGTCGTTTGCGTTCGTTGCCGAAGGCGCGGCCATGAAGCGCGTCAGCGCGAGAAAATCCTCCGCGTCGCATTCGATACACTGGCCGAGGGGCGGCATGCCGTTGAAGCCGTTCACGATACTGTCGAGAAGCACGTCCGCGCCCTTTTCGAGACGCGGTGTCCAGGCAATCGTGTCATGCGATTGCGGCGCGCCGGTCGCGGGGTCCTCATGGCAGGTCTTGCAGCTCGAGGCATAGAGTTCCGTCCGCGCCGGGCTCAGCGTCACCGGCTTTGCCGGATCGTTGCCCTCGCCGCAGCCACCCAGCGCCGCAAGCAGGAAGCCCGCCGCGCAAATCCCCATCCGGCTTTTCATGTGTCCCCTTCGCGTCTTGCCTCAAGGCGCCGGCCGCTCGGCCAGCGCCATGTAGTTCACGTCCGTGTCGTGCCCGAGCGACCATGTATCGGCGAGCGGATTGTAGCTCACGCCGGTCAGTTCCCTGAGGTGGAGCCCTGCACCCGCCAGCCCCGCCTCCATCTCGTTCGTCGTGATGAATTTCTTCCAGTCATGCGTGCCGCGCGGCAGCCAGCCGAGCACATATTCCGCGCCGACAATGGCGAAGGCATGCGCCTTCAGCGTGCGGTTGAGCGTCGCCACGAACATGAGGCCGCCCGGTTTCAGCATGGTCGCGCAATCGGCGAGGAAGCGCATCGGGTCGGCGACATGCTCGATCACCTCCATGTTGAGGATGGCGTCGAAGCGTTCGCCCGCCTCCGCCAGCGCTTCGGCGGTCGTGCAGCGGTAGTCGATGTCGAGGCCCTGTTCGGCGGCGTGGATACTCGCCGTCGCGATGTTCTTCTGAGAGGCGTCCGCGCTCACCATCTGCGCGCCGAGCCGGGCCATGGGTTCCGACAGGAGCCCGCCGCCGCAACCGATGTCGAGGAAGCGCAGGCCCTCGAAGGGGCGGATGGACTTCGGATCGAGGCCGAAATGGGCAACCGTGCGCTCGCGGATATAGGCGAGCCGGACGGGATTGAACTTGTGGAGCGGCCGGAACTTGCCCGCCGGGTCCCACCATTCGGCGGCCATGGCCGAGAAACGGGCGACCTCTTCGGGGTCGATGCTTGAGACGCTTTGCCCCATGCTGCTTTTCATGCCGGTCATTATGCGAGCTTTCCCCAGCGTCCTTAAGGGTTTTGGCGGCATCAACCGCCGGTTGCGGCTCCGCCCGGGGGCCTGTATGTATGGCCGCGCCAGGCGGCGCGGGTTCACCTTTCACGAGGTCATGATATAGGGCGCCATATAATAGGTCTGGCCCGGTCTGGTCCAGCGCGCCGGTTTCCGCGGTCTTTTGACCGGCGACAGGATGGTGGAAGAGACGATGGCCAGACTGGTCATGAAATTCGGCGGAACCTCGATGGCCGACATCGGGCGCATCCGCAATGTTGCGCAACATGTGAAGCGCGAGATCGACGCGGGCCACGAGGTCGCGGTCGTCGTGTCCGCCATGGCGGGCACCACGAACCAGCTCGTGCAATGGGCGCGCGAGACCGCGCCGCTGCACGATGCGCGCGAATACGACACCATCGTCGCGAGCGGCGAGCAGGTGACGGTGTCGCTGCTCTCCATCGAGTTGCAGCGCATCGGCATCCCGGCGCGCTCCTGGCTCGGCTGGCAGATACCGATTCGCACCGACAGCGCGCATGGTGCCGCCCGCATCCTCGAGATCGACGGCAGCGAACTCATCGGCCGGCTCCGGCAGGGCCAGGTCGCCGTCATCGCGGGCTTCCAGGGGCTCGCCCCCGACAACAGGATCGCGACGCTTGGCCGTGGCGGTTCCGACACGAGCGCGGTCGCGATCGCCGCCGCGATCGAGGCGGATATCTGCGACATCTATACCGATGTCGATGGCGTCTATACGACGGACCCGCGCATCGTTGCGAAGGCCCGAAAGCTTGATAAGATCAGCTACGAAGAGATGCTGGAGATGGCGTCTCTCGGCGCCAAGGTTCTCCAGACCCGTTCCGTCGAACTCGCCATGGTTCATCGGGTGCGCCTGCAGGTCCGCTCGAGCTTCGACGCGCCCGACGCCCCGCACAGTGCCTATGGC
>PHEF01000005.1 GCA_002842875.1 Alphaproteobacteria bacterium HGW-Alphaproteobacteria-3 | reverse complement strand
CCACGGACGGTCTCCTTTGTTTGAGATCTCCAACGACCTCATTCTGGCACATCATGATGCCGTCGGGGGCCGTCCATCCCAACAATCCAGAAGCCGCGCCCCGCGCGGCGTCTCGCTTCGCAAAAAAAAGAAGTCACGCAGAGGCGCAGCGTCACTCGCAAAACTTCAAACTAAAAACTCATTGTCACCCCGGCGAAAGCCGGGGTCCATGGGCGTGGCGGCGCTCGCCGCTTCTCCACTCAAAATCGTCATGGCCCGATTTATTCGGGCCATCCACGACTTCCCACCCTCCGCCTGTGGGGGGGGGTCAAACCGCCAAAGGCGGTTTGGGGAGGGGCAGGGCGGAACGCTCAGCCCCCGGATCAATCCCCGGCGCTATCACGGCCCCCGCTCGCAGCACCTCTTGCCGCAGCAGCCGGAGGAAATCTCATTTGTCCGTGAACAATCGGCGCATCCGGCGGACGGCATCGGCGCTCGTTCCGCTTTCCACTTTCGCCGCGATGGCGGCCGCCGAAGCTTCGGCATCGCTCCGCGTTGTATCGACTTCTATGTCATAAACGACATCGGCATGTACGAGATCGAACTGTCCTCGCGCCTGACCGGTCATGCGGTCGCCTCTGGCGATCTCCCTGCGTTCCAGTTCGCCGAGTTCGCACCGCACGCCGGCCATGAAGACGTCGAGCCCGTCCAGAAGCGCGAGCCAGTCGGCCAGCATGCCGGGCAGCAGCACCTCATCCAGAATGAGGTTCGCGCCGCTTCTCGCCGCCGCCGACGCCCCATGACGATGCGCCCGCAACGCGGCCCGCCCCACCGGCCCCATGTTCAAACGGACAAGCCCGCGCTCGTCCCGGTCGAAAAAGAAGCCTTCCTTGTGCTGATGATATTTCGGCGGCACGGTGGAAAAGGCATCGTCGATCCCCATTCTCAGATAGGGCGCCACGAGCCTCGCTTGCAGCGCAGCCGCAATGCTTGACTTGCCCGAAGACGTACAGCCGTTCAGAAAAATAATAGTCACGCCGCGCCCCTCTGCCACCCGCGAACAAACCTGACCGCCAACCCTCCCCTCGGGGGCGAGGCGCGGTTTGCGAAAGCAAAAGACCTCCTCAAATTTGGCGTCGTGAAGCTAGGCTTACGTTGACCAAAACTTGAGGTTCGGTTTGATGACTTCGCTACAAAATTCTTTGAAACTGACTACGTTCTTGTGGTCCTTGTATTCTGTTTCTTTTGACAGCCTCAAGCTCTCGGGAATCACGAGATGAACGCCGAATGAAGCCATATCCTCAATTGAACTCCCTGCAATATTCTCGTCCACGGTCGTCAGGAAAAGTCTGCGCTTCCCTTTCTCTCTTTCAACCTGCTTCCACCTCTCACGAAGCGTGGTTTTGGCGCTCAGGATCAAACCGGTCTTCGCATGCTTTGTTCTGCGATCGACGAACGCTAGAGAGGGAAGAATGAAATCCGGTCGCTTCCGTGCCTCGATAATCACCTGCTTTTCGAACGGAATATTTCCGTCGAGAAGCATCGATTCGATATGGTGCTCGTAAGAGTAGCCGGCTCGGGATTTGCGCTGCTGGCTGGCGGAAAGCATCAGTGCGTCGATTGCAGGCAGTTGATCGATAAGTTTTCGAATGATCTCCGATACCGGAATGTTACCTGGCATATCGCCCAACACCAGACGGACCAGTTCGACAGCGCGCTCTCGGCGCTGATAGTCGCGGAACAGGTCCCATTCGATGATGCGGCTAATTTCCCGCAGCGCATCGCCCGGTCTGTCAAGGTCAAACGGGTTGGTCTTGTCGAGGCCGTACTTCTTCAGAAAGGTCTGCCGGGCCTTCGCTGCAAGCTCGATGGTTGAAGGCATTGCAGCGTTGTCTTTCGCAAAAGCGGCTATGCTTCCTTTCTTCCACGCCGCAATGACCTGTTCGGCAAAATCGAGAATGCGGTCGCGCTCTTCTGCCTTCCGCTCGGCAGGCTCGAAGATGTCTACAAGAAAGTCTGCTGCAAGATTAAATAGCTCAGCGAGTAGAAGGACTTCGTCGCTGCCGGAATCAATCGTAAGGCATTCGTAACTGTACCCGGCACCCGATGAGAGACGCCCCATTACGAGAAGAGATGCAGGCGATAGTTCAATGAACGCCTCTTTCGGCAGGCCGGTCATATGAGTTTCCTGACCCTTGCTGGTGTAGTGGACCAGCCTTGACCGCTTCTCGGCGATACTGACCTGCGGCCAAACCGTGGTGAAGTACACCTCTCGAATTTCTTTCGCGGTTGCAGCGTCTCGTGCTTTCGCAGTCAAGGCAGGGAAGAAGCCACTGTCTCGTTGCTCATGGGGAATATAGACTCCGGCCTGGTGTTTATTCGTGTATCGAGCCCAGTCTCGATCATTGTTGGAAAGCTTCTTGACCAGCACCTGATCTGATCTCTCAAAAAGCCGCGCAAGGAGGTCGGCGTCTGCGCCGGACGAACCGACCGCAAATTCGTTTTGGTCTGTCAATCTCTTCCCCTGATCTTGCGGTTGCTCCGGCCCGAGCGAAGCCAGATTGCAATAGATGACACAGTTTCGTCGAGGTTGCGTCTTGTTCGCCCCTTCAATGCACACTCCCAGACAATGAGCACACGCCATCCCTGCGCATGAAGCGCTGCGATGGCTTTTTCATCGTTTTGGCGATTGGCAGTGATTTTCTGTTGCCAGAATTCGGTGCGGGTTTTGGGCCATTTGAACAAATGGCAGTCGTGTCCATGCCAGAAGCATCCGTGCACGAATATGACGGCACGCCAGCGGGGTAGAACAATGTCAGGTTTCCCGGGCAGGTTTCTGGCATGAAGGCGATAGCGGAAGCCGAGTGCATGCAGCCCGCGCCGGATGGCAAGTTCCGGCTTCGTATCCTTTCCCCGGATGCCGGACATCATCCGGCTTCGGGTAGCGGGTGAGACGACGTCAGCCAACTTCCATCTGCAACTGCTGCGCCTTCCTGTGGGCCGCAGGAGAAGTCCTTTCAAAGAGTTCTCCAGGGTCCATGATGCGCAGTATGTGAGGTTTCATGTATCTGGCGATTTCGGCGACAACAGGCACTACGACCGCGTTACCAAATTGCTTGTAGGCCCGCGTATCGGATACGGGAATGTCCATGCGGGATTCGCGGTCGGGGTCGAACCCCATCAACCTCGCGCATTCACGCGGCGTCAGCCTCCGGGGGTTCTTTCCTGGCTGGGCAATCAGGATTTCGCTGCCATCCTTGTAGTAACGCGCCGAAAGCGTGCGTGCCTTGTCCTTCGCTGTATTAAGTCCGAACCCGAACCCGTTCCCCGCTGCCTTGTGTTTCGCGGCATATCCTTGCAGATAACTCCACAGGTGGTCTGAGAGGGTATATTTCGAGTCGACAAAGGTGCGGAGACCAAGGCGTCCGATCTTCTTCTGTATCGTAAACCGTTCTTCCGGAGTTTCGTCCGGCGAGTGGAGAATATGCGCAAGTGTCGGCCCCTTTGCCGGATCGCGAAACTCCAGCCGTCTAAAGTCGAAGCCGGTATCCTCCCGGAAGCCGGCAATGAAGATGCGTTCGCGATGCTGCGGCACATATCCCTTCGCATCTATAACGTGACAACTGATCCTGTAGCCCAGATCGTTTTCAAGGGCGCCTTGAATGGTTCTGAATGTATCGCCTTTGTTGTGGCTCTTCAGGTTCTTGACGTTCTCAAGCAAGAACGCCGCAGGGCGGTGATGTTTCAGAATGCGCAACACGTCGAAAAAAAGCGTGCCTTGCGTCTTGTTCATGAAACCATGCTCGCGCCCGAGAGAATTGAGTTTGGAAACCCCTGCGATGGAGAATGGCTGGCAAGGGAAACCTGCAAGCAGAACGTCGTGCTGCGGGATATCGGCTGCATCGACCTGGGTAATGTCTCCGGCGATCTCATGGTCGCCCGGAAAGTTGGCGCGGTAGGTTCGCTGGGCATATGTGTCCCACTCGCTGGTGAAGACGCACTTTCCACCTGCAGCCTCGAAACCTCTCCGCATACCTCCTATTCCTGCGAACAGATCGATAAACGTAAAGTCCGAACTCTCCGGTTCGTGCGGCTTTCGCGACTCCAGCCGGTGCGTCAGGACCTCGACAAAGGCGCGGCGAGGCGCTGTCTCTCCTGTCTCCCATCGCCGGACGGTTTTGGCGCTGACATCCAGAATCTCGGCTGCTTCGTCGATGGAAAGACCGTTCTGCTCGCGCAGGGAACGAAATGCATGATCTTCCAAGGACGCCTCCGTGAATCTGGGACAAAAATGGACAATGTGTCCTATGTATTGCCCAGATGCAGAACGACGTCAACGTAAATTGTACCTGCTTTGTTCTTATTAGGAAGCTAAATTTCGAGAAGACGGCGCCCCAAGGGGCGCCGTTCTGATTCTATCTCCGCACCTCGCAATGACGAGTGAGGGTAGGGCGTGAAAACCTAGTGCTGGCTCTCCGGCATCTGCACCTTGATGCCGTCGAGCGCGTCGCTCGCGACGAGCTGGCATGAGAGCCTTGAATTGTCTTCGCGGCGCTCGCAGAAATCGAGCATGGTCTCTTCCATCGTCTCGACTTCCGGCAGCTTCGCCGCCCACTCTTCCGGCACATAGACCATGCAGGTGGCGCAAGCGCAGGCGCCGCCGCAATCGCCGTCGATGCCGGGAATGCCCTGCTTCACCGCCGCTTCCATCAGCGTGGTGCCGTTCGGCACGTCGATCGTGTGTTCGGTGCCGTTATTCTCGATATAGGTAACTTTCGCCATTTGAACTGAAACGCCTCCGCGCCCTTCTTTTGTTGTTGTCCTTGTTGGTCCCGCCGCGGCTTCAGCCCGCGATCTCTTTCATGTTGATGCTCTCGTCGGCAATGCGCGCGGGGTCGAGCACCGCCTTCTTCTGCGTGAGAATTTTCGACATCATGAATTCCGGCGCGCGGTTCACCGCGTCCACCGCCACGAGCACGCCGTCCTTCAGATAGAACACCGCGAAGCTGCGCCCGCTCGCCGGGTCGCCGCGCACCACGGCCTGCGTATAGCCTTGCGAAAGCCCCACGATCTGCAGCTTGAGGTCGTACTGGTCCGACCAGAACCAGGGCACCTGGTCGTAGGGCTTCTCCTTGCCGGCCAGCGTCGCCGCCGCGGTCTTGCCCTGTTCGATCGCGTTGTGAACGCTTTCAAGGCGCAGCCTGTGGCCGTAAACCGCGTTCGGATGGCTGGTGCAGTCGCCCGCCGCGCAGATGTCGGGGTCCGACGTACGGCAGAGCTCGTCCACCACGATGCCGTTTTCGACCTTGAGCCCCGCTTCCGCCGCAAGCTCCGTGTTCGGAATGATGCCGATGCCAACGACCACGAAGTCGCAAGGGTAGCTCTTGCCCTCGCCGGAGCTGACGGCAGTGATCTTGTCCTTGCCCTCGAAGCCTGCCACCGTCACGCCCGTCTCGATCTTCACGCCTTCCTCGCGGTGCACGCGCTCGTAGAAATGCGAGACGATGGGGTCCACCACGCGCGCCATCACGCGGTCGGCCGTTTCGAGCACGGTCACGTCCAGCCCGCGCTTCGCCGCCACGGCCGCCACTTCGAGGCCGATATAGCCGCCGCCCACGACGACCATCTTCGCGCCTTCGCGGAAATGCGCCTGGATCGATTTCACGTCGTCGATATTGCGCAGATAGTGAACGCCTTCGAGTTCGAAGCCCGGCACGTTCAGTTCGCGCACGCGGCTGCCCGTCGCGATGATGAGCTTGCCGTAAGCATATTCGCGGCCGTCGCCCGTCAGGATGCGCTTGTTGCGGCGATCGATTTCCGTCACGCGCGTGCCCCAATGCGTTTCCACATTGGCCTGTGCGTAGAAATCTTCCCCCTTCAGCTCCACGCGGTCATAGCCGATTTCGCCGGAAAGGAATTTCTTGCTCAGCGGCGGGCGCTGATAGGGCGCATAGGGTTCGTCGCCGAAAAGCCGGATCGGGCCTTCGAAGCCTTCCGCGCGCAGGCTCTGCACGGCCTGCGCCGCCGCCTGTCCCGCGCCGATGATGAGAATATCGTCCGCCATCTTCCTCCCTTGCCCCTGCCGCGTTCTTTCGCCGCAATTTCATCCGTATAAGGATGAATTCGGAGCCACTCCATATATAGGTGTCATCCCGGCCCCCCTTGAGTCCAAAGAGACCGGGACCCATGGACCTGTCGGCTTGCCGGGCAATCTGCTTCCGCCCCCACGCAGCATCTCCGGAAATTATGCGGAGGTAAACTACGCAAACACCGGACTTATTACCCGATTCTCGAGGGACTGGCCCCTGCCACGCTTGCGATCATAACACGCCAAAAAATGACGCCTGCGTCAACTTTTTTGTATTCATCTGGCGGGAGGTGCCCGCCGAATTATTATGGCAAATATCTGGCGCGCCACCGCCGATGTGACAGTTCGATGACATTTCGATGACAGTCGCCCGTGTTTGTCCCCGGGTGCGGGGACAAAGAGCGCCGGTCGCGGGCGCCATCGCCATACCGGAAATTTAATCCGGCTACGGAGGATTGCGAGGCCCGGAGGGCGCGCCCGCTGCCCCCTTGCCGCTTCCCGCGCCCCCGCGCTACAAAGTCCGATGGACGGAAAACCGGCGGCGATCCTCGAATTCGACCTCCCTTCCGAGGCGGCCACGCGGCGTCTCGGAGCGGCGCTTGCGCGCCTCGTCGCGTCTGGCGATCTCGTCCTTCTCCGGGGCGATCTCGGTGCCGGCAAGACCGCGCTCGCCCGCGCCCTGGTGCAGTCGCATCTTGGCCAGCACGGCCTTTCCGACGACGTTCCCTCGCCGTCCTTCACACTCGTCCAGACCTATGAGAGTTCGGCACTTCTCGTCACCCATGTCGATGGAAGCTGGGCCGCGCGGCTCGAGGGATTGACGATTTGACATCGCGCGAGGAAACGATCCGCACCTTCCTCAAGGAAGCGGGCTGGGATGAGGCGGAGCGCCGTCCGCTCGCGGGCGATGCGTCCACGCGGCGCTACGAGCGCCTGTCGCTTGGCGGCCGCCCCGCCGTGCTCATGGATTGGCCCGCCGGTCCCGACGCGCCGGTCAGCGGCACGCACGCCGCCTACAGCCGCATCGCGCATCTCGCCGAAGACGTCCGGCCCTTCGTCGCGGTCGGCGAGCATCTGCGCCGCCTCGGTCTCGCCGCGCCGGAAATCTACGCGCGCGATCTCGGCCACGGGCTTCTTCTGCTCGAAGATCTCGGCGATCATGTTTACGGCGCGCTGATCGAGAAGGGCGAGGGCCCTTCGGACGAAACGCTGGACGAGCTTTATCGCGCGGGCATCGAAACCCTGCTGCGCCTGCAATCCGTGCCCGCGCCGCTCACGCTTCCCGTCGGCGATGGCGGTTCGGACCACATCGTCCCGCGCTTCGACGACGGCATCTTCCGCGCCGAACTCGATGTCTTTCTCGACTGGTATTTTCCGGTCGTCCGTGGCCGCGAGGCAACGCCCGCGATGCGCGAGGAATATCACGGTCACTGGACGTCGCTTCGCGTCCATGTGGATGCGGGCGTCGAAACGCTCTTCCTGCGCGACTATCACTCGCCCAACATGCTCTGGCTCGGGGCCGCGCCACAGAACAGGAAAGGCGCCGCGCGCGTCGGCCTCATCGACTACCAGGACGCCCTGATCGGCAACCGCGCCTACGATGTCGTCTCCTTCCTTCAGGATGCGCGCCGCGACGTGCCGGCGGAACGCGAACAGGCGATGCTCGCGCTTTATGTCGATCGCGCGAAGGCGGAGCTTTCCCGTTTCGACGAGGAAGAGTTCCGCGCGGCCTATGCCGTTCTCGGCGCGGAACGTGCGCTGCGTCTCATCGGTCTCTGGCCGCGCTTGTTGAAGCGCGACGGCAAGCCGCACTACATGGCGCATATGCCGCGCACCGTGGATTATCTCTCGCGTAACCTCGCGCACCCCGCGCTGGCGCCGCTCCGTGCCTGGCTCGACGCGCACCTGCCGGACAGGGCGTGACGCCATGAAGATCAAACGCGCAATGATCATGGCGGCGGGAAAGGGCACCCGCATGCGGCCGCTGACGGACACCATGCCCAAGCCGCTCGTGCCCTTCGCGGGAAAGCCGCTCATCGACCACGTGCTCGACCGTCTCGACGAAGCGGGCATCGAGGAAGCGGTGGTGAACGTCCACCATTTCGCGGACATGCTGGAAGCGCATCTTGCAGCGCGCCCGCGCGGCCCGCGCATCGTCATTTCCGACGAGCGCGCCGAATTGCTCGACACCGGCGGCGGCACGAAAAAGGCACTCGGCCTCCTCGGCGACGAACCCATCGTCACCTTCAATTCCGATTCCGTCTGGGTCGAAGGCCTCGGGTCGAACCTGCGCAACCTCATCGAAGCCTTCGATCCCGGGCGCATGGACGCGCTGCTGATGATCGCCGATGCCGCCAGCACCATCGGTTATGTCGGCCGTGGCGACTTCACTATGGACCCGCTGGGCGCGCTCGCCCGCCGCGTTCCCGCCACCACGGCGCCTTTCGTCTTTGCCGGCGTGCAGGTCGTCTCGCCCGCGCTCTTCGCAGAGGGACCGGACGGACCCTTCTCGACCAATCTCGTCTGGGATCGCCTGATCGAAAAAGGCACGCTTTTCGGCCATCGCATGACCGGTGTCTGGATGCATGTCGGCGCGCCGGACGATCTTGCCGAGGCGGAAGCCTTCCTCCGGGATTTGTGATCCCATTTCCGCTCTCCGTCGCGCTACCATGGCGTCCATGAGCGCCGATTCCCTGACACTCTTCACCATGCCGCCCGGCACGCCGTTTCTCGAGCGGCTGGCACAGGCGCTCGTCGCCGATGCCTCGCTCGGCGGGTGCTTCGGCGATGCGCCGGCTCTCGCCGATTTCACGATCCTGCTGCCCACTCGCCGCGCCGTTCGCGCACTTGGCGACGCGTTCCTGCGCGCCGGCGGCGGTGCCGCGATGGTGCTCCCGTCGATCCGGGCGCTCGGCGATGTCGACGAAGAGGAACTCGTGCTCGATCCGGCAGGGCTCGGTGCCGAGGTGCTCGACCTTCCCCCGGCGATGCCCGCTCTCGAACGTCAGTTGCGCCTGGCGCGCATGATCGCGGCGGAAGGCGGCGAGGACGAGGTGCGCGCGCTCGCACTTGCCGCCGATCTTGGCCGCTTCCTCGACATGGTGCTCACAGAGGGCGCGGACATGAGCGCGCTCGCCGCGCTCGTACCACAGGAATTCGCCGATCACTGGCAGATCACGCTCGATTTCCTGAAGGTGCTGACCTTGCGCTGGCCGAACGAACTTGCGCGGCTCGGGTTTATGGAACAGGCGGAACGCCGCAACAATCTTCTCCGCGCGCAGGCCGCCGCGTGGAGAGAAGCGCCGCCCGCGGGGCCCGTCATTGCGGCGGGGTCGACAGGCTCGATCCCCGCCACCGCCGAACTTCTCCACGCCGTTGCGCGCTTGCCTCGCGGCGCCGTCGTGCTGCCGGGCCTCGATCTCGATCTCGACGAGGAAAGCTGGAACGCCATCGGAGATCCCGGCACGGCGTCCCACCCGCAATACGGCATGAAGAAACTTCTCGGTCACCTCCGCGCCGTGCGCGCCGATGTGGAGCCATGGCCGGGCACGGAGCGGCCGGCAGGTGCCGCTGCGCGCGCGCGGTTTCTCTCCGAGGCATTGCGGCCTGCCGAGACGACGGAAAAATGGCTCTCCCGTCTCGCCGCGCTGGAAGGGCAGGCAGTCGAGGGATTTGCCGGCCTTTCGATGATCGAAGCGCCGGGCGAACGCGACGAGGCGGGCGCCATCGCGCTTTTGATGCGCGAAGTGCTGGAGACCCCGGAGAAGACGGCAGCCCTCGTCACGCCGGACAGGAAGCTCGCCCGCCGCGTCGCGATGGAGCTTCGCCGATGGAATGTGGAGGTGAACGATTCCGGCGGCGAGCCGCTCGGAAACACAGCCCCCGTTGCCTTCCTCCGTCTTGTCGCGCAAATGGTCGCCGAAGATTTCGCGCCCGTGCCTTTGCTTGCCTGCCTGAAGCATCCGCTTGCGGCGGCGGGCGGCGCGCCCGGTGTCTTCCGCGCCGAAGTGCGGATGCTCGAAAACCAGCTTCTTCGCGGCCCGCGTCCCGCGCCGGGTATCGGCGGCCTTCGCGCAGCCAGCCGCGCGCTGGAGGCCGATACCGCAGGCGCGGTGTCTGCCGCCCCTCTCGAAAAACTCATTGCGAAGATCGAAACTTGCGCCGCGCCGCTCGTCGAGGCGATGAAGGAACGCGGAGAGGCATCGCGTTTCGTTCTCGCACATATAGCCGCCGCCGAGCGATTTGCCGCAACGGCGCAGGAGCAAGGACCGGAGCGTTTGTGGAAGGGCGAGGCGGGGGAGGCGGCATCCGCTTTCATCCGTGAGCTGATCGAAGCGGCGCCGTGCTTCGGCACTCTCGACCCTGGCGCCTATGTCTTCTTCTTCGATGAGCTTGCCGGCGCCCGCGTCCTTCGCCCTCGCTGGGGCGCGCATCCGAGGCTCTTCATCTGGGGCCCGCTCGAAGCCCGTCTTCAGCATGCGGATCGCATGATCCTCGGTGGTCTCAACGAAGGCACCTGGCCGGCGGAGGCGAACATCGACCCCTGGCTCAACCGGCCGATGCGGGCCGCCATGGGGATCGAGCCGCCGGAGCGCCGCATCGGCCTTTCGGCGCATGATTTCGCGGAAGGCGCCGCGGCGCCCGAAGCCATTCTGACGCGCGCGCTGAAGGTCGAGGGCGCCCCCACGGTCGCCTCGCGCTGGTGGCTCCGCCTCGATAGCATCCGCGGGCGCGTCGCGCCCGGCGCGGTCGATGGGGGAACCCGCTGGTGGCAATGGGCGCAGGATATCGACAAGCCGGAGAAATATCTGGAGCCTGTCCGCCCGCGTCCCGCGCCGCCCCTCGCCTCGAGACCGGATCGTTTTTCCGTCACGGAAATCGAAACCCTCATCCGCGATCCCTATGCGATCTACGCGAAAAAAATCCTGAAGCTCCCGGTGCTCGACCCGCTCGACGCCGACATCGCCGCCGCCGAGCGCGGCACGATCGTTCACGAGGCGCTTGAGCGCTTCGTCGATGCCTTTCCGGACGGGATGCCGGACGACGCTTTCGACAAGCTGATTGCCATCGGCGAGGAGGTTTTTGCCGGCGCCATCGGCCGTCCGGGCGTTGCCGCTTTCTGGTGGCCGCGCTTCCGGCGTATTGCGCGCTGGATCGTCGAGCATGAACGCGAGGAACGCGAAGGCCTTCGCCGCGCCATTGCCGAAGCAAAGGGCGAGATCGAGATCGTTGAACTCGCGCGAACGGTCACGCTGGTCGGCAAGGCCGACAGGATCGACATGCGCGACGACGGCACCGTCGACATCGTCGACTACAAGACCGGCGCATTGCCGAGCGCGAAGCAAGTCGAGATCGGTCTCGCGCCGCAATTGCCGCTCGAAGCCGCCATCGCCGCGCGCGGCGGGTTCCGGACCAAGGCGCCTGAAAGCGCGCCTGTCCCGAAGGCGAATACAGGCCGCATGGTCTATCTCCGCCTCACCGGCGGGGAGACGGCGGGCGAAATGCGCGTCGTCTCCGATCCGGGCGGCGCGCTCGCGGAAAATACCTATGCCTTGCTGGTCGATCTGCTGCGCCAGTACGAAGACGAGAGAACGCCTTATCTGTCGCGCCCGCGTCCGATGTTCTGGGGCCGCTACGGCGATTACGATCATCTCGCCCGCGTCAAGGAATGGTCATCGGCGGGAGACGACGGCGAATGAGCGGTCCGTCGCGAAAGAGCGGAACGGACGACGCGCAGCGCCGCGCCTCCCATCCGCTCACCTCCGTCTGGGTGTCGGCCAATGCGGGCTCCGGCAAGACGCATGCGTTGACGACACGCGTCGCCCGCTTGCTGCTTGCGGGAACGGCGCCCCAGCGCGTTCTCTGCCTCACATTCACCAAGGCGGCGGCGGCCGAAATGGCGAGCCGTCTCTACAAGAGACTTGGCGGCTGGGCGACCATGGCCGACGAGGAGCTTTCGGCGGCCATCGAGGAAATCGAGGGCCGCAAGCCTGACGGAAAGATGCTGGACGTCGCACGCAAGCTTTTTGCCCGTGCCATCGAAACGCCGGGCGGTCTCAAGATACAGACGATCCATGCTTTCTGCGAAAGACTTCTCGGCCGCTTTCCGCTGGAGGCCGGCGTGCCGCCGCAATTCGAGATTCTCGATGAACGCAGCTCCGGCGATTTGATGGACGAGGTGCGCGACACCGTGTTGCGCCGCGCCGGCGCCCAGCCGGACACGCCGCTCGGCCGCGCGCTCGCGCACATCGTTTCGCGCGTGGACGAACTCGCTTTCGGAAATCTCCTCAAGGAAGTCACCGGTCAGCGCGGCAACTTCGCGCGCATGCTCGACCGTTTCGGCGGCCTCGACGGCATTTGCCAGGCGGTGCGCGCGGCGCTTTCCGTCGAGCCCGGTGCGACCGCCGGCGGCCTCGCCGCCGAAATCGCAAACCTGCCTGAAGCGGCGATGCGCCATGCAGCGGAAGTGCTTTCCGGCGGCACAAAGACCGATGCCGAACGCGCGGCGCTCCTGCATGGCTTTCTCGCCAGCGCCGCCCGCCGCGTCGAACGGGTGGACGGTTACATCGCCATCTTCCTGACGAAGGAGATGACGCCGCGCAAGATCCTTATCACAAAAAAACTTGCCGAACAGAATCCGTCGGCGGCTCTTGCCCTGGAGGAGGAGCAGGCGCGTGTCGCCGCACTTCTCGCACGCATCCGCGCGATCCGCGTCGCCGAGGCCACGGAAGCGATCGTGACGATTGCAATCGCCATTCTCGACGCTTTCGAGGAGGCAAAGCGCGCGCGTGCCCTTCTCGATTATGACGATCTGATTGCGAAGACGCGCGCCCTTCTCACAACAAGCAGCATGGCGCCCTGGGTGCTCTACAAACTCGACGGCGGCATCGATCACATCCTTGTCGACGAGGCGCAGGATACGAGCCCCGAACAATGGGACGTCGTTGCGCGCATCGCGGATGAGTTCGTGTCGGGCGCGGGCGCGCGCGACGTCGCGCGCACCGTCTTCGCGGTCGGCGACGAAAAACAATCGATCTTTTCCTTTCAGGGTGCCGACCCCGCCCGCTTCGACGAGATGAAGCGCTATTTCGAGAAGCGCGTGAAGGCGGCGGAACTGCTCTGGGATTATGTGCCGCTCACGCGTTCCTTCCGATCGGTCCCCGAAGTGCTCGCGGCGGTCGACCGCGTCTTCGAACTCGAAGTGGCGCGCAACGGGCTGACGGCCTCGGGCGAGCTCGATCCCCATATCGCGCATCGCGACCTCGATGCGGGCCTTGTCGAGATCTGGGAGCTCGAGAAGCAGGAGGAGGACCCGGAGCCGAACCCCTGGGACGCACCGCTCGACTACATGACGGGCGAGGCGCCCATGTCGCGTCTGGCGGCGCGCATCGCATCGGCCGTCGACGGCTGGCTGAAGAGCGGAGAGAAACTTCTCGCCAGGGGGCGGCCGATCGAGCCCGGCGACATTCTCATTCTCGTGCGCCGCCGCAATGCCTTTGTCGGCGAGATGGTTCGCCACCTCAAGGCGCGCGGCGTTCCGGTCGCGGGCGCGGACCGCATGGTACTCACCGAACAGATGGCGGTGATGGATCTCGTCGCGCTCGGCCGCTTCGTGCTGCTGCCGGATGACGACCTCACGCTCGCAACGGTGCTGAAGGGCCCGCTTGCCGGTCTCGACGAAAATGAACTCTTCGATCTCGCATGGGGGCGGAAGGGTTCGCTCTGGAAGACCCTGCGTGAAAAGTCGAAGGGCAATCCGCGCTACGCGGAAGTCGAGGCCTTGCTGTCGCGTTTGCTGGACCGCGCGGATTTCGAGCCGCCTTACGAATTCTTCGCGCATGTGCTCGCGGGCGAGGACGGCCGCCGCCGCTTGCTGGCGCGCCTCGGTCCCGATGCGGCGGACCCGATCGACGAGTTCCTCTCGCTCGCGCTCGAATTCGAGCGCGGTCATCCGCCCTCGCTCGAAGCGTTCCTTCACTGGCTGGAGCGCGGTGCCGCCGAAATCAAGCGCGACATGGACCAGGGCCGCAACGAAGTGCGCATCATGACGGTGCATGGCGCGAAAGGTCTCGAAGCCGAAATCGTCTTCATGCCGGACACCTGCGCCGCACCGGGCGGTGCGCACGATCCCGCACTCCTCGCTCTGCCGCCGCTCGAAAAAGACGGGCCGGAATTGCTGCTCTGGCCCGTGCGAAAGAAGGATGAGGACGAGGTGAGTGCCGAAGCGCGCACCTTCCGCCGCGAGCTTCAGACGGCGGAATACAGGCGGCTTCTATATGTCGCGATGACGCGCGCCCGCGACCGGCTTTATATCGCCGGCTATAGCGGTGCGAAGCCGCCCTCCGCGGAATGCTGGTATGAGCTTGTTTGCGGCGCGCTTCTGCCGGACGCCAAGCAGATCGAAACGCCGGACGGGCGTACCGTCTGGCGCATCGAGGGCGAACAGCGGCGCAAGGTCGAGCCGGAAGAAGGCGCGGCCCGGCAGGTGCCCCCCGGCCTGCCCGCCTGGGTGTCGCGGGAAGCGCCGCAAGAGCCTGCGCTGGCCCGCCCGCTCGCGCCTTCGCGTCTGCCGCCCGAAGGGATCGCGCAGCCTGCGGCTCTCTCGCCGATTGCCGATGACGGCACGAAGCGGTTCCGGCGCGGCAGTCTCATCCACCGGCTGCTTCAGACCCTGCCCGATATGCCACCCGAAAAACGTCCTGCGGCGGCGGCACGGTTTCTTGCCTTGCCCGCGCACGGCCTCTCCGCGGACGAGAGAGACGAAATCGGGAGCGCCGTTTTTCGCGTTCTCGACGATGAACGCTTTGCCGGGGTTTTCGCACAGCCGAGCCGCGCCGAAGTGCCCGTCACCGGAACGATCGCGTTTCGCGGACGGACGCTTCTCGTCGGCGGCCAGATCGACCGTCTCTGCGTGACGGAAGAGGCCGTGACGATTGTCGACTACAAGACGAACCGCCCGCCGCCCCTCGCGCTCGATCTCGTGCCGGAAGCCTATCTCGTGCAGATGGCGGCTTACCGCGCGGTGCTCGCCCGGATTTATCCCGATCGTGTGATTCGTTGCGGCCTGCTGTGGACGGATGCGCCGGAACTGATGGATATTCCCGCGGAAATGCTGGAAATAGCGTTGAGCCATGCAAAACCTGCGGCAATCGGGCAACCTTGACCTTGCGAGGAGGCGTTCCTAGATTCAAGCCAGCTGAACCAGTACCCGTATCGGCGCCAAGGCGCGCGCCTCGCCCGGAACGTCCGGACGACGGCCAGAAAGGACGAAGAAAATGACGACGAGCAAAGTGACCGACGCATCGTTCGAGGCCGATGTCATCGATGCGAGTGGGCCCGTATTGGTCGACTTCTGGGCGGAGTGGTGCGGTCCCTGCAAGCAGATCGGTCCGGCGCTTGAGGAAATCGCGAAGGATTATGGCGGCAAGCTGACGATCGCCAAGATCAACATCGACGAAAACCCGAACGTGCCGACGAAATACGGCGTGCGCGGCATCCCGACGCTGATGATCTTCAAGGACGGTCAGGTGGCGGCAACCAAGGTGGGCGCTTTGCCGAAGGGCAAGATCGTCGAGTGGATCGACAGCGCCATCTGATTTTCCAGCTACGTTTCGAAAGGCCGGTTTTCGCAGACCGGCCTTTTTTCTTTCAGCCGTTCTCCGCGAGCACCTGGCCGGCAAGGTAGAGCGAACCGCAGATCAGGATACGCGGTGTCGCCCGCCCCGCGGCAAGGCACGCCCGCGTCAGCGCCTCGTCAAGCGACGAAGCCGGATGGGCGTCGAGCCCGGCGCCTGCGGCCGTATCGGCAAGCGCCGCTGCCGTCATGCTCGCCGGCGTATCGGGAATGGCAACCGTCTCGACATGAGCGGCGAGCCCCCGGAAAGGTGCGAAGAACCCCGTGGCGTCCTTTGTGTCGAGCATCCCGCTGACGAGAATGAGCGGGCGCGGCTCGCCTTCGCGATCGTGTTGCGCGAGATCGGCCATCGCTTCGGCAACGGCGCGTCCGGCGGCGGGGTTGTGTCCCCCGTCGAGCCAGACTTCGGCGTCGCGCGGCAGCGCCGCGAAAAGCGGTCCACGCGTCAGCCGCTGCAAGCGCGCCGGCCACTCGACGTCCGTCATGGCACGCGCAATCGCGTCGCGTGCAAGCGGCAGGACACCCGCCTTGCGCAACGCGCAGATGGCAATGCCCGCATTGTCGATCTGGTGCCGTCCAGGCAGGCGCGGCAACGGCAGGTCGAGAAGCCCGTCCTCGTCCTGATAGACGAGCGCGCCGCCCTCCTCATGCGCGGTGAAGTCCTGTCCGTGAAGGAAGAGCGGCGCGCCCGTCTTCTCCGCCGCCATTTCGATGGCGATGCGCGCTTCGTCCGTCTGCGGCCCGATCACGGCGGGCACGCCCCGCTTCAATATGCCTGCCTTCTCGGTGGCGATGAGTTCGATCGTGTCCCCGAGGAATGGTCGAGCCGGCCGCCCATGCCGACTTCGAGAATGAGCGCGTCGGCGGGCTCGCGCGAGAAGGCGAGAAGGGCGGCGGCGGTCGTGATCTCGAAAAAGGTAATGGGCGCGCCCGCATTCGCTCTTTCGCATTCGTCGAGAAGCGCGGCGAGCCTTTCTTCGGGAATCGGCGCGCTTGCCGGCCTGCCCGCCAGGCGAATGCGCTCATGGAAGCGCACGAGATGCGGCGAGGTATAGGAGTGGACAGCATAGCCGCCTGCCTCGAGCGCTGCACGGAGATAGGCTGAAACGGAGCCTTTGCCGTTCGTCCCCGCAATGTGGAAGACCGGCGGCAGCGCGCGCTCGGGGTGCCCGAGCGCCGCAAGCAGGCGCCAGGTCCGGTCGAGCGAGAGGTCGATCAGCTTCGGATGAAGTTTCGTCAGCCGTTCGAGAATGACGTCGCTGGAAGTGACGGTGCCGTCGCTCACGGTGTCGCTGGCGCTGCGGTCTTCGCGGGCATGTTGGCGCTCTGCTGTCGCGGGCTGCGCGGCCGGTGTGTCATCAGCCGGACCACGCGTGCGAGCGTGTCCTTCATCTTGTGGCGATGCACGATCATGTCGATCATGCCGTGGGCGAACTGGAATTCGGCCGACTGGAAATCGTCCGGCAGTTTTTCGCGGATCGTCTGCTCGATGACGCGGCGTCCGGAAAAGCCGATCAGCGCCTTGGGTTCCGCAATCTGGATGTCGCCAAGCATGGCGTAGGAGGCGAGCACGCCGCCTGTCGTCGGGTCGGTCAGCACCACGATGAAGGGGAGGCCCGCTTCGCGCACGAGCTGCAGTGCAACGGTCGTGCGCGGCATCTGCATGAGCGAGAGAATGCCCTCCTGCATGCGTGCGCCGCCGGCGGCGGTAAAGAGAATATAAGGCGCCTTCTTTTCGAGGGCGGTTTCCGCGCCGCGAATGATCGCCTCGCCCGCCGCCATGCCGAGCGAGCCGCCCATGAAGGAAAAATCCTCGACGGCGATCACGGTTTCGACACCGTCGAGCGGTCCATGCGCAACCGTCACCGCATCGTCGCGGCCGGTCTTCGAGCGGGCTTCCTTCAGCCGGTCGGGATACTTCTTCTGGTCGCGGAACTTCAGTGGATCGACCGCCACGGCATCGACCGGCACGACCTGGTAATCGGCATTGTCGAAGAGCGAGGCGAAACGCTCCTTCGTACCGAGACGCATATGGTTGTCGCAGCCCGGACACACGCGCATCGCCGCTTCGAGGTCGCGGTGGAAAATCATCTCGCCGCAGGCCGGGCACTTGTGCCAGAGATTGTCGGGAGTTTGCGGCTTCTTGTTGAAGACTCGCTGGATTTTCGGCCGGACGACATTGTTGATCCAGTTCATCGGCTGAACTCCCTATTCGGCGGCTGCCTTGCGCGCGGCATGGACGCCGTTCGCAAGCTTGCCAACAAATTCCAGAACGCGCTCCACGGCGCCGGGCGCCATCTTGCCGTCCGCTCCGATTTCCTTCGCAATCGCATCGACGATGGCGGAGCCGACCACGGCGCCGTCCGCCGTGCGCGCGATCTCGGCTGCCTGCTCCGGCGTCTTGATACCGAAGCCGACAGCGACCGGCAGCGCGGTGTGCCGCTTGATCCGGTTTACGGCCGCTTCGACATTGCGCGCCTGCGGGCTCGCCGAACCGGTGATACCGGTAATCGACACGTAGTAGACGAAGCCGGATGTGTTCGCGAGAACGGCCGGCAGCCGCTTGTCGTCCGTCGTCGGCGTTGCGAGACGGATGAAGTTGAGCCCCGCCTTCATCGCGGGCACGCAAAGCTCGTCGTCTTCCTCCGGCGGCAGATCGACGACGATCAGCCCGTCGACGCCGGCCTCGATGGCGCGCCCGAGAAAGGTCTCGACGCTCATGTGATAGATCGGGTTGTAATAGCCCATGAGCACGATCGGGGTGCTGTTGTCGTTCTCGCGGAAGCGGCGTACGAGTTCCAGCGTCTTCATCATGCTCGCGCCGTTGCCCAGCGCGCGCTGGGCGGACGCCTGGATGGAGGGCCCGTCCGCCATCGGATCGGTGAAGGGCATGCCGAGTTCGATGACATCGGCGCCCGCGCCGGGCAACCCGTTCAGAAGACCGAGCGTCGTCTCGAAATCGGGGTCGCCCGCCGTGATGAAGGTGACGAAGGCGGCGCGGCCTTGCGCTTTCAGCTCGTCGAAACGTCTATCGAGGCGCGTCACAGCGTCACCCCCAGATGATCGGCAACGGCAAAGACGTCCTTGTCGCCGCGCCCGCACAGGTTCATCACCATGAGGTGGTCCTTCGGCAGCGTCGGCGCGAGTTTCGTCACGAAGGCGAGGGCATGCGCGGGTTCGAGCGCGGGGATGATGCCCTCGAGGCGCGAGCAGAGCTGGAAGGCGTCGAGCGCTTCCCTGTCCGTCACCGAGACATATTCCGCGCGGCCGGTTTCATGCAGCCATGAATGTTCCGGCCCGATGCCCGGATAGTCGAGCCCGGCGGAAATCGAATGACCGTCCTTGATCTGCCCGTCTTCGTCCTGCAGCAGATAGGTGCGGTTGCCATGCAGCACGCCGGGCGACCCGCCCTTGAGCGAGGCGCAATGTTCGCCGGTCTCGATGCCCTTGCCCGCTGCTTCGACGCCGTAAATCTTCACGGAGGGATCGTCGAGGAAGGGATGGAAAAGTCCCATCGCGTTGGAGCCGCCGCCGATGCAGGCGACGAGACTGTCGGGCAGCCGTCCTTCGCGCTCCATCATCTGCCGCTTCGTTTCCTCGCCGATGATGGACTGGAAATCGCGCACCATGGCGGGATAGGGATGCGGCCCGGCAACGGTGCCGATCAGATAATAGGTGTTCTCGACATTCGTCACCCAGTCGCGCAGCGCCTCGTTCATCGCGTCTTTCAGCGTGCCGGTGCCCGACGTGACGGGGATCACTTCCGCGCCCAGCAGCTTCATGCGGAAGACATTCGGCTTCTGCCGCTCGATATCGGTGGTGCCCATATAGACGACGCAGGGGAGGCCGAACCGCGCACACACCGTCGCCGTCGCAACGCCGTGCTGGCCCGCGCCGGTTTCCGCGATGATGCGCGTCTTGCCCATGCGCATCGCGAGCAGTATCTGCCCGAGGCAGTTGTTGATCTTGTGGCTGCCGGTGTGGTTGAGCTCGTCGCGCTTGAAATAGATTTTCGCGCCGCCCTTGCTGCCGGCGGCCGCGGATTTTTCACGAAGATGCGCGGTCAGCCGCTCGGCGAAATAGAGCGGACTTTCGCGGCCCACATAATCGCGCTGCATGTGGTCGATTTGCGCCTGGAAGGCGGGATCGGCTTTTGCGTGCCGGTAGGCCTGATCGAGATCGAGCACGAGCGGCATCAGCGTCTCGGCGACGAAGCGCCCGCCGAATATGCCGAAGCGGCCCCGTTCGTCGGGTCCGCCACGGAGTGAATTTGCTTTCGTCAGGCTCACGCTTGCCACTTTCTTTCCCGTCACGCCCGCCAGCTCAGGCGGCCTTTGCCGCCCGGATGAAGGCCTCGATCAGTTCCGGCTTTTTCCGGCCCGGCGCATCCTCGACGCCGGACGAAACGTCGACAGCCTCGGCGCCCGTAATCCGGATCGCTTCGGCGACGTTTTCCGCGTTGAGTCCACCGGAGAGCATCCAGGGCGTTTCGGGCCTGTGTCCCGCGATCAGGGACCAGTCGAAAACGAGCCCGTTGCCGCCCGGCAAAGCGCCTGCCATAGATTTAGGCGGTTTGGCATCGAACAGCAACAAATCGGCTGAATCGCGGTAAATGGCGGCCTTGAGCGGGTCGTCGGGTCCGGCAATGCCGATGACCTTCATAAGCGTGAGGCCATAGCGGGCCTTGAGTTCCCTCAGGCGTTCCGGCGTTTCCGCGCCATGAAGCTGCAGAATGTCGGGCCGGAGCGCCTCGACCACCCCGTCAAGCGTCCGGTCGTCGGCATCGACGGTGAGCGAAACCTTGAGCACGGAGGAAGGAACGCCTCCCGCCAGCGCGCGCGCCTGCTCGGGCGAAATGTTCCGGGGGCTTTTCGGGTAGAAGACGAAGCCGAGATAGTCGGCGCCCGCCGCAACGGCGGTGCCGACCGTTTCGGGCGTCGAAAGACCGCAGATTTTCACCCGGACGCTCATCTCGTTCACGCCGCCAGCGACCGGCCGATCTCCTCGGCCGCGGCGCGCGGATCGCCCGCGCCGGTGATGGGGCGGCCGATCACGAGCACATCGGCGCCGCGTGCCAGCGCCTGCGCGGGCGTCATCACGCGCTTCTGGTCGCCAACATCGCTGCCCGCGGGCCGGATGCCGGGAACGATCAGCTTGAAGTCCCGGCCCAGGTCGCGCCGCAGCACCTCGATTTCATGCGCCGAGCAGACGACGCCGTCGAGCCCCGAAGCGGCCGCAAGGTTCGCGAGCCGCCGCACATGGTCGGCCGGGCTGCCCGTGACGCCGGTATCGGCGAGGTCGGAGGCATCGAGGCTCGTCAGCATGGTCACGCCGATGACGAGCGGCCGCTTGTCGCCCGCTTCCCGCGCCGCGTCCGCCGCCGCGCGCATCATCGCCGCGCCGCCTGCCGTGTGGACGTTGACGATCGCGGGGCGGAGCGGCAGCACCGCGCGGATGCCGCCCGCGACCGTGTTCGGAATGTCATGCAGCTTGAGGTCGAGAAAGACCGGCAGGCCTGCCGCCGCGACCGCGCGGTAGCCGGCGGGACCATGCGCATTGAAGAACTCCATGCCGATCTTCACCCCGCCCACGGAGCCTTGAAGGCTTCGCGCAAGCATCTCCGCACGGCCGAGATCGGTCGTGTCGAGGGCGCAGAAGACGGGGTTTTCCTGTGTCATGGGACGGCTGCTCCGGTTGCGGGCCTTATAGCAGATCGTCCGGCCGGCGGCCTCGTTTTCTCGTCTCAGTCGCGCAAGGCCGGCAGGGTCGTCTCGCCCGTGGCGGCCGTCCCCCGCGATTTTGCGGCTTTCCGCCGGGCCTGCGCCCAGGCGCCCATGCCGCCGAACAGGATGCCGGCGAGCACGGAAACCAGGATGACGAAAAAAAGCGGCACGTCGAAGCCCAGCGCGGGCGAGGCCGTGTCGAACGGATCGAGGCTGAAGGTGACCGGCGCCCGGTTCGCAACGGCAAGTGCCATGGCGAGAATGACGGCCGGGGGCAGAACGATCCAGCGCAGGAGTTTCACGGGGCGTTACTTCCGGTTTGGAACACGGGAGGGGAGACAGGCCGGCCGGGACGAAGGCGCCTCGCGGACGGGATCAGTCGTCGCTGTCGTCGCTGTCGTCGTTGTGGTTCAGCAGCTTGTCGTCCGCGATGTCCGCATTGTTGAGCCTTTCGCGCAGTTCCTTGCCCGTCTTGAAGAAGGGCACGGACTTTTCCTCGACATGCACAGGCTCGCCGGTGCGGGGATTGCGCCCCGTTCGTGCCGGACGGTTCTTCACCGAGAAGGCGCCGAAGCCGCGAAGCTCCACCCGGTCGCCGCGCGCAAGCGCCGCGCTGATCTCGTCGAAAATCGTGCTGACGATGCGCTCGACGTCACGCTGGTAGAGATGCGGATTGGCTTGGGCAAGGCGGGCGACGAGCTCAGACTTGATCATTTTCTTCCGTCCCCCGGCATCTTTTCCGTCGGCTTCGCGCGCCACCGGCAGCGGCGGAAGCTCTTCCCATATCAGCGGTCAGGTTGCCAAACGCTCGTGAGACCGTCAAGTGTAAGTCTTTTTGCCTGCTGTGTTTTTCCGGTCAGCCCGTCGATGGCCGTGACGGCGGCCTCGCCCAGCGCGCGCCCCGCGAAACCCGCCACGCCGATGTCGGGATACTCGGGCGCCCAGTCCCGGACGGGCAACGTCTCGCTGATCCCGTGTTCGCTCGCGAGCCAGGCGATCGCCTGCTCTTCGCCGCCCAGTTCGTCCACCAGACCATTCTCGACGGCCTGCCAGCCCGAATAGATGCGCCCGTCGCCGAGCTTGCGCGCCTGCGCCGCATCCATGTTGCGCCGTTCGGCCACGAGGCGAAGAAACCACTCATAAGAAGTGTCGAGCATCGCCTGCGTCACCCGGATGGCTTCCGGGCTCGCCTTGTGGAAGGGGCTCGGTTCCGCTTTCAGGGCCGCCGATTTCACCTCCCGCATTTCGATGCCGATGGTGTCGAGCAGACCTTCGAGCTGCGCCCATTGGAAGATGACGCCGATCGAGCCGGTGATTGTGTTGCCGCGCGCGACGATGTGATCCGACGAGATGGCGGCGATGTAGCCGCCCGAAGCCGCCAGGGTGCCTAGCACGGCAACGACCGGCTTCTTCTCCGACACCTTGCGTACCGACTCGAAAAGCGCTTCCGACCCCGTGGTCGTTCCGCCCGGACTGTCGATCGACAGGATGACCGCCTTGACGTTGCCGTCTTCGGCGATTTTTTCGAGCATGTCCTGCTGGGCGCGGTCATCCACGATGATGCCTGCAATCGAGACCCGCGCGATATGCGCCCCCGGCAGCACAAATCCGCCTTCGGCAAGCAGGACGAGGAGCGCAAGGGCCAGGGCGGCAATCGCGCCGGCGCGCCAGAAAAACAGACGGCGCTTCAGGCGTCGCCGGTCCGCGAGCGAAACTGCATCGAGAGACACTGGGAGGCTCTCCTTGGGAAGGTGCGAACGGGTGCCGGGAGCTTAAAGCGTTTTCGGCTGCCGGGGGGACAAGAAAACGGTCCGGCGGACTGTTTTCTCGCGAGGCGGCTGCGGTCTGGCGGCCGCCGGGAGCGCGAAAGGGCCCCCCTCGAAAAGGGTCCGGCGGGGTGGCAGACCACCCCGCCGGCGCGTCTTACTTGTCGTCGGTGCTGGCCTTGTTGAGGGCCGCTCCGAGAATGTCGCCAAGCGATGCGCCCGAATCGGACGAACCGTACTGGGCGACCGCTTCCTTTTCCTCGGCAATTTCCAGCGCCTTGATCGAGAGCTGGATCTTGCGCGCGGTGCGGTCGAACTGCGTCACGCGGGCATCGACCTTGTCGCCGACGGCGAAGCGCTCGGGGCGCTGGTCGGCGCGGTCGCGCGCGAGTTCCGCACGGCGGATGAAGGCAGGCATGTTTTCTTCGCCGACCGTCACTTCGATGCCGTTTTCGTTCACGCCCGTCACCGTGCAGGTGACGACCGCGCCCTTGCGGATGTTGTCGCCGAGCGATTCCATCGGGTCGCCGCCGAGCTGCTTGATGCCGAGCGAGATGCGCTCCTTCTCGGTATCGACGTCGAGCACCTGGGCCTTCACCACCTGGCCCTTCTGGTAGTCGGTCATGGCTTCCTCGCCGGACCGGTTCCAGTCGAGATCGGACATGTGCACCATGCCGTCCACATCGGCATCGAGACCGATGAAAAGACCGAACTCGGTGATGTTCTTGATCTCGCCCTCGACGATCGTCCCGGGCGGGAAGCGCTCGGCGAAGGTGGTCCAGGGATTGTCCATGCAGTGCTTCAGGCCAAGCGAGATGCGGCGCTTCACCGGATCGACTTCCAGCACCATCACTTCCACTTCCTGCGAGGTGGAAACGATCTTGCCCGGATGCACGTTCTTCTTCGTCCAGCTCATTTCGGAAACATGGACGAGGCCTTCGACGCCCGGCTCGAGTTCGACGAACGCGCCGTAATCGGTGATGTTCGTCACGCGGCCCGTGAAGCGTGCGTTGAGCGGATACTTCGCCTCGACGCCTTCCCAGGGATCGGCTTCAAGCTGCTTCATGCCGAGCGAGATGCGCTGCGTCTCGTGGTTCACCTTGATGACCTGCACCTTGACGGTCTGGCCGATCGAGAGAACTTCCGTCGGATGGTTCACGCGGCGCCACGCAATGTCCGTGACGTGGAGCAGGCCGTCCACACCGCCGAGATCGACGAACGCGCCGTAATCGGTGATGTTCTTGACGATGCCTTCGAGCACCTGGCCTTCCTTGAGGTTCTCGACGAGTTCCTGGCGCTGTTCGGCGCGGGTCTCTTCGAGGACGGCGCGGCGCGACACGACGATGTTGCCGCGGCGTTTGTCCATCTTCAGAATCTGGAAGGGCTGCGGAATGTTCATGAGCGGGGTCACGTCGCGCACGGGGCGGATGTCGACCTGGCTGCCCGGAAGGAATGCCACGGCGCCGTCGAGGTCGACGGTGAAGCCGCCCTTCACGCGGCCGAAGATCTGGCCGTCGACGCGTTCCTGCTTGTCGAATGCCACTTCGAGGCGGATCCAGCTTTCTTCGCGCTTCGCCTTCTCGCGGCTCAGCATGGCTTCGCCCATCGAGTTCTCGATGCGCTCGAGATAGACTTCGACCGTGTCGCCGACGCTGAGCGCGGCAGGCTTGCCCGGTGCGCCGAATTCCTTGAGCGGCACGCGGCCTTCGGTCTTGAGGCCGACGTCGATGATGGCAAGATCGTTCTCAATGCCGACGATGGTTCCCTTGAGAGCGCGCTGCTTGTGTTAGCCAATGGTGAAGTCTCCTGACGATGCTCTGTATTCCGGCCGACGGTTGGGTCCGGCGGTCTTCCCCCGAAATCGTGAAACGTTCGGGAGCATGTGGATTTGGGCAGTGTCGGTTAAGGGTTGCACATATCTCCGGGCTGTCCCCGCGCGGACATGATCCCAATGGCAAAAAGCGCGCTCGCCCCAAAGGCGAAAACGCACTTAACCCATTGCTTTGTCTATGATCGCGACGGCAGCGCCGAATGCCGCTTCTATACTCAAATCGGACGTGTCGAGCAAGTATGCGTCGGCTGCCGGCTTCATCGGGCTTGCCGCTCTTTCGGCGTCCCGGCGGTCCCTTTCGCGCACATCCTCCAGAATTTGTGCCTCGCTGACCTCGACCCCCGAATTGTTGAGTTCGAGCCAGCGCCGATGGGCCCGGATTTCCGGGCTCGCCGTCACAAATATCTTCACCTGGGCATCCGGGCAGACCACCGTGCCGATGTCGCGGCCGTCCAGCACCGCGCCCGGTTGCTGTGAAGAAAAATTGCGTTGGAAGTCTAGAATTGCGGCTCTTACGCCGGGCATAGAGGCGACAATCGCAACAACTCGCCCTACTTCTGCTGTCCTTATGCTTGCTTCATCGATGTTTTCTAACGTCAGCGATTTAGCCACGCTGGCCGCCGAATTCTCATCGGTAAGCGTGATTTCTTGTTTAAGCATAATCGCCGCAACGGCGCGATAGAGTGAGCCGGTATCTAAATAGTGCAGACCATAATGCTCAGCTAGCTTTCGGCTGATGGTGCCTTTGCCGGAAGCCGCCGGACCGTCTACCGCAATTACGAGCGGAGGCTTGCTCTGAACACGAAATGGTGTGGTTGTGGGAGAGCTAGAATTGGCCAATGTGTTCAAACACTCGATGCTAATTTAAGGAGGACAGTGTGGGGCTCTTATCAAACGTTGAACTTGAAGCGCAACTAAAAGGCACCACTCCGCTTGTACAGGGGTTGGAGCAGCCAGTGGACCGGCATGCGCCGAATTCTGCACTCGAATCAGCGTCGATTCGACTCAGGGCAGGGGATATTTTCCAATTACTACCCGATGGAGGTGGTCTGCGGGCAGTATCAGATCAAATCATACTGAAAGAGGGCGGGGTGGCTTTTGTTCTAACGAAAGAAATTATGAATTTCGATGAGCATCATGCTGGAGTGATGACCGCGAAATCAGGGGGAATTGCGGAAAAAGGAATTCTGATCACGAATACCGGACATGTTGATCCGGGATTTAAGGGGCGGCTGAGGTATGCGGTCATTAACATGGGGCACGAGCCCTTTTGCCTTCGCGCTGGGGACGTCATTACAAAACTGATGGTCTTTCGCATGGGACGATCTGCTGACCCAGCTTGGTCGGAGATGCACCAACCGATCCCGGATCCCACCACGGAAACCATTCGTCCGCTGGGCCACGATTTTCTGGATATCCAGCGCAGAGCGGAGAAAATAGCATCGGAAAAGGCCAGAGAAACGTTCAACGAAATGATGATTTCTTATGGCATACCAGCTGCGCTGCTAGCTTTGGCCATAAGTGCGCTCGTTGGCGTTCTCGGAGCTGCAATCACTATTGCAATAGCTTCCTAAAGCCTTTGCGTCTCATTGGCCCCGGCCGGTGAAGCTCGCGCCGAGGCCGCGCATCAGGCGCTCGAAATCCGGGAAGCTGGTTGCGATCATCGAGGCATCGTCCACGGTCACCGGCTTCTGCGCGGCAAGCCCCATGACCAGAAACGACATGGCGATGCGGTGATCCATATGCGTCGTCACATGTCCGCCGCCGCCGGCCTCGCCGCCGCGCCCCTCAACGATCATGCCGTCCTCGCTCTCGCGAACCTTGATGCCGTTGGCCCTGAGGCCGGAGGCGGTCGCGGCGATGCGGTCGCTTTCCTTTACGCGAAGCTCGTGGATGCCGAGCATCGTGGTGGTGCCCTCCGCGAAAGCCGCCGCCACGGCGAGCACCGGATATTCGTCGATCATCGAGGCGGCGCGGGCGGGCGGCACCTCGATGCCCTTGAGCCGGCTCGAGCGCACGCGCAGATCGGCAACCGGTTCGCCGCCTTCCTCGCGCTGGTTCATCACTTCGATGTCGCCGCCCATTTCCATCAGCGTCGTATAAAGCCCCGCCCGGTGCGGATTGAGCGTGATCCCCTCGACAACGATCTCGGAACCCGGCGTCAGCAGCGCCGCGACCACGGGGAAGGCGGCGGAAGACGGGTCCCCCGGCACCGCAATGGCGCAGGGCGTGAGCTCGGGTTCGCCGGTAAGGCTTATGGCAAGAAGTCCGTCCTTGCCCGTCTCGCTCACGATTTTGGCGCCGAAGGCCCTCAGCATCCGCTCGGTATGGTCGCGCGTCGGCGTGGCCTCGATAACGGTCGTGACGCCCGGCGTGTTGAGCCCGGCCAGAAGAACGGCGGATTTGACCTGCGCGGAGGCGACGGGCGACTTGTAGCGGATCGGCAGCGCCGGTTGCGCGCCGGTGAGCGTGAGGGGCAGTCTGCCGCCCTCCCGCGCATGGAAAACCGCCCCCATCTGCGTCAGGGGCGAGATCACGCGTCCCATGGGACGGCGCGACAGCGAGGCATCGCCGATAAAGGTCGCCGTGACGGGATGTCCGGCGACAAGGCCCATGACCAGCCGGGCGCCGGTGCCGGAATTGCCGAAATCGAGCGGTTGTTCCGGCTCCCTGAGCCCGCCCACGCCAACCCCGTGGACCGACCAAGTGCCATCCGCATGCCGGGTCACCTCGGCGCCGAGCCGGCGCATGGCTTCGGCGGTCGCAAGCACATCCTCCCCTTCCAGCAGGCCGCCGATGCGGGTTTCCCCGACGGCGAGCGTCCCGAAAATGAGCGCCCGGTGGGAGATCGACTTGTCCCCGGGCACGCGGATGCGGCCGTTGAGGCCGTGCGACGGCTCGGCGGTCAGGCTGGCGGGAGAGTGAGAAGAGGGTGAGGCCAAGGGATATCCGTATGGCGATGCGTGGATGTTGTGCGGTGTCTTTTCCGGCGCGCGCGGAAGGCGCCCGTTTTCAGGTCTGCCGTGAGGCGCGAATAGGTTTTGACAGGAGCTATTTAACGTGGCAATGGGAAGGGAACGAAACGCGATTGCCCGAGCTGCGGCGCAAAGTTTTACGACCTGAGCAAGAACCCGGTCGTGTGCCCGAAGTGCAAGCATGAATATGTCCCGGAGACCGGGTCGAAGGCGAAGCGCGCCAAGCCGGCGGAAAAGCCCAGGGAGAAGACCTCCAAGCGGGTTGTGGTCGCCGATGACGAAGGCACCGTCTCGCTCGACGCCATGCGGGACGACGAACTCGCGGCAGACGTCGAGGACGATATCGACGTGGACGATGTCGACGTGGATGTCGATGATGACGACGATGACAACGACGCCTTCCTCCAGGACGACGAGGATGAGGATGACGATGTCACCGGCATCGTCCGCGGCAAGGGCGGCGACGACGACTGATCGCCGCTGAATTCGCCACCGGAAGGCAAAAGGGCGGAAGGGCCAAGTTTCTCTTGATTGAGGGAAAGAGCGGCCCTAAGTTCCGCCACCGTCGGCGCGGCCACCCATGTCGCGCCGCATGAAGGATGGGGCCATAGCTCAGTTGGGAGAGCGCTTGCATGGCATGCAAGAGGTCGTCGGTTCGATTCCGTCTGGCTCCACCAATCCTCCCCAAGGTAACCGACGACCGCCAGGGCGTCTCCGGAAAGTGCCCGCACTTTCGGGGACTTGCCGCGCAGTTCTGCATCGCGAGCTTACACAGAGACGCTGACAGTTGCGGGATTCGGCGCTGTTTCGGAGCCGTTTCTCCAGGCGGCTTCGAACTGGTCCGCTTCACGCGTTTCCGATGCACAATGATGCAGCGTTACATCGGCGTGGTTGGCTGAAAATGACGCTGAACGAAGACACCCGCGCCTCGGCGCGGGCGTGACTGTCTGAGGATCGTGCAGTCAGTCGAACCCGAGCAGGCTCCGCTGCTCGTTCCAACTTGTCGGGAGCTTTGGGATGCGAACAAGTCGTTCTGCCGTGAGCCCTCTCGGTTCGCGTCCCGCAAATATCGCCTTCGTGATATCGGGTGCGAGAAGGGCGAGGCGGACGGTTCGCGCGATCAGTCGCTCGTCGATGGCATCGCGTGTGGCGATCTCCTTGTAGCTGAGACCGGACTTCAGATCCCCGAACCAGGCATGGGCGCGGGCGATGGTTCTAAGGAGCGAGGGATCCGGCTGCGGAGTGTCATCGGCCCTGTGCTGTCCGATGATGAGCTTCCTGCCGTTGCCGCATCGCTTGATCTGGAATGCCCGTTTGATGACGTGCGGCGTCTTTGTTCCATCTTCGATTTGTGTGGAATCTGGCACGTTGGTGAGGAGACACTGGAGGCCGAGCCGATTGATGGTGATCGAGATGTGCTTTTCGTCGACGGTCACCTTGTCGATCATCTGAAGGACGATGTCCCTGCGCGGTCGGAGCTTGAGCTCGGCAGAGGTCAACCGGGCCTTCGAACCGACCACATCCATTTGAGCCGGATCATCCGCGCCGATGATCCGGCAGAGCTCTGCCTGTCGGCCGAGAAGGGCGATCAGTTCGTCGGTGACGAGGCTGTCTATCTCATGGACCGGCAAAGTGCCGGAGGGATGCACATAATAGTGGTGATTACAGCCTTTCTTGCGTCCCTGACGCGGCCGATAGGACGCGCCGTCCTCATGGACGAGCAGGCCGGCAAGGAGCGAGGGGGATTTGGCATTTGTTTTAGTCCGGCTCTCATGTCTGTTGCGAGCAAGGAGGTTTTGGGCCGCCTCCCAGACCTCTTCATCGACGATCGCCTCATGCTGGCCTTCATGGACTTTGTCCTTGTGACGGATGCGGCCGATATAGACGGGGTTCTGGAGCAGCGCATAAAGCGCGCCGCGGGTGAAGGTAGAGCCGCCTCTTGCGTTACCCTTCCGGGTAACCCAGCGCTTGGAGCGGATATCCCGGGACTCGAGGTCCTTCATGAGGCGGAGGACCGAGCCGAGTTCGAGATAGCGTTGGAAGACGAAGCGAACCCGCTCGACTTCGCTCTGATTGATAACGAGCTTGCGATGGTTGATGTCATAGCCAAGCGGAGGCAGGCCACCCATCCACATGCCCTTCTCTTTCGAGGCACGGAACTTGTCCCGGATGCGCTCGGCGGTCACCTCGCGCTCGAACTGGGCAAAGGAGAGGAGGACATTGAGGGTGAGCCTGCCCATGGAGTTGGTGGTGTTGAAGGCCTGGGTCACGGATACGAAGGAGACCTTCTGCCGGTCGAAGAGCTCGACAAGCTTTGCGAAGTCGGCGAGTGACCTTGTCAGCCGGTCGACCTTGTAGACCACAACAATATCGATGAGGCCCTTCTCGATATCGGCCATGAGGGTTTTGAGTGCCGGCCTCTCGAGACTTCCGCCCGAGAAGCCGCCATCATCATATCGGGCGTCGAGTGCCTCCCAGCCCTCATGGGTCTGGCTCATTATGTAGGCGGCGCAGGACTCCCTCTGGGCTTCCAGCGAGTTGAAGTCCTGATCGAGGCCCTCGTCGGTCGACTTGCGTGTGTAGATAGCGCAGCGGAGCTTGCGGTTGCTCATCACGCGGCCTGCTTCTGTGCCTGCCGGAGGCCGAAGAACTTTGGTCCGTTCCAGCGCGCGCCAGTGATCTCTCGTGCGATCTCGGAGAGGCTCCCCCAGACCTTATGGTCGCAGAGGAAGCCTTTCTCGAGGACCTGGACCTGGAAGGTCCGGCCGCTCCACTCGCGGACCAGGGTGACACCCGGGTTGAGGCCCGGGTGGCGAGGGGTTGCACCGGGCGCCCTCCCGCCCCGGAAGTCAGCGACGAGCTCGGTGATCCGCTCTCGCTCCGCGCGGTCAAGTCCACCGAACTTCTTGCTCTGGATATGCCAGCCGATACCGAGTTCCAGCAGGTCGCGGCTTGCACGAACCGGAGGAACGTTACCGAATGCCTTCTGCCATCTCTGCCGGAGCTCCTTCATGGTGAGGTCGCCGAAGCCGAGATCGCTGCCGCTCATCGGGTGCCTCCCGCCTTCGGCAGGCGATAGACGAGGCCGCGCGCCGGGTCTGATGTTGCGCTCACGGCAAGGCCATGGCGCTTCCGCAGTTGCCCGCTGATTGCTCCTCGTACGGAATGTGCCTGCCAGCCAGTGGCCTCGGTGAGGTCGTCGATCGTGGCGCCCTTTGCGCGCTGCAACAGACGGATGATCTGGCCGAGTTTGCCGCCCACCGGGGCTCCGGACTTCGCGGCGGACGTTCTGGGTGGTTTCTGCGGGGATGCCATGGTTCGGGGCTCCTTTGTGATAAGGCGCCCGCCTGCCAGGCGCCCTCACCCCGGAAAGCCCCGGGTCAACCCACAGGGCTCGCGCAATCAGCGCAGGCACATGGATGCTTCCTTTGCGGGGGAAGTCCAGCGTTTCCAACCGGCGAAACTTCCGAATCGGCGGGCATTTAAGCGACGTACCAGATGCTACCCCGACGCATGATCGCAGTTCAAAAATGGAGCGCGTAGCATTTGACTGAAGCAATACTGAGAAGTTCAGATTCGCTGACTTCATGAGTATTTCAAGATCCGATGGGGTCGGGTTTCTCGATGGCAATATTCTGTATAAGATCACCTTGTTAGTCACATAGCTGATCGCGAAAGTCATCGACTTTTATGCAGAATGCATTCTTCGACCGTCCGATACTCAATTCGCCATATGCGATGCCGGCCCGTCACTGGGAACTCGACGAAAACGGCCAGCCGACGCAGCGGGTGATCGAATCGCGCCGACGTGCCGAATTCATCACGCCAATTCCCAAGCCCAAGAAGCGCAAGCGCGGCGCTTCCCAGGACGAGATGGTCTTCGATGAGGGCAAAGGCCTCTCAACCGAGAAGCAGCAATACGACCCGACCTCGATCATCAACGAGGTGCGCGGCCTGGTGGACCGCTGGCGCGAGCTGCCGCAAAGCCAGTGGCAGGTCACGCCTGAAACCGCGCGCCTGCTGCAGCATTGGCGCCATCACAATTTCTCGGGCGTTCGCCCCTTCTTCTGTCAGGTCGAGGCGGCCGAAACCGCCATCTGGCTTACCGAGGTCGCACCGCAATCGAAAAGCGGCAAGCGCGCGCTCGATCACCTGGCAGCTGCCAACAAGGATGCCAATCCTGAGCTGATGCGCCTCGCCTTGAAGCTCGCCACGGGCGCCGGCAAGACCACCGTCATGGCCATGCTGATCGCTTGGCAGACGGTCAATGCGGTTCGCCATCCCGGCAGCAAGAGCTTCACGCGCGGCTTTCTCGTCTGCGCGCCCGGCCTCACCATCAAGGACCGTCTCCGCGTCCTCCAGCCCAACGATCCAAACAGCTACTACAAGGATCGCGAACTGGTGCCGAACGACATGTTGCAGGACGTCCAGAGCGCCAAGATCGTCATCACCAACTACCACGCCTTCAAGCTGCGCGAGCGCATCGAGATTTCAAAGGGTGGCCGCCAGCTCCTCAAGGGCCGCACCGGCGAGGAGATCGAGACGCTGGAAACAGAAGGCCAGATGATTCACCGCGTCATGCCGGACCTGATGGGCATGAAGAACATCCTCGTCATCAATGACGAGGCGCATCACTGCTACCGCGAAAAGCCGAAAGAGGAAGATGACGAGGAGTTGAAGGGCGACGAGCGGAAGGAAGCCGAAAAGAATGCAGAGGCCGCGCGCCTCTGGATTTCCGGCCTCGAAGCGGTCAACCGCAAGCTTGGGCTCGCCCGCGTCATCGATCTCTCGGCCACGCCCTTCTTCCTCCGTGGTTCGGGCTATGCCGAAGGGACGCTCTTCCCCTGGACCATGAGCGATTTCTCGCTGATGGACGCCATCGAATGCGGCATCGTCAAGCTGCCCCGTGTGCCGGTCGCCGAGAATATTCCGGGCCAGGAAATGCCGATGTTCCGCAATCTCTGGGAGAACATCCGCAAGGACATGCCGAAGAAGGGCCGCGGGCAAGGCGGGGAACTCGACCCGCTCAAGCTGCCGACCCGCCTGCAAACAGCGCTCGAGGCGCTCTACGGCCATTATGAAAAGACCTTCGAGCTTTGGAAGAAGGAGGGCATTGGCGTTCCGCCCTGTTTCATCATCGTCTGCCAGAACACGGCCATCTCGAAACTCGTCTACGATTTTGTCTCGGGCTTCAATCGCAAGAATGACGACGGTACCGAAACACTCGTGAACGGCAGACTTGCGCTTTTTCGCAATTTCGATGAGACCACGGGCAATCCGCTGCCCCGGCCTAACACGCTCTTGATCGACAGCGAACAGCTCGAGGCGGGTGATGCACTGGACGCGAATTTCCGCGACATCGCTGCGGACGAGATCGAACGCTTCCGCCGCGAGATCGTCGAGCGTTCTGGCGATCCGCGCGCCGGCGACAACATCAGCGATCAGGAATTGCTGCGCGAGGTCATGAACACGGTCGGCAAGCAGGGCCAGCTCGGCGGTGCTATCCGTTGCGTCGTCTCTGTGTCGATGCTCACCGAAGGCTGGGACGCCAACACCGTCACCCATGTCCTCGGCATCCGCGCCTTCGGTACCCAGCTTCTCTGCGAACAGGTCATCGGTCGCGCTCTTCGCCGCCAGTCATATGAGCTGAACGACGAAGGCCTTTTCAATGTCGAATATGCCGATGTCTTCGGTATCCCCTTCGACTTCACGGCCAAGCCTGTCATCGCCCCGCCTCAGCCGCCGCGCGAAACGGTGCAGGTGAAATCCATTCGACCCGAGCGCGACCATCTCGAAATCCGCTTCCCCCGCGTCGAGGGCTACCGCGTCGAACTGCCGGAGGAGCGCCTCTCGGCGGATTTCAACGATGACTCTATACTGGAATTGAGTCCGGACCTTGTCGGCCCCTCCATCACGCGCAATTCGGGCATCATCGGCGAAGGCGCCGACATGAACCTCGAACATCTGGGCGACATGCGCCCGTCCTCGCTCGTCTTCAACCTTACTCAGCGTTTGCTCTACACCAAATGGCGCGATCCGGGCGAAGACCCGAAGCTCCATCTCTTCGGCCAGTTGAAGCGCATCACCAGGCAATGGCTCGACACCTGCCTTGTCTGCAAGGGCGGCACCTATCCGGCTCAGTTGATGTATCAGGAGCTGGCCGACATGGCTTGCAATCGCATTACGGCCGCCATCACCCGGCAGTTCCTCGGCGAGCGGCCGATCAAGGCGCTGCTTGATGCTTACAACCCCACCGGCTCCACGCGCCATGTCCGCTTCAACACCTCGCGCATGGACCGCTGGGACACGGGCGGCCCGCCGCCGAAAAACCAGGTCAACTGGGTTGTGCTCGACAGCGACTGGGAGGCCGAGTTCTGCCGCGTCGCCGAGGCTCACCCCAAGGTTCTCGCCTACACCAAGAACCACAATCTCGGCCTCGAAGTGCCATACCGCTATGGCTCCGAAATGCGGAAATACATTCCGGATTTCATCGTCCGCGTCGATGACGGGCATGGGGAGAGCGATCCGCTCAACCTCATTGTCGAGATCAAGGGCTACCGCCGCGAGGACGCGAAGGAGAAGAAATCGACCATGGAGACCTATTGGGTGCCGGGTGTGAACCATCTCGGCGCTCACGGCCGCTGGGCTTTCGCCGAGTTCACGGATGTCTGGCAGATCGGCTCGGACTTCGAGGCGCGGGTGGCAGCCGAGTTCGAGAAGATGATTGATACTGTTGCGAAGGAGGTTGCGTAGTGAAGCTGTCGCGGGGGCTGGTGATCGCCGATCCATGGATCGGCTACATTCTCGATGGAAGCAAGACCTGGGAAATGCGCTCCAGCGCAACCTCTGTGCGCGGCCCCTTTGCGCTGATCCGCAAGGGAACGGGCGCCGTCTGGGGCGTGGCAGACCTTGTCGACGTTCGCTCGCCGCTCAGCCCGGAGGAACTGATTGCGACCCATGCGAGACATCGCATCCCGTCGGAGATGATCCGCTCCGGCGAGGTCGCAAAGTGGAACACGCCCTGGGTGCTCGCGGATGTCCGCCCGCTGCAGACGCCGGTCCCCTACAGGCACCCCTCCGGGGCGGTCACCTGGGTCACGCTCGAGCCGGAAGTCTGCGCCGCCATCGCCTGCCAGTTGGGAGAGCCGCTGCCGGAGCGGCCTGTGGCGCAATACGAAGCGCCGGCCCGAACGGCAGCGCCGGCGCCCCGGCCGGCCGCAGCGGCCGCTCATGTCTCATCGCCCGCGCCGGCCTCGGCACCGGCAAGTGCGGGTACCGCTGGCATCCTCGTCGCGCAGACGCAGCTCACCGGCGGCAATATCAGGAACAATCACTTTCACCTGCGCGGACATGTTCACCGCTTCCCGGATGACCTGATCGGCGGCTCCAATCGCCACGAGCGGGCGCCGAAGGAAGCCAGCATCGATTGGGGCGGCGGCGTGGATACGCTGACGGATATAGACGGCGAAAAGCAGTTCTTTCGCGGGCGCGGCTGGATCAGGCAGTTCTTCGAGAAAACGGGCGCGGAACCCGGAGACCGGGTGCTGGTCGAGGAGACGGGCCCCTACCGCTACAAGGTCAGCCTGAAAAAGGCTTGAGGAAAACAATGGCGAAGAAACCCAAGACACCGAAATCCGTCGAGACGCTGACGCATGAAGAGGCGAAGCGGAAGAATATTCCGACGGCGGAGTTCCAGTCCGTGCTCGAAAAGGAGCAGCAGAACCCGAAGAAGCTCCGCTATCCGCGCAACACCGATCTCGATCCGCAGCTTGTCTGGCGCGGCAAGGACGAGCAGGACTGGAGCGACCTCATCGTCCATGCCCCGCCGCTCTACATCCAGGAAAAGGTTCATCCGAAGGCGCTGATCGACGATCTGCTGCGCCAGACCAGGGAGCGGGCGCACGACGAGGGGTTGGAAACGCCCGATCTCTTTTCGGATTTCAACGGCATCCCCAAGGGCGTCGACAAGACCGAGTTCTATCAGCATGACCAGAACTGGTCGAACCGCATGATCCTGGGGGACTCGTTGCAGGTCATGGCGAGCCTTGCCGAGCGTGAGGGGCTTCGGGGCCGCGTGCAGTGCATCTATTTCGACCCGCCCTATGGCATCAAGTTCAATTCGAACTTCCAGTGGTCGACCACCAGCCGCGATGTGAAGGACGGCAATGCCTGCAACATCACGCGCGAGCCGGAACAGGTGAAGGCCTTTCGCGACACCTGGCGTGACGGCATTCACTCCTATCTCACTTATCTGCGTGACCGCCTGACCGTTGCGCGCGATCTTCTCACGGAGTCAGGATCGATCTTCGTTCAGATCGGCGATGAGAATGTGCATCGCGTGCGGGCAGTGATGGATGAGGTTTTTGGAGACGGCAATTTTGTCTCAATGATTAGGTTCAATACAACAGGGTTGCAGTCATCCAAATTTCTTTCCTCTGCCTATGACCACCTTCTTTGGTACGCAAAAAGCCGTGAGAGTCTCAAATATCGTCAACTGTATCGCGAGAAGGTGCCGGGCGAGGCCGGCGCAACTGGATATACACTTCTCGAAGAACAAGATTGGTCTGTAAGGCCGATGAATGCTGCGGAGCGCGGTAATCCAGCGATCATTTCAGCGCAGGCCAAAATTCTGGATGGAACGCCGCTGATATCTGGCGGCTCGTCGAAAGATAGTGAGCCTTTCGAGTTTCACGGAAGGAAGTTTCCTCTCCCCTCCAACTCTCACTGGAAGACTCATTCGGAAGGGCGGCGGCGTTTAATTGCAGCAAATCGTGTTTTGGCCATTGGCAATCGTATTGAATACAAAATGTTTCTGAAGGATTTTGGACAAACTTCAATTGATAACTTTTGGGCAAGCGGCGGACAACGGGGGTTCACCGGGGAGAAAGTGTATGTCGTTCAAACCGCTCCTGATGTGGTTCAGAGGGCAGTTCTGTTAGCTACCGATCCGGGTGACCTTGTGCTCGATCCTACCTGCGGCTCGGGTACGGCTGCCTTCGTCGCCGAGCAATGGGGCCGCCGCTGGATCACCATCGACACATCGCGCGTGGCGCTGGCGCTGGCCCGCGCCCGCATCATGGGCGCGCGCTATCCCTATTACCTGCTGGCGGATTCCCGCGAAGGCCAGTTGAAGGAAGGTGAGGTGACGCAGACGGCGCCAAGCTCAAGCCCCGTGCGCGGCGATATCCGCCACGGCTTCGTCTATGAGCGCGTGCCGCATATCATGCTGAGTTCCATCGCCAACAATGCCGAGATCGATGTCATCTGGGACAAGTGGCAGGAAAAACTGGAGCCGCTGCGCGGAAAGCTCAATGCCGCGCTGAGGGAGAAATGGGAAGAGTGGGAAATTCCCCGCGAGGCGGGCAAGGACTGGCCGAACGAAGCGCAGAAGCTTCATGCTGACTGGTGGCAGGCCCGCATCGCCCGGCAGAAGGAAATCGACGCCTCCATCGCCGCCAAGGCGGACTTCGAATATCTCTATGACAAGCCCTACGAGAACAAGAAGGCCGTGCGCGTCGCCGGGCCCTTCACGGTCGAAAGCCTCAGTCCGCATCGCATTCTTGGCGTCGACGAGAATGACGAGCTGATCGACGGCATGAAGGAGGAGGGGGCCGAATATGGCGCCAAGCAATCCTTCCCGCAGATGATCCTCGAAAACCTGAAGACCGCCGGCGTGCAGCAGGCGCACAAGGACGACCGGATCGTCTTCACCGCGCTGACGCCCTGGCCGGGCGACCTCGTCTGCGCCGAGGGCCGCTACATGGAAGGTGACGCAGAAAAAAGGGCTGCCATCTTCATCGGCCCCGAATTCGGCACTGTGCAGCGCGCCGATCTCGTCTCCGCCGCCCGCGAGGCGGGCGATGCCGGTTTCGACGTGCTGATCGCCTGCGCCTTCAACTACGAGGCGCACACGACCGAATTCGCCAAGCTCGGCCGCCTGCCGGTGCTGAAGGCCCGCATGAATGCCGACCTCCACATGGCCGACGACCTCAAGAACACCGGCAAGGGCAATCTCTTCGTGATCTTCGGCGAGCCCGATATCGATCTCATCGAGGAGAAGGACGGCCGGATGCGCGTCAAGGTCAACGGCGTCGACGTCTTCAAGCCCCAGACCGGCGAAGTCGTCAGCGACGGTGCCGACGGCATTGCCTGCTGGTTCGTCGACACCGACTACAATGAGGAAAGTTTCTTCGTCCGCCACGCCTACTTCCTCGGCGCCAACGATCCCTACAACGCGCTGAAGACGACGCTGAAAGCCGAAATCGACGCCGACGCCTGGGCCACGCTCAACAGCGACACCTCACGGCCCTTCGACAAACCGAAATCGGGACGCATTGCGGTCAAGGTCATCAATCACCTAGGCGATGAGGTGATGAAGGTGTTTAGGGTGGGGTGATTTCTCTGCCGTAAGAGCCATTCAACACTCACGAGTCCCGAGGCCCGCTTCGAGTCGATAGGGCGAGCCGATTCAAGCCGCTGCGACAGCGCTGCGTGCCATCCGAACAAGCGTTCGGTGGTGAGCGGAGTGCCGTAACGCTGCTTCGCGTCCAGCATCACTTCCACAATGCCTAAGATCAAAAAGGCATTTCCTATATCACCGACTACTCTGGGCATGTACGAGCGTCATCGCATAGCCGTCTTTCTGCTGGAGCGTCTGTATACGGACACTTCGGCCTATGCGGACATTCCAGTCGACCGGATCGGCATCAATCCACTGAGAAGCTTGGCCCGGTCGTTGTTTGATCTCGATCGGAAGTGCCTTCCCACGCCATAGCGTGGAGTTCGGTGGAGAGGGCGGCTTGACGGCGTAGTCGATGACGCCGTGCCTGCTGAACACCACGGTGAGGTCTTCGTCGTGAATCTCGGCATATCGGCGTGCGGCCGCGGCCTTGCTGATATCAAAACGCCGGGCCATGTCATTGACGATCGCGATATCTGGGCCGCCATGGAGATAGAAGCTCAGAAATCGCCGCGGCGCGAGCAGCTCGATTGCAAAGCGGTTGGCCTGCGATTCCTGTATCGCATGCTGGTCAGAACCACCCAGCTCCTGCATGTCGCGCGATGTGCAGTTGAAGCGTTCCGGCGTCGCCGGCCGATGCCAGGGATGCAGAAAGTGGCAAAGTTCGTGGCCGAGCGTGTACTTGCGTCTCTGCGGGGTCGAGTTGGAATTCAGCAGGATTGCGCCATAGCCCTTGCCCGGCGTTATGACGAGTGCGCCTTCAAGGCTTGCGAGTGGCTCTTCCCGAATCTCGAGAATATCGAGTGCCCGTGCAATGGGATGGACAGGGACCGGCCCGAAAAAACTCGGCATCTGATCGAGGATCGCATTCGCCATGCGCTCGGGATCCCCGCCCGATGCCTCGGCCTCCTCCTCAATGGCGATACGATCAAGGCGAAGGACCATCGAGAGACTTTCGGCGCTTCAACAGGGATTGAAGCATATCATCGAGGAGCGTGATGTCCTGCGGGTCGAGCTCGTGCGCCTGGCGGAACATGCGGGCAAGGGCGGAATCAGTCGCATCTGCCGTGAAATCCTCGCTGACAAGCCACGCGACCGTCACTCCGAAGTGATCTGCAAGCCTGGTGACGAGCCCCATCGACGGATTGTCGGCGCGGTTCTTCTCGATCTGCCAGATATGCGCCTTCGAGACCCCGACGACGTCCGCAACATCTTGTAATGATTGATTTTTTTCCAGACGCAAGGCGTGGATCTTGTCGGCAAGGCTCATGGGCTCTCCCTTTCCCGCAGGCACCGGCACGTTTTCTTGAATTGCCGATATCATACCACAGCCATTGACTTGAGCAATTCGTTTTCTACATATTACGGAATTGGATACCGCAAGTCGAGGGTGACTGTAATGCATGCGACAGAGCTGAAAATCGAACAAATGCCGGTGACGGCCCTGAAACCCTGGGCGCGCAACGCGCGAACCCATTCCAGGAAACAGATCGGCGAGATCGCCGAGAGCATCCGAACCTTTGGCTTCACCAGTCCAGTGCTGATCGATCGGGAGAACACGATCCTCGCAGGGCATGGACGGGTGGCGGCAGCGCGTTCACTCAATATGCGGGAGGTTCCTTGTGTGCGGTTGGAAAACATGACCCCGGCGCAGAAGCGCGCCTATGTGCTGGCCGACAACAAGCTCGCGCTCAATGCGGGCTGGGACGAGGAGCTGCTCGGGGAAGAGCTGCAAGCGCTACTCGAGATCGATCTCGACTTCGATATCGGGGTGACGGGGTTCTCGATCCCGGAGATCGACAGCCTGATCGAAGGGTTGAACCCGGAAGAGGCGGGGGACCCGGCGGCTGACCTTCTGCCTGAGGATGACGGGGCACCCCCTGTCTCGAGAGTGGGAGACATCTGGCAACTCGGGCCCCATCGCCCGATCTGTGGCAGCGCGCTTGAGCCTCAGAGCTTCCATCGCCTGATGGGCAAGGAGCGGGCGCGGATGGTCTTCACGGACCCGCCATACAATGTGCCCATCGATGGCCATGTGAGCGGATTGGGCGCCGTTAAACATCGCGAGTTCCTGATGGCATCCGGCGAGATGACGCGGGGCGAGTTCGCGAGCTTCCTCGAGAATGCGTTCCGCAACTTGGTCGATCACAGCCTCGATGGCTCGATTCATTTCATCTGCATGGACTGGCGCCATATAGGCGAGATGATGGAGGCGGGGGAGGCGGTCTATACCGAACTCAAGAACCTTTGTGTCTGGGCGAAAGACAATGGCGGCATGGGGGCTTTCTACCGTTCGCGGCACGAGTTGGTATTCGCGTTCAAGAAGGGGACGGCTCCTCATATCAACAGTTTCGGTCTCGGCCAGCATGGCCGCTACCGCACCAACGTCTGGGAATATCGAGGCGTCAACACGATGCGGGCCGGTCGGATGGAAGAACTGGCGCTCCATCCGACCGTGAAGCCGGTCGCCATGATTGTCGATGCGATAAAGGACGTCTCGAAGCGGGGCGAGATTGTGCTTGATGCCTTTGGCGGCAGTGGCTCGACCCTGATTGCCGCGCACAAGACCGGGCGCCGCGCGAGACTGGTGGAGCTTGATCCGATCTATGTCGACCGCATTGTGAAGCGCTGGCAGGCCTTCGCACATGACGATGCCGTATTGGACGGCACGGACCAGAGCTTCGGCGATGTTGCGCGTATGCGCGAGGAGGAGGCTCGGACACCCTTGGCCTCCGCGGCATCGGAAGCTGTGGAGTAAGCATAATGAGCAACGATGACAAGGGCTCTGGCGCCGGCGGCCAACTCGTTCCCTATGAGGTTGGCTATGGCCGGCCACCCGTTGCAACACGTTTCCGGCCGGGCGTGTCGGGCAATCCTCGGGGACGACCTAAGAAGTCGCGCCTGCCGGATCATTTCCCGAAGCTCAATGAGGAGCGCCTGAAACGGGTGACCCTTCAGGAGGCTTATCGAAAGATCACGATCCGCGACGGCGATGGAACGGTCGAGCTCACAATGGCAGAGGCAGTGTTGCGCAGCATTGGGCTCAATGCAGCCAAGGGTGACAAACGTTCGCAAAAGATGTTTACCGAATTGCTGCGTACTGTCGAGACTGAGAACAAGGCGCTCCACGACGAATATCTGAACACTGTGATTGAGTACAAGGCCAGTGCCGAAAAGGAGATTGCGCGCTGCAAGCGCTTGGGGATCGAGCCGCCAGAAATGTACCCGCATCCCGACCATATCCACATCGATATGCGGACGGGCGAGGCGGTGGTGCGTGGCCCCTTCACCAGAGAAGAAAAGAAAATCTGGGAACAGGCGCGGAGCTTCAAAGAAGATATTGGTGAAGAAATTGAGCGTCTGAAGAAAATGCTGAAGGAGGAACCGGGGAACAAGAATCTGCAGAAGGCCCTTCGGCAAAATCTTGGCATTCAGAAGCGTATGGCTCAATTGCTGGGAGAGTGAAGAGGTTGTCAAACCAAAGAGCGCGAACGCGAAAGACACTCGTCATGCTTCGGACAGGAGTAGAGAAAGATCATCCGCCGGATGAACGAGGAAGCCTGTAGCATAGAGCCTCCAGAGCCTCACGACGTCCCGCCCGCAGCACACCGGTGCCTACCCCCGCTAAAAGACTCAATGACGCAAAGGGTTGAATAACCGGGTCTTCCCATGCAATCGACCCTGACAACCCAGGGACGCTATCCGGTTGAATGATCGTCAGTATATTGAATAAGATAACCTGGCGGCACGTGGGGCATTTCGGGGGAGGGGCACATGAGCAGGATATTCAGCACCGTTTGGAGGCTGATGCGACGGGTGATCTGGATCGTCGTCGCAGTCTTCCGTTCAGCGGCATTGGCATTCGGGGCAGCGGTTCCGAATGATGTAGTGCGTCACTTCATCGTCGTGCCGCTGCTTCTAACCCTTCTTGCTCACGTCACGCATATTGACGCGTTGAGAGATGAAGTGCGCTACGGACCCGGGACGGAAACAGATATTCAGTAGAAGACATACTCGGATGCTGAAGCCAGCCCTCAAGTGCGGCTCGTGTAACGTCCGTAATTTCGAATTGAACTGGTCGGCCAGTCTTCCGCTGGACAACGGTGGCGCGCTGACGAACTTGCCTACCGACGAAGACGTCGTTCACTTTTAGTGCAACCAGATCACAAGCTCTAAACTTACTGTCAATTGCCAGGTTGAACAGAGCGAGGCCACGTCGATCATCAGCCAGTTCGAGGCGAATTCTGATCGACCATACGTGTTTTGCAGCCAGCGGACGCTTCTGCCCCACTACTCGACCTTTGTTCCAAGGATGCGGTGCATCGAGAGGTGCTTCGGCAGGGGAGGTGAACATGGTCTTGCCTCCTGCCGTCCCGCCCAACCCATCTTCGGCCCTGTGCCGAAGCGCTAGTATACGGTCTTGGCTCAACGGGGACTCTTGGTGCACAGACCGTCGGGCCGGAATAAGTGCAACGTTCGACCGCCCGAACCCTTTATCGTGGCTATCGATGGCAGGTCACGGAACCTTGCCATCCATGCACTTCGTCCATATGATCGGTCGATGAACCGGCGCCGAATCCATTCTTCAACCGCCTTGGCGATGCTCTGCATGGTCCTGATAGCGGTTTCTTCGGCCACTTCTTCCGTGCGAGCCATGCATCATCTGGAGCATCAGTGGGATGCTGCGGGCGAGCACGACCACGTTCCGGTCAATCAGGTTACCGCCGCCGTTGTCGGAATGGACGAAGCGGGCGACGAGGCGGATCTGGATGGTTCGGCGAGCACCGGGCACCACCACCAGGGTGATGGGCATTCAAATCTGCTGATTTTGAGCGGTGCCGGTCTCCACATTGACTGGAACGAGTCCCCGTTGGCGATTGCTGCCGAGCAGAGTTCGCCCGGCATGCCGGTACTCGGTCCTGAACGCCCTCCCAAACATCTCACGGTCAGCATTTGAACTCCCACGTCTTCGGGCGTGGGCCAATTTACGTCTGCCTGTGAGATGAATTCATGCTGCTCATCCGCGATGTGCGCCGTCTGGCGCTATACCGGCTTGCATTACCGCTCGGCCTTGCAATTCTTGCCCTTTTTCCGGGGACCGATGCGATCGCACAGCCCCAAACCCTCACCCTGTCCGATGTACTCGCGCGCACCGTAGGCCATGATCCTGCGGCGCGAGCCGGCGCCGCACGTATCCGGGCCGCCGAGGCCGGTCTCGACCAGGCCGACACGAGACCCAATCCGGCGCTCGGTATCGAAATGGAGGATTTCGCCGGTTCCGGAACCCGCTCCCGCTTCGACGAGACGCAGACCACGCTTTATTACGAGGAGCTTTGGGAGCGAGGGGGAAAGAGACAGGCCCGAACGGATATCGCCGGAGCGGAACTGGCTCTGGCTGAAAGGCAGCGAACCGCCAACCTTCTCGATCTTGCAGCCGAAGTACAGGGCGCGTGGATCGAAGCCCTCGCAGCACAGATCGCGACGACACTTGCCGACGATCATCTCGCCGCGGTACAGCAGCTTGAGCGCGAGTTTCAACGTCGTGCCAACCGGGCGCTCGATCCGAAGTTCACACATGAACGCATCCTTGCTGCGGTCGCTCAAGCACAGATAGACAGTGAGCAGGCGGATATGACCGCGAGGGCGGCCCGCGCGGCGCTCGCTTCCTATTGGGGAGGAGACGGAAATTTCCGTTTGGATGACACTGGGTTCGATCACCTCTCGATGGAGGGCGAACTTGACCCGGACTCGACTGACATTGCGCTCCTGACGGCGGCGCGCGAAACGGCGACGGCACGCCTTCGGTTCGAAAAGGCCAACAGCGTGCAGGACGTTTCGCTGCGCGCGGGACTTCGCCACTTCTCGGCCGATGACGACGTAGCCGTCGTGTTCGGCGTCTCGATACCCCTCGGCGTCTACGACACCAACCGGGGCAACATCGAACGCGCCCAGGCCGAACAGCTGGCAGCGGAAATCGACGTCGCCGCAGCGCGGAACAAGCGTCAGAGGGAGATCGACCGGCTGACCGCCGCGCAGTCGGCCAGTGCGCATGAAATCAAGCGGCTCGATGCCGAGGTTCTTCCGCGCCTCGAAAGAGCGGTCGGGCTGGTCCGTGAAGGTTTCAATCGCGGGGGCACCGCCTTCACCCTGCTCGAGGTAACGGAAGCGCAGCGCGCGCGGACGGAAGCCTCTTCCCGCCGCATCGACCTGCTCCGCCGTTTTCACCTCGCGGGCGCGCGCCTTGACCGGCTGAACGACCGCCACATCTCCCTTCTTTCCAACGGAGAGCATAACCAATGACTTTTTCCCTCATCGGCCGCCTGACGGCGGTGATCGCCGCGTTCGCGCTGATCGCGGGCTGCGACGACGCTCCTTCATCCGAACATGGACATGGCGGCGGAGAAGCTGCGGCGGAACAGGAATACGAGCGCGGTCCCCACCGCGGCCGAATGCTCCGCAATGGCGACTTCGCATTAGAGATCACCATTTTCGAGGATGGTGTCGATCCGGAGTTTCACGTCTACGCCTATCGCTCGGAGGAGCTGGTCGCCCCGTCCGATGTCGGTCTCGAGATCGAACTTCGTCGCCTCGCAGGGAAGGTAGACCGTTTCGAATTTGCGCCGCATGAAGACTATCTACGTGGCGATGGTGTCGTCACCGAACCGCATTCCTTTGACGTTCGGGTGCGGGCATCGGAAGGCACGCACGAACACGAGTGGACCTACCAGTCCTATGAAGGCCGGACGATCATTTCCGAAGAAGCGGCGCGTGCAGGCGGAATCGAAACGGAAATCGCCGGCCCGGCGACCGTGGGTCATCTTGTCGATCTGGCGGGGCGCGTCGAGATCGTGCCCGAGGGCCGGAGTGAAATTCGCGGGCAATATCCCGGCCGCATCGTGGAAATGCGCGGCGCCTTGGGGCAGACGGTGAACAAGGGGCAGGTTCTCGCCCGGATCGAGGCAAGCCACAGCCTTCGCGAATACTCGGTCCAAGCTCCCATGGACGGTGTGATCGTCGCGAAGGGCGCCAATGCCGGCGACGTGACCGGCGACCGGCCGATGTTCGTCGTCGCCGATCCGACAAGACTCCACGCCGAGTTATTCGTCTATCCGGGGGATGCAGAAAGAGTCCGGGCCGGTCAGGCTGTCGAGGTGCGGAACTTTGCAAACGACACAAGGACGTCAGGCGAAGTCGAACTCGTGCTTCCGGTCGCGGACGTGAACAGCCAGACCCTTGTCGCCCATGTCGCGTTGCCGCCCTCTGTTGCGGAAAGTTTCCGTCCCGGCATGAGTGTGGAAGGCTCCTTCGAAGTGGCCGCCGAGGAGGTTCCCCTTGCCGTTCGCACCAAGGCACTACAGCGTTTCCGCGACTTCACCGTCGTCTATGCAAAGGCCGGTGAGACCTATGAGGTGCGCATGCTTGAGCTGGGGCGGCGTACGCCCGAATGGACCGAGGTTCTGGGCGGGCTTGAACCCGGCACCGAATACGTAACCGACGGAGCGTTCCTGATCCGCGCGGACATCGAAAAGTCGGGAGCGAGCCATGACCACTGACGTAAATGCCGGTGCGGAGGCGCCGCAGGCACCTCTTCTCGAACGCATCATCGCCGGATCGATCCGCTTCCGCTGGAGCGTGCTGGGGCTTGTCCTGTTATCCATCGCGATCGGCATCTGGAGCTTCCAGCGTTTGCCGATCGACGCAACGCCCGATATCACGAACGTCCAGGTCCAGATCAACACCGAAGCACCGGGGTTTACGCCGCTCGAGGCGGAGAGCCGCATCACCTTTCCCGTTGAGACGGCCATCGCCGGTCTGCCCGGTCTGCACTACACCCGCTCCATCTCCCGCTATGGCCTGAGCCAGGTCACCGCGGTCTTCAAGGACGGCACCGATATCTATTTTGCCCGCCAGCTCGTCAACGAGCGGCTACAAGGTGCACGCGACCAGTTGCCGGACGGTATCACGCCGGAAATGGGGCCCATCGCGACAGGCCTCGGCGAGATATTCATGTACACGCTCGAGGCGGCCCCCGGCGCGCGCAAGCCCGACGGCACGGCCTATACAGCGGAGGATATGAGGACGCTGCAGGACTGGGTCATCCGCCCGCAACTTCGGAACACGCCTGGTGTCACCGAGGTCAACAGCATTGGCGGTTTTGTGCGCCAGTATCACGTGACGCCCCATCCCGCCAAACTCTCGGCCTATGGTCTCACGATGCAGGAAATCGTCTCCGCGCTGGAGGAGAACAACACCAATATCGGCGCTGGCTATGTGGAACGTTACGGTGAACAGTATTTGATCCGTGTCCCCGGTCAGGCATCGGCGATCGAGGACCTGAAGAAGATCGTCGTCGCCGGCCGTTCCGGCATGCCAATCCGTATCGCGGATGTTGCCGATGTCGGCCTCGGCGAGGAATTGCGAACGGGAGCCGCAACCGAGAGCGGCCGCGAAGTTGTTCTCGGAACCGTGTTCATGCTCGCGGGAGAGAACAGCCGTGTTGTGGCTCGTGCCGCCGCCGAACGTCTCGCCGAGGCGGCGAAAGCCTTGCCCCCAGGGGTCGAGGCCGTCGCGGTCTATGACCGCACCGACCTTGTCGAACGCACCATCCGGACGGTGGAAAAGAACCTTCTGGAAGGGGCGCTGCTCGTCATCGTGGTTCTCTTTCTCCTGCTCGGCAACATCCGTGCAGCCTTGATAACCGCGGCTGTCATACCGCTCTCCATGCTGCTGACGGTCACCGGCATGGTCCAGTCGAAAGTCTCCGGCAATCTGATGAGTCTCGGCGCACTCGATTTCGGACTCATCGTGGACGGCGCGGTCATCATCGTCGAGAACTGCCTGCGGCGATTGGGCGAAGCCCAGCATCGCCTGGGACGGCTCCTCGATCGCGACGAGAGATTCGCGATCACGGCCACCGCGGCAAGCGAGGTCATCAGGCCCTCCCTGTTCGGCGTGACGATCATCACACTCGTCTATGTCCCGATCTTCGCCCTGACCGGCGTCGAAGGAAAAATGTTCCATCCGATGGCGATCACCGTCGTCATGGCTTTGACGGCTGCGCTTGTTCTATCGCTTACCTTCGTCCCGGCCGCCATTGCCATGTTCGTAACGGGAAAGGTCGAGGAAAAAGACAGCCGGTTGATGAGTTGGGCACGGCGGCTCTATGCTCCGGTGCTCGACGCCGCCTTGAGGTTCAGGCTGGCGATGGTGGCGAGTGCCGTCGTCCTGATCGCCGTGTCGGGGTTTGCGGCAAGCCGCATGGGATCGGAATTCATCCCCAATCTCGATGAGGGCGATATCGCTCTTCACGCCTTGCGCATACCGGGAACCAGTCTCGGGCAAGCGCTGCAGATGCAGCAGGCGCTCGAGGCGCAGCTTGCACCCTTCCCCGAGGTTGAGAGGATTTTCACAAAGATCGGTACCGCCGAAGTTGCGACGGACCCGATGCCCCCCTCCGTCGCCGACACTTTCATCATGCTCAAGGACCGGAGCGACTGGCCGGACCCGAGAAAGCCGCGGTCGCAGCTTGTGGCGGAAATGCAGGCCGTGGCCGAATCCGTACCGGGCAACAACTACGAATTCACCCAGCCGATCCAGATGCGCTTCAACGAACTTCTGTCCGGCGTCCGGGCGGATGTCGCCGTCAAGATTTTCGGCGACGATCTCGACGAACTGTTGCGCCTCGGGGACGCCGTCGAAGGGGTGGTCAACGGTATCTCCGGTGCCGCCGATGTTGGCATCGAGCAGATCACGGGACTGCCGGTGTTGCAGATCACGCCGGATCGGGCGGCGCTCGCTCGCTACGGACTCAATATCAGCGATGTTCAGGACGTCGTCTCGATCTCGATGGGCGGCAGAACGGCCGGTCAGATATTCGATGGCGACAGGCGGTTCGACATCGTCGTGAGGTTGCCGGAATCGCTGCGCCGCGACGTCGACCGGATCGGAAGACTGCGGGTCCCGCTCCCGGCATCGGGAGCGGCCCCGCGGGAGTTCGTGCCCCTCGAGAACCTGGCGGAGATCGAGGTGGTCATCGGCCCCAACCAGATCAGCCGGGAGGATGGGAAGCGAAGGGTGGTCGTCACTGCCAATGTCCGCGGACGCGATCTCGGCTCATTCGTGAACGAGCTGCGCGACAGGGTGGCTGCCGAAGTCGAAATCCCGCCCGGCTACTGGGTCAGCTATGGCGGCACATTCGAGCAGCTCATATCGGCGGCGCAGCGGTTGCAACTGGTCGTGCCGGCTGCTTTGCTGCTCATTCTCGGCTTGCTCTACGCCCTGTTCCGGTCTTGGCGCGATGTCGCGATCGTCTTTTCCGGCGTGCCGCTGGCGCTCACCGGCGGCGTTGCGGCCTTGTTGCTGCGCGGCCTGCCTCTGTCGATTTCGGCCGGCGTCGGCTTCATCGCCCTGTCGGGCGTTGCGGCCCTCAACGGCCTGGTGATGCTGAGCTTCATCCGCCAGCTCCGCGCAGACGGGGTCGGTCTCGATGCCGCAATCCGCGAAGGCGCACTGACGCGCTTGCGGCCGGTGCTGATGACGGCGCTTGTCGCCAGTCTCGGTTTCGTGCCGATGGCGTTCAATGTCGGCGCCGGGGCCGAGGTCCAGCGGCCGCTCGCGACCGTCGTCATCGGCGGTATATTGTCCTCGACGATACTGACATTGCTTGTTCTTCCAGCGCTCTATCGTCTTGTGCATGGGAAGGAAGAGCGGTGAACCGGCGAGCCATGATCGGGCCCGCATGAAATCCGGTGGGGACGTTCGTCCGATGAAAAATGGAAGTCCGTCCTTGCCGGAACGCATGAAATCGCCATTCGGATAACACCATGCTTGGAATACTTCGACAAAGAACCTACCGGCATCTGTTCGCCGCGCAGTCGCTCTCCCTGATCGGCACCGGCCTTGCGACCGTGGCTCTTGGTCTTCTCGCCTATGAACTCGCTGACGCCGAAGCAGGTGCCGTCCTCGGGACCGCGCTCGCAATCAAGATGGCCGCCTATGTCGGGATTGCCCCTGTTGCGACGGCCTTCACGGCGCATGTGCCGCGAAGGGCTCTGCTTGTATGCCTGGATCTGGTGCGCGCCGCGATTGCCCTGGCGCTCCCCTTCGTCACGGAAATTTGGCAGGTCTATGTGCTGATTTTCCTTCTGCAATCGGCATCGGCGGCTTTCACACCGACCTTTCAGGCAACCATCCCCGATGTGCTTCCGGACGAGCGGGGCTACACGCGAGCGCTTTCCCTGTCTCGCCTCGCCTATGATCTGGAGAGTCTTCTCAGCCCCATGGCCGCGGCGGCGCTTCTGACCGTCATCAGCTTTCATGGACTGTTTGCAGGAACGTCGTTGGGCTTTGTCGCTTCTGCGGTGCTGGTGGTGACCGTGGTCCTGCCGGGTCCGCAGCGACCCGAGTATCGTGGGATATATGAGAGGACCATGCTCGGCCTTCGCATCTATCTTGCAACGCCGCGCCTGCGCGGATTGCTCGCGTTGAATCTTGCGGTCGCCGCGGGCGGCGCCATGGTCATCGTCAATGCCGTCGTTCTCGTTCAGGCGGGTTTCGGGCTCTCGCAGCAATCGACTGCCGTTGCGCTCGCGGTCTTTGGCGGCGGCTCGATGACCGCTGCCCTCCTTCTGCCATGGCTTCTGGATGCCGTCGCGGATCGTACCGTCATGCTGACAGGGGCGGGACTTCTCGGCGCCGGTCTTTTCGCTGCTGCCGTCGTGCCGGACTACGGCTGGTTACTACCTCTTTGGGTCGTGCTCGGGCTCGGCTACGGGGTGGCGCAAACGCCGTCCGGACGCTTGCTCCGGCGATCCGCCGCGCCGGAAGACAGGTCGGCCTGTTCGGCGCGACGGCGTTGGTTGATCGCTCGCCATTATCCTTGGGGAGAGACCGCCGCCGGGGCCTCGCCCGCAAGGCCTGCTGCCGCATCAACCGTTCGATGCGATGCAGGCCGCAAGCGTGCCCGGCCGCCAGCACGTCATGCCAGACGCGCCGGGCTCCATAGGTCCGGTCACTGGCAAGGAAGCTCGATCGCACTTCATTGCCCAGCATCTTATCACTGCGGCTCCGTGCACTCGGGGCTCGCGTCAGCCAGGCATGGAAGCCGCTTCGCGAGACCCCGAGTGCCCCGCATAACCAAGCCACCGGCCAGATCCCTCGGTGCTTCGCGACGAAGGCGAACTTCATATGCTCTCCTTCGCGAAGTAGGCCGCGGCTTTTTTTAGGATGTCGCGCTCCGCCTTGAGCTTCGTGACCTCGCGACGTAGCCGCTCGATCTCCAGCTGTTCGGGCTTCATCTGCCCGTGACCGGGAAAGGCATGCGCCGGATCGGCTGCCGCGTCCCTGATCCATTTGCGAAGCACGTTCTCGTGCACATCGAGGTCACGGGCTGCTTGCGCGATCTTCACGCCCCGCTCCCTGACCAGCTTCACCGCCTCAAGCTTGAACTCGCGGCTGAATACCCTGCGTCCCATAGTCCACCTCCGGGTCCATCATGACACCTAAACTTTGTGTCCGTGAAACCGGCAGCAGCCCATTTGACTTCGCCGAGCCACGACGCGCCCTTGAGCGGGTTGTCCGAGGGATGGGAGCTAAGGCGTGAGCAGAATTTTGCTCTCGCGTTCTCTTGCCTCGGCCGGGTGGCTTCGGGGGGCGGCATAAGTGCGGGTCAGGGGAGGGGAGTTTGGGTATCTCGCGGATCAGGGCCTCTAGCCCGTGCTTCAACGGGCGGCTTGCGGCGCGCAGGCGAGCGACTTCGATGCCGCTTTCTTCCGCCATCCGGGGCCAGTTCGGTCGATGGCCCACATAAGGTGGCAATTGACGACGCCTGACAAGGAGAGCCAGGTAACGCTGCATGAGCTCGATCTCATGCTCTGTCAGGGCTTCAGGCAGCCTTTGCTGGCAGAAGTCGATCATCATGCGCGAGAGTTGTTGGTCGCTCATGTGCTGCCACAATGTCGACGAATCGGTCTTGGACGAGATAGTCCCATCGAAATGCTGCATGCATGTTTCAGGCGAGATGGGTGCCTGGTATTGCCCGGCAAGGTGACGCGTCGTCAGGATTCGGGCCTCAATCCCGCGTCAGATTGAGGCTGCAAAGGTCCCTGTTTTCGCGACCGAATTCCCTGTTTTTTCGAGAAAATTACCTGTTTCCGCGAGTAGGGAAATCGGCGTCGAAATCCCAAAATTCTGCCGCTTTCGAAGGGTCGAAATCGCCGATGACGCCGAAAAGAAACGAAATTCCCTGTATTTTTCCCTGTTAGCAGGGAAATTTTGCAGAGGCGGTTGAGGCGGTGACTGCGCACACCACCAATCCTCCCTTGCGACCGAGAGCCCCGCAGATAGCGGTCCCCGCACCTTTCCGGCGCGCGAGGACCCGCAGGGTAACTTTTGGCGCAGCGGGCGCGAACAACATGCCTTGCGGTTTTCAATCCCTGTAAGGTTGCGTCCAGATGTTTTTCCACCGCGCACTCGCCTTTCTCCTCGTTCTCTCCATGGCCCCTGGCTTCGCCGCCGCGGCCCATGCGGGCGACCGCATCGTCGTCACCGGCTCCAGCACGATTGCCCCGCTCATGGCGGAGATCGGCAAACGCTATGAGAAGCTGCATCCCGGTCTCCGCATCGACGTGCAGAGCGGCGGCTCCACGCGCGGCGTAACGGATGTCCGGGCCGGACTGTCGGATATCGGAATGGTGTCGCGCGCCATGACCGCCGGCGAGAGCGACCTTCTGGCATACGAGATCGCGCGCGACGGCGTCGCCATCATCCTCCACCGGGATAATCCGCTCACGGAGCTCTCGAACCGGCAGATTGTCGATATCTACACGGGCCGTGCGACCGACTGGGCGGATGTGGGCGGAAAGCCCGGCAAGATCACCGTGGTGAACAAGGCGGAGGGCCGTTCGACGCTTGAGCTCTTCCTGGCCCATTTCGGGCTCGGTGTAAGGGACATCGTGGCCCATGTGGTGATCGGCGACAATCAGCAGGGCATCAAGACCGTCTCGGCAAATCCGGGCGCCATCGGCTACGTCTCGATCGGCACGGCCGAATTCGAGGCGAGCGTGGGGACGCCGGTCAAGCTGCTCGGACTGGAGGGCGTGCCTGCCTCCGTCGCGAATGTGAAAAACGGTACCTATCCATTGTCGCGTCCGCTGAACCTGGTCGTGCGTCCCGCGGACAGGGAACGGCTCGAACCGGTTACGAGCTTCGCGCGGTCGGCGGACGTCGATGACATCGTTGCGGATCAGTTCTTTGTTCCCTCGCACCCCTGACGGCTATATCGCCTTCGGGCTTGGCGCGGCCGCGTGCCTTGCCTCCGGGATTCTGCTGCTGATCCTGATTTTCGTGTTCGGTGAAGCCTGGCCCGCATTGCGGACGATTGGCGTCGTGCGGTTTCTGTCGGACGGCGCGTGGTATCCGACCGACGGTGCATTCGGCCTTGTGCCGATGCTTGCCGCGTCCTTCGCGCTGGCGGCGGGCGCCTTGACGATTGCCGCGCCCGTTGGCGTTGCGGTCGCGATCTTTCGTCTCCACTATGCGCCGGGATGGATGAAGGCGCCCTATCGCGGCCTCGTCCTTTTGCTGGCGGGCACGCCCTCCGTCGTTCTCGGCCTCTGGGGTTTGATGGTGCTTGTGCCCCTCATCGCCCGGATAGAGCCGCCGGGCGCCAGTCTGATCGCGGGCATTCTCGTCCTTGCACTGATGATCGTTCCCACCGTCGCCATCGCCTCCGAAGCGGCGCTCGAAAGCGTGCCCCGGTCCTGTTGGAGCGCCGCGAATGCGCTTGGATTGGGTCGCGAGGCGGCGCTGTTGAATGTCGTTCTGCCGGCGGCCCGCGAGGGCATTGCCGGCGGCATCCTGCTTGCGGGGGCGCGCGCGCTCGGCGAGACGATGGTCGTTTTGATGATCACCGGAAACATTGTGCAGATGCCCGATGGCCTGTTCACGCCCGTTCGCGCCCTGACGTCCAACATCGCGCTCGAAATGGCCTATGCGACGGGCGATCATCGCGCATCGCTTTTCGTGTCCGGACTCGCTCTGACCTTGCTGGTCTTTCTTCTGTCCTTTGCGGCCGGCACCGGACGGAGGCGGCGTCATGCCTGATTTTTCGTCTGTGCGGCGGCGGATCTTCGCCCCTCAGGCAAGGGATGGCGCCTTGCGGATGGCGATCTGGGCGGCGGCCGGCATCCTCTTCGCTTGCGCCGCGTGGCTGATGCTCGATGTCGCGGTGAGAGGCGCGGCGGGACTCGACTGGAGATTTCTCGTCGATGAACCGGCACGCGCCGGGCGCGCGGGCGGCATCGGGCCGATCCTCGTATCGACCGGCCTCATTCTGGCCGTCGCGATCGCCGTGGCGGCGCCGCTCGGTCTGGCGGCGGCGATATTCCTGGCGGAATTCCTGCCCTCGGGCAGCCGCTTCGCGGCGTGGACGAGCATCAGCCTGGACGTCCTTGCGGGCATTCCCTCCATCGTCTTCGGACTGTTCGGCAACGCGTTCTTCAGCGTCTGGCTGGGAATGGGGTTCTCGATCCTTTCCGGCGGGCTGACCCTTGCCTGCATGATCCTGCCGCTGCTCATCCGCACCGCCGAGCACGGCTTGCGCATGGTGCCGGACGAGTGGCGGCACGGCGCTGCCGCTTTGGGCATGTCGCGTTTTTCCTCGGTGTGGCGTATCGTGCTTCCGGCAGCCGGACCGGCCGTCACGGCGGGTCTTCTGCTCGGTTTGGGAAGGGCAACCGCAGAGACGGCGGCTCTCGTCTTCACCAGCGGCTATGTCGACCGCATGCCCTCCTCGCTGCTCGATTCCGGCAGGGCCCTGTCGCTGCACATCTACGACCTTGCCATGAACGTCGCGGGTGGCGACCGGAATGCATATGCGTCGGCTCTGGTGCTGCTCCTGTTCCTGATCGTCGTGAACGGCCTTGCCATGTCGTTCTCGGATTATCTGCTGCGTAAAAGGATTGCCGCATGACCCTTGGCCCGAAAGACGAAGCGGCAGGCGAGGGCGCCGCCGGTTATACAGTCGGCCCCATGCTTGCCGGGCCGGAATGCTGCACGCCGGAGCCGGTCATCGGCGTCAGGGGCCTGGCTGTTTCCTACGCCGGCGTTCCCGCCCTCAAGCATGTCGATCTGGATATCTACAAGGGATGCGTGACCGCGCTCATCGGCCCGTCCGGTTGCGGAAAAAGCACCTTCCTCTCGAGTCTGAACCGCTTGACCGATCTGGTCGCGGGTTGTCGCGTCGCGGGCCGCATCGAGGTCGATGGTGTGGACATTCACGGGCCGGATGTCGACGTTCAGGCCTTGCGCCGGAAGGTCGGCATGATCTTCCAGAAGCCCAACCCGTTTCCCCTGTCCATTCACCGCAATCTCGACATGCCGCTGCGCGAACACGGCGTGCGAAGCCGCGACGAACGGGAAAGCCGCATAAGGGCCGCGCTCTCGGATGTCGGGCTTTGGGAAGAGGTCGCCGATCGCCTCGACGAACCTGCCTTGTCGCTTTCGGGCGGTCAGCAGCAGCGGCTCTGCATCGCAAGGGCGCTTGTCCTGCAGCCGTCGATCCTGTTGATGGACGAGCCGTGCAGTGCCCTCGATCCCCTGTCGGCGGAGACGGTCGAGAAGATGATCGTCGGTCTGCGCGGGCGGTACACGGTCGTTGTCGTCACGCATAATCTGGCTCAGGCGCGGCGCATCGCCAACTTCGCCGCCTTCTTCTGGGTTCGCGATCGCGCCGGCGCGCTCATCGAGTTCGATACGTGCCAGCGTCTCTTCGAAGCGCCCGCGCACGACCTCACCGCCGCCTATGTGACGGGCCGCAGCGGCTGACGCGGCGCGCGCTCTTCGATTTCAACCCGAAGCTCTGCTATCCTCGCGCGCCGCATGCCGGCCCGCATCGCTCCAAATCGAAAAATCTGGGAGACGTCCGATGACCGATACGTCCTACACGCCGCCGAAAGTCTGGACCTGGGAAAAGGACCGGAACGAAAACCGCTTCTCCAACATCAACCGGCCCGTCTCCGGCGCGACGCATGAGAAGGAACTCCCCGTCGGCAAGCATCCGCTTCAGCTCTATTCGCTGGGCACGCCGAACGGCGTGAAGGTCACGGTGATGCTGGAAGAGCTGCTCGCGGCGGGCCACAAGGGTGCCGAATACGACGCCTGGCTCATCAATATCGGCGAGGGCAACCAGTTCGGGTCGGACTTCGTCGCCATCAATCCGAATTCGAAAATTCCCGCCCTCCTCGACCGCAGCACGAACCCGCCGACCCGCATCTTCGAAAGCGGCGCCATTCTTCTCTACCTTGCGGAGAAATTCGGTGGCGCCTTTGTCCCGAAGGATCCGGCCGCCCGCGCCGAATGTTATTCCTGGCTCATGTGGCAGATGGGCTCGGCGCCCTATCTCGGCGGCGGCTTCGGCCATTTCTATGCCTATGCGCCGGTAAAGATCGAATACGCAATCGACCGCTTCGCGATGGAAGTGAAGCGCCAGCTCGACGTGCTCGACAAGCGCCTTGCCGGCAGCCGCTACATCGCGGGTCCGGATTATACCGTCGCCGACATGGCGATCTGGCCCTGGTACGGCGCGCTCGCCAAGGGCCTGCTCTACGGTGCGGCCGAATTCCTCAGCGTCCATGAATACAAGCATGTGAACCGCTGGACGGACGAAATTTCCGAACGTCCTGCCGTGAAGCGCGGCCGCATCGTCAACCGCACATGGGGCGAGCCCGGAAGCCAGCTTCCCGAGCGCCACGACGCCTCGGACTTCGAGAACGTCGCAAAGGCCGAAAGCTGACGGCATTTTTTCCCGGCGGATGGATGAAATCGCGGATGGCCCCTATATAGGGGGCATCGCCATTCGCTTTCGTATCGAGGACAAAAATGCTGACAACGGAAAAGCTCGCTGAGCCGCTTTCGCTCGCCCACGGACCGGCCATGAAAAACCGCTTCATGCTGGCACCGCTCACCAACACGCAGAGCCATGCCGATGGCCGCCTCTCCGACGATGAATTCCGCTGGCTCACCATGCGCGCAGAAGGCGGCTTCGGCCTCACCATGACCTGCGCTGCCCATGTCCAGGCGGGCGGACAGGGCTTCCCCGGCCAGCTCGGCGTCTGGGACGACAGGCACCTCGAAGGCCTCACCCGTCTCGCCGCCGCCATCAAGGCACAGGATTCGGTGTCGTCCCTCCAGCTTCACCACGCGGGCATCCGCTCGCCGAAGGACATCGTGGGCGATATCGTCGGCGCTTCGGACGACAAGGACACCGGCGGTCGCGCACTCAAGACTGCCGAGGTCGAAAAGTTGCGCGACGGTTTCATTGCTGCGGCAAAGCGTGCGGAGAAAGCAGGCTTCGATGGCGTCGAGGTTCACGGCGCGCATGGCTACATTCTCGCGCAGTTCCTCTCGCCGGAGGTGAACCGGCGCAACGACATCTATGGCGGCTCGCTCGAAAACCGCGCCCGCCTGATTTTCGAGATCGTCAACGGCATCCGCGCCGCCTGCCGCCCGGATTTCCAGATCGGCATTCGTCTGTCCCCGGAGCGTTTCGGTTTGAAGCTCGCCGAAGTGCGCGACGTCGCGGCCGAACTTCTCTCCGCCGCGAAGATCGACTTCCTCGACATGTCGCTCTGGGATGTGAAGAAGGAACCCGTCGAGGAAGAATTCCATGGCCGCTCGTTGATGAGCGTCTTCACGGACCTAGCCCGAGGCAATGTCCGCCTTGGCGCTGCCGGCAAGATCATGAGCGCCGAGGATGCCGCCTGGGTCATCGGCGCCGGCTGCGATTTCGCGATCATCGGCCGCGCCGCAATCCTGCGCCACGATTTCCCGCGCCGGGCCCTGGCAGACGCTGCCTATGTCTCGCCCTCGCTCCCTGTCACGGAACAGCATCTCCGCGACGAGGGACTCGGCTCCGCCTTCGTCGCCTACATGAAGGGCTGGAAGGGCTTCGTCGCGGAAGAAGCGGCCTGAACCGTCACCACGTATCGATGAAGGGCCGCGGCGCGCGCGGCCCCTCGGGCGGCAGGGACTTCAGCCCACGGACGATCCAGTGCCGCGTCTCCGCCGGGTCGATCACCGCGTCGATCTCCAGGAACGACGCCATGTTGGTCGCCTTGCCGTTCTCGTAATAGCGGTCGACCATCTTGCGGTAGAAGGCGTCGCGTTCCTCCAGGTCCTCGATCGCCTCCATCTCGCGGCGATAGCCGAGCCTCACCGCCCCTTCGAGCCCCATGCCGCCGAATTCGCCCGTCGGCCAGGAAATGTTGAAGAAGGGCGCATGGAAGCTCCCCGCCGTCATCGCCTGCGCGCCGAGCCCATAGCCCTTGCGCAACACCACCGCGAACAGCGGCACGCTCATATTCGCCGCCGTCACGAACATGCGGCTCACATGCCGCACCTGCGCCTGCTTTTCGATCTCGGGGCCCACCATGAAGCCCGGCGTGTCGCAGAGCGACAGGATCGGCAGCCCGAACGCGTCGCAAAGCTGCATGAAGCGCGCCGCCTTGTCGGCTGCTTCCGCGTCGATGGCGCCGCCGAGATGATAGGGGTTGTTCGCGATCAGCCCCATCGGCCGCCCTTCCATGCGGATGAGCGCCGTCTTGATGCCGATGCCGAAATCCTTGCGCAGTTCGAGCACCGAGCCCTTGTCCGCCAGCCCCTCGATCACGCGCCCGACGTCATAGGCGCGCAGGCGGTTCTCCGGGATCGCATGGCGCAGAAGCCGCTGGTCGCCCGCTTCCCATGTCTCGACCGGCCCCTGGAAATAGGAGAGATAGGTCTTGCAGGCCTCGATCGCCTCTTCCTCGTCCTGCACGAAAATGTCGATGACGCCGTTCCTGCGCTGCACCTCGGCGGGGCCGACCTCTTCGGGCTGATAGACGCCGAGCCCGCCCCCCTCGATCATCGCCGGGCCGCCCATGCCGATATTGGAATCCGCCGTCGCGATGATGACGTCGCAGCAGCCGAGCAGTGCGGCATTCCCCGCAAAGCAGCGCCCCGCCGTCATGCCGACAAGCGGCACCTTGCCGCTGAGTGTTGCAAATGTGTGGAAGCTCGGCGTGTCGAGCCCGGCAACGCCCGCCACATCCGTGTCGCCCGGCCGTCCGCCGCCGCCCTCCGCCAGCAGCACGATGGGTAGCTTCTGGTCCCGCGCGAGAAAGAGCATGCGGTCCATCTTCTTGTGGTTCATCGCGCCCTGCGTGCCCGCGAACACGGTGAAGTCGTAGCCCATGACGAGCGCACGCGCCTTCGCCTCGCCGAAGAGCGAGGCATTCACCGTGCCGATCCCGGAGACGAGCCCGTCCGCCGGGCTCATCTTCAAAAGCTCTTCCATGCTCCGCCGCCGGCGCTGCGCGGCAAGCGCCAGCGCGCCATATTCGATGAAGCTTCCCTCGTCGCAGAGATGCGCGATATTCTCGCGCACCGTGCGCTGGTTGCGCTTGCGCCGCCGCGCCACGGCGTCGGGCCGGTTCTCGTCGAGACCCAGCGCATGCCGGTCGATGACATGTTGCAGGTCCGGCCGGATGTAATCCGGATCGATCGTCTCTTCCGCCACCGTCAGCGCAGCGCCGCTCGCGCCTTCCTCGATGAAGAGGATCGGTTCGCCCTCCATCAGCGTTGCGTTCGCGATCGCCGCTACCTTGCGCACCGTGCCGCCGAAAGGCGCGGCGATGGTGTGTTCCATCTTCATCGCTTCCAGCACGGCGATCTGCTGCCCCTTCGCCACGCTGTCGCCTTCCGCCACGTCGACGGAAATGACCTTGCCCTGCATGGTCGAGGGAACGGGCGTCGTTCCCGCCGGTCCTTCCACATGATGCCGCGCCGCTTCCGCCGCTGCGTGGCCATTGCCCGCGAAGAAGCGGGGAGCCGCCGCTTCCGCCTTCGCCAGTTCGCCCGCATGGTCGGCAATGAAGCTTGTGCAGACCTCGTTTGCCTGCACGTCGCGCCGCGCCATCAGCGCCTGCAGGAAGGAAAGATTGGTCGTCACGCCCTCGATCTGGAATTCGCTCAGCGCGCGCCGTGCGCGGGCGGCGGCCGAGGCATAGTCCGGCGCGGGCGAATGGGCGATGAGCTTCGCGATCAGCGAATCGTAATGCGGGCTCGTGCGGTATCCGGCATAGCCGAACGTGTCCACGCGGATGCCCGGTCCCGAAGGCGGCGAGAAGGAAGTCAGCGTGCCGCCCGTCGGCACCGCCTCGCCCGTCTCGCTCATCCGCTCCATGTTCACGCGAAGCTCGATTGCAAAGCCGCGCGGGGCGGGCGCCTCCGTCAGCCCCACATCCTTCAGCGTCTCGCCCGCCGCGATCCTCAGTTGCGTCTTCACGAGGTCGACGCCCGTCACTTCCTCGGTGACGGTATGCTCCACCTGCAGTCGCGGATTGGCCTCCATGAAGGCGATGGCCGCGTCGGGTGTCGCCGCCTCCATGTCGATCAGGAATTCGAACGTGCCGAGCCCCTTGTAGGCGGCGGCGCTTGCGAGCTTCCGCGCCGCATGCACGAGCCGCTTGCGCATCTCGTCGTCGAGCGTCGGGCTCGGCGCGATTTCCACGACCTTCTGGTTGCGCCTTTGCAGCGTGCATTCGCGTTCGCCGAAATCGACGACGTCCGTTCCATCGCCCACGATCTGGATCTCGATGTGCCGCGCTTTCCCGATCAGCTTCTCGACATAGATGTCCCCGCTGCCGAAAGCGGCCATCGCTTCCGAGCGGCAGCGTTCATAGGCTTCGGCAAGGTCTTTGGGGTCCGTTACCGCGCGCATGCCGCGCCCGCCGCCGCCCGCCAGCGCCTTCAGCATAACGGCCGCGTTCGGCCCCAGCCCCTCCATGAAGGCGCGCGCCTCATCGAGGCTCGTCGCGGCTTTCGTGCCGGGAAAGAGCGGCACGCCCAGCCTCTCCGCCAAGGCGCGCGCTTGCGCCTTGTCGCCGAACAGGCGAAGCGCCTCGGGCGAAGGGCCGACAAAGGTGATGCCCTCCTTCGCGCAGGCTTCCGCGAAGGCCGCATTCTCGCTCAGGAACCCGTAGCCCGGATGGATCGCGTCGCATCCCGCCTTTTTCGCCTCCGCGACGATCTGCGCGATGTCGAGATAGGCGGCGGCGCCCGTGCCGGTCAACGGCAGCGCCTCGTCGGCCGCCCGCACATGCAGCGACAGCGCATCGTCCTCGGCGAATACGGCGACCGTCCGCAATCCGAGTTCCGCACCCGCGCGCGCGATGCGCACGGCAATCTCGCCGCGATTGGCGATCAACAGGCTTTTCATGGGGCCGGGCCTCCCTTGCCCTTCAATTGCTTTTGACAATTTGAGTAGGGAGGTGCGGCCCGCCTGTCAAACGCCGTTCGGGACGGCCTCGGAAAACCGGGCATAACTTTATTGCGTCCGGGACGCTCGAAGTGCCCGAAAACCACGGGGATTGTTTTTTTGCGTTGATCGCGCGGAGCGCTACGGAAAGAAAATCCGTACACGGAGTAGATGCGCCCGCCGTTTGTGACAGTTTAATGACATTTCGATGACAGTCAGCCGGGGATAAGCCATCAAGTTATTGTTACGAAAGGAAAACCGGCCCTTATCCCCGGTTCCCGTCATCGCCGTGGGAGCGCCTCGTTGACTTCGCTTGAAAGTTGGCGTTTACCTCGCCCGCATGCCGGATGGAAAGCGGGGATTTGAGATGAGGTTCACGACATTCGAGTTTGAGGGAAAAGAGCGGTTTGGCTGCCTTTTTGACGGCGAGGTCGCGGATATCTCGGCCATTTCCGGTGCGCCCACCTCCCTTTTCGAGGCCATCCGGGCGGGCAAATCCGGCCTCGAGGCGGCCGGCGAGGCAGCCATTTCGGCGCCTCGCATTCCGCTTGACCGCATCGCCTTCCTTCCGGTTATCCCCCGTCCCGGCAAGGTCGTCTGCCTGGGGCTGAACTACGCCGCCCATGCCGCCGAGGGCGGGCGCGAGAAGCCCGATTATCCGAACTTCTTCATGCGCAGCGCGACGTCTCTTCTCGGACATGACCGGCCGATGCTCAGGCCGCGCGTTTCGCAACAACTCGACTTCGAGGCAGAGCTCGCCGCGGTGATCGGCCGGCCCGTGCCTCGGCACACGCCGAAGGAGAGGGCGCTCGCTTACGTTGCGGGCTATGCCTGCTTCAATGATGGCTCTGTCCGCGACTATCAGCGCCGCACGCCGCAATGGACCATCGGCAAGAACTTCGACGCGACAGGCCCCTTCGGGCCTGCCTTCGTTCCGGCGGAAGAACTGCCGCCCGGCGCGACGGGCCTCAAGATCGAATCGCGGCTCAACGGCACCGTCATGCAAAGCGCGAACACCGCCGACATGATCTTTCCCGTGGACGAGACGATCATGCTGCTCAGTCAGTGCATGACGCTCGAACCTGGCGACGTGCTCGTGATGGGAACGCCGGCGGGTGTGGGCTTTGCCCGCACGCCGCCGCTATGGATGAAGCCGGGCGACGTCATCGAAATCGAAATCGAAGACGTTGGCCTTCTCTCCAATCCTGTCGCCGACGAAGCCTGACGTCACTCGGCGGCGCGTCGCGCCGGACCTTCGACGTTCGTCCAATCGGGCTGCGTCCCACGCGCCGCCGCGCGCCGCGCGCGAAGGACGCTCGGCGCTGCCAGCAGGACGGGAACGAGGACGAGCGTCAGGAGTGTCGAAAAACCAAGGCCGAAAATGATCGCGGTTGAAAGCTGGACCCACCAGACCGACACCGGACCGCCGATAACGATTTCACGCGACACGAAGTCGAGATTGATCTGAAGCGCCATCGGCAGCAGGCCGAGCATGGTCGTTATGGTCGTCAGCATGATCGGCCGCAAGCGCTGACCGGCCGTGCGAAGAACGGCTTCAACGGCATCCATCGCGTCCTCCCGGAGCCGCTGATAGGTGTCGATCAGCACAATCGAATTGTTCACCACGATGCCCGCAAGCGCCACGATGCCGGTGCCCGTCATGATCACGGAGAAGGCCTGTCCCGTCACCACCATGCCGATCAGAACGCCGACCGTCGAAAGGACAACGGTCGAGAGCGTGAGCACCGAGTGATAGAAGCTGTTGAACTGAGTCAGCAGGATAATGAACATCAGGAAGAGCGCGCCGATGAGCGCGCCGCCGAGGAACGACGCGGATTCCGCTTGCTCCTCGTTGGCGCCGCGGAACTTGACCTTCACGGCGGGGTCTATGGTTTGCTGCGAAAGCCAGCTCGAAATTTCTCCCACCTTGTCGTCCACATTGATCTTGTCGCCAGTCTCGGGGTCGACCGCCGTGTTCGCCTTGATCATGATGCGGCGATAACCGTTGATGCGCTCGATCGTGCTCACCTGCGGCTCCGCCTCGCGGCGGACAAAGTTGGAAATGGGAACGAGCCCCGTCGCTGTCTGAACGCGTAGTTGGTCAAGCTGGTCGAGAACACGGTAGTCATCCGGGAAGCGAGCCCTGATATCCACCTCGTCCTGCGCGTCGTCGGGCCTGTACTCGCCGATCATGATGCCATTGGTAACAAGCTGGATGACGGCGCCAACGGACGTAACGTCCGCCCCGAAGCGCCCCGCCATCTCGCGGTCCACAGTCATGATCCATTCGACGCCGGGAAGGGGCCGCCCGTCCTCGATGTCGATAAGCCCGCCCACTTCGCTGTCGAGATGCGAACGAATCTGCGCGGTTGTGGCGAGCAGTTTCTGATAGTCGGTCGACGTCAGTTCGATCTGGATGTCTTTGCCGGTTGGCGGACCGTCTTGCTGTTTGCGCAGTTCGACCTTGATGCCGGGAATGGACTTCGTCTTCTGCCTTATCTCCTCCAGGATGATTGCACCCTTACGTCGCTCCTCGTAGGGCTTCAGTTCGATCATCATCTGGGCGATAAGATCTTTCGGAACGTCGTTGCGCCCCGTTGAACCGCTGCCAAGACCCGGCCCCGTGCGCGTGAAGACCGTCTCCACGCCGTCGGTGTCGAGCACAATCTGTTCCACGTCCTGCGCAAGTGTCAGCGTGTCCCGCGCCGAAAGGTTGCCACGTGCGCTCACGAGCACGATGGCCCGCTCTGGCTCGGTATCGACGAAAAATTCGACGCCGTTACTGAACATCGAGAAGAGCGTGATGGTGACGGCGAGTATGACGCCCGTTGCCGCGAGGACGCGACCAGGGACCCGGACGAGCCTGTCGAGCATCCGCACATAGGAGCCGGTAAGGCCGGGAAGGGCTCTGATATCGCCCGTTTCCGCGCCGGCAAGCTGCTTCAGAACGTCGTCATTCTCGCTCTCTGCCTTGCCGAAGATCGTGCCCATGGTCGGCACGAAAACGAGTGCCGTGAGAAGCGAAGCCGAAAGGACGACGATGAGCGTGATCGGCAGGTAGCTCATGAACTTGCCGCTCACGCCCGGCCAGAGCAGCATCGGCAGGAAGGCCGCCAGCGTCGTCGCCGTCGACGAAGCGACGGGCCAGAACATGCGCTTGGAGGCGAGCGTATAGGCTTCGCGCCGATCCAGCCCTTCGGACATCTTGCGGTCGGCGTACTCGACCACCACGATGGCGCCGTCGACGAGCATGCCGACGGCGAGCAGCATGCCGAACATGACCATCATGTTGATCGTGTACCCCGCGGATGCGAGGAAAAAGAAGCCGATCATGAACGACGTGGGAATCGCAATGCCGACCAGCATGGCCGAGCGAAGCCCAAGCGCGGCCACGACCACGATCATGACGAGCACGATGGCCGTTGCGATGGACGATTGCAGAGAGCCCAGAGAGCGGAAAATCCAGTCGGACGCGTCGAGCGTGTAATTCACATGAATGGCTTCGGGCCACTGCGCCGTGAAATCCTCCACGACCTGACGCACATGCTGGTTGTTGTCGATGATGTTGGTGCCGATACGCTTCGTGATTTCGATCGCGATTGCGGGGTGACCGTTGAACTGGGCATAGCCGTCCGCATCCTTGAAGGTACGCCGGATGTCGGCAATGTCGGACAACGTAACGACACCCTCCCCGGACACCTTGACCGGAAGGTTGAGAACGTCTTCGCGATCCTCGAAGAGACCGGGAACCTTTACGGAGAACCGGCCCTGGCCGGTGTCGATGTTGCCGGCGGCGACGAGGCGGTTGTTCAGCGAGACGACGTTGATGAGCTCGCCCTGCGAAACGTTGTAGGACTCGAGTTTTGCGGGGTCGATCACGACCTCCAGCAGTTCATCCCGATGACCGACAAGCTCGGCCTGAAGCACGGTCGGAACGGCCTCGATTTCGTCCTTCAGACGCCGGGCGGCATTATAGAGCGTTCGTTCGGGCACCTCGCCCGACAACGTGACGATCAAAACGGGAAAGAGGGCTGCATTGAACTCTCGAACAATGGGCTCTTCGGTATCGCCGGGGAGCTTGGCGCGTGCGAGGTCGACCTTCTCGCGCACGTCCTGAAGCGCCGCGTCCTTGTCGAAGTTCACGTCGAATTCGAGCAGGATGCCGGCGTGACCTTGAGAGGCTATGGCGGTGATCTCCTCAAGCCCCTCGAGGGATCGCAGTTCCGTTTCCATTGGCCTGATGAGCAAGCGCTCTGCGTCTTCGGGCGAAATGCCTTGATGGACGATCGAGACATAGAAGATCGGAATTGGAATATCGGGGTCGGCTTCCTTCGGGATCGAGATGAAGGAAATGATGCCGGCCGCAACCAGCAGCACCATCGACGTCAGAACGGTGCGCGAGTGTCCAATGGCGGCTTCGATAAAGGCGTTCACAGCGACGCTCCAACCTGGTTGTCGGCGACGGACTCGACCTTCTGGCCTTCCTTGACATAGTCCTGTCCGACGGTAATCAGCGTGATCTTCTCGGGCAGCCCGGCAACCCAGAGCCCCTCGGGCGTATCGTCGATAAGCGTGACGCGATTGAACTCGACCCGTTCGTCCGCCCCCACCGTGCGAATGCCGATGACGCCGTTGTCGTCGAGCGAGAGAACGCCACTCGGGATTCTGTGAGCAAGCACTTCCTTGCCCGGCACGACGATCTCGGCAGTGACGCCAGAGCGCTTTGAAAGGTCTTCGTTCGGCACCTCGAGCTCGACGCGGAAGGTGCGGGTTGCGGGGTCTGCCGTCTTCGCGACGAAGCTGATCTTTCCTTCGGCCGTTTCGCCGGTGACAAGTCTCGCCTTGCCGGGCTCGCCGATTTGCAGCGACGCGACGCGGTCCTCCGCGACCTGCCCCACGATCAGGAGCGGGTTGAGTTCGACGACCAGCCCGCAGACATCGCCCACGCGCATGTAGTCGCCCACTTCGACCGGTCGCCCGTCGAATATCCCGTCGAATGGTGCCCTGATTTTCGTTTGGCCGACCTCGACTTCCATCTGCTTGAGGCGGGCCTGGGCGGCATCGTAGGCGGCTTTGGAACCTGCGGCGACGGTGGGCGCACGGTAGCCTTTCTCCGCGAGTTGGCGCGAAGCGTCGTATTCGAGGCGCCGCTGCCGGACGAGCGCCTGTGCCTCGGCAAGTTGTGCGTCGCGGGCATTGAGCGCGAGTTCGCAAAGAACATCGCCCCTGACGACACGTTCTCCTTTTTCGACCGGAAGCTTCGCCACTGTCCCTTGCGTCTCCGCGCGCACTTCGACGGCGCGCTTCGCCTCGGTGCGTCCGCGGATGATGAAGGAGCCCCGGCGCAGCGTTGCCGTCGATTCCATCACGCGAACGCGAGCCACCACGTTATTGACGGCATCTTGTTCGGCGGCAGTGAGCTCGGGGCCGGTGCTTCCGTTGCCGGTGAAGATGCCCGTCGCGAACCAGAGAGCGATTACGACGGCAATGCCGATCGCAATCATGTGTGAGCGGTGAAGCCGTCCGCCGGTTGCTCGGGTGGTTGTACTCTTCAGCCGGTCAAGCATGCGCATCTTCTTTGGTTGCGATCTCTTCGATCAGGTGTCTGTTGCTTTCGAGAAAGTCGACGGAGGCCGAGTAGACCGCGTAGCCATACTGCCGCGCGAAATCCATGCCCGGCGTGTCGTCTTCTCCAGGCGCTGCGAGTTCGGAAAGTTTTTCCCTCATGGCGGCAAGGCGCTGGTCCACCATCAGGCGGACGCGATTGCGGGGAAGCAGATGCGCAAAGAGAAGCGTAAAGAGAAATTCCGAGCGAAACTTGTCGTCCGCGATGGGCTGCTGCAATGCGTCCCGCAGCTTCAGACGGCCCTTGTCGGTGAGCGAGTAGATTTTCTTGTCGGGCCGCCTCTCCTGCGCTTCCGCCTTGCAGGTAACGAGACCCTCTTCCGTCAGCCGCGTCAGCGCCGGATAGATCGAGCCATAGCTCGCATCGAGGAAGTGGCTGAAGGGGCCATCCTCGAACATCTTGTTGATTTCGTAGCCTGTGGCATCGCCGAAAACCAGCGCGCCCAGGCAGAGCGTCGTGACTTGCATAGAGAGGCTGTCCTTGCCCCGGCGCCGCAATCGACCCAGGGTATATAGAGACGATATATCGGGGCTATATATTACGGTTCAGCCCGATTCCAAGATCGCCGCCGCCCGATTTCTCTCCCGCGACGCAAAATTTTTGCACTGCGGCATGGAAGTCACACCGGACAGGCTGAGATCGGGGGTCTGTATCCACAACGCCCATACCCAGCTTTTCCCGGCGTAAATGGGGATCGGCGGCAGGGGGCATCAAGGGTAGCGGGCCGCTTTTGCGCTTTTCTTCTGTAATGACCGCCTCAAGGGGCGAGGGCGGCAAGCAGCAGGCGCCGGTAGAGCCGGTCCTTGAGGCTCGCGGGCCTGGCAAGACCCATCCGCTCGAGGCCCCTCCGGGCCTCCGCCGTTTCGGTGCCGCCGCGCAGCGCGAGCATCAGCAGGTCTCTCCTGGAAGCGCCACGAAGGCGGCCGAGCGCCGGCATGAGAGCGACTTCCGTTTCGGTGAAATCGCTGCCGAAGGGAAAAAGCGGCAACAGGCCCTCCGCACGGGCATTGCCGAGCGCCGTATCGATCCGCTGAGGCGTGTTGTCGCGATGGCTGTCGGGAATTTCGTAATCGGCGGCGATCTTGCCGGCCTTCTTCACTTGGGCGAGCAACCGCTCCTGGAAACGGGAATCCGCAACCGAGAGCATTTCGGCCACCGCCTCCCCATCCGTCTTTCCACGGAGGTCCGCGACGCCATACTCCGTCACCACGATGTCGCGCAGATGCCGTGGGATCGTTGTGTGGCCGTAGGAAAAGACGATGTTCGACATCGTCTTGCCACCGGTGCTGCGCGTTGCCCGTACCGCGATGATCGAACGCGCATCTGCCAGGGCAAAGGCTTGCGCCACAAAATTGTATTGCCCGCCCACGCCGCTCACCACGCGGCCGTCCTCGAGCCCGTCGGAAACGACGGCACCCGTCAGTGTTGCCATCATGGCCGTGTTGACGAAGCGTGCTTTCTTCCGGGCAGCTCGTTTGCTTTCCTCGTTGCCATGGAGGTCGTTCACGAAAGAGACCGGCACCATGGCGATCCGCGCCCGCTGCTGTGGGTCCATGTCCCGCAGGCGCTGGTAGAGCGTGCGGGAACCCAGAAAGAAGCCGCCGTGAACGAGGACGCCGTCCACCTCGCGTTTCACGATGCCTGCCTCGATGAGGTCGATGAAGCATTCGACCAGCATCTCGCTGGCGCCATAGAGTCCTTCCGCGAACGGCCCGCGTTCTTCGCCGCGCATCCTGAGGCGGGCCGCCATGCCGCCAAAGATACCGTTGTTGCGGTGGCGCAGAACCAGCGCCTGCCCAACGGCATCGCCGATGGAGCCGATACCGATCTGCAGCGTGCCGCCATCAGGAACGAGGCTCGCGACATGAAGTCCGATCGCGTAATCCGCGGGAGATACGGGCTCGCGCGGCGGCGCAAAGAGAGGAAACTGCAAGGCTTCGCTATCGAGCAGAAGGTCGAACATGGACGCCTCCACCTCCGCATTACCCGCCATGTAGGGAAGCTCGAGATTGGTTTCGCCCGCGAAGATGAAGTCGGCGCGGCCTTCCCGCCTCGCCTGGAGAAGGTCGAGGGCAATATCCGGATTGCAGCTAAGACTGAAGCGGTCCCGGGCCGTCGTTGGCGCAACAAGTTGGCCGACAACGTTCACATTCGCATCCAGCAGGTAACGGAGCGCATGCGTGTAATTCGCTGAAATGTAGTTCTGCTGTTGCCGGGGAGAGTTGAGCCAGCGCCCGGCCTGCATGAAGAATTCGTATACCTGAATATTCTGCGGCAACGTTCCTGCATGCAGCGCACTAGCGTAGACAAGTTCGGGATATCCCGCGAACAGCCGTTCCAGAACGGGTCCCATGAAGCGTTGTTCGATGTCGCCGGACGGACGCGGTACCTCGAGCGTCAGCGCCGTGAATATCCGAAGTGAGATCGACGGGTCGTCCATCGCACGCCGCACCAGTGCGTTCGTCAGACGGTTCGGTTTGCCGAGCCCCAGCGGCAGCGCCAGAACGATCTTGTGTCCGACGCGATCGATGATCGCATCGGCCATGTTCGCAGCATCGTCGAATTTCATCGGAGAGTTGGTCAAGATCGCGCTGTCACCGGGTTTCTGGGGGTCTTCGATTGCATTGTTTAGAGGGTCGTCCATCCGGTCAAGCAGTCCACTTGTGCACTTGTCAATTGCTCGCGGCGGATCGTGCGCCGCCGCGCGAAATCGACAGGCTGAGCAGGATCGCAGGTATGAGACCCAGAACAACGATCATGAGCGCCGCGGTGCTTGCTTCGCCGAGTTTTTCATCGGATGCGAGGCGATAGGTCCGCGTCGCAAGCGTCTCGAAGTTGAAGGGACGTAACAGCAAGGTCGCCGGAAGCTCTTTCATCGCATCGATGAAGACAATGAGCGCCGCGCTTGCAAGGGCGCCTCGCAGAAGGGGGATGTGGACGGCCGAAAGGACACGCCGTGGCGTTGCGCCGAGGCTTCGGGCGGCTGCATCGAGCGCCGGATGAATTTTCTCGAGGCCGCTATGTGTCGCGTTGTAGGCAGCGGTCAGAAAGCGCGCGATATAGGCGAATGTGAGTCCCGCGATCGATCCCGTGAGGATGAGCCCCGGCGAAAAGCCGAGCCCATCCACCGCGCCGGCAAAAGCGTGATCGATGCCGGTCGAAAGCGTGAGAATGCCAATGGCGATCATGGCGCCGGGCAGGGCATAGCCGAGCGTCGCGAGCCTTATCGATATGCGGTTGAAACGCGTGGGGTGCAATCTCTCGCCATAGGCGAGGAGAAGCGCGAGCGCGGTCGCGATGACTGCCGCCACGGCGGCCACGAAAAGGCTGTTCCATGCAAAGCCGAAGAAGCTGCGGCCAAGCAGCGGATCGCCTTGAAGGATGGCATAGCGAAGCAGCACGCCCGCGGGAATAACGAATCCGAGAATGACGGGCAGCGCGCAGGCGAGACTTGCCGCCCAGCGCGCAACACCATGGAGCGCACGCGGTTCGGCGGCCCGGTCGCGAGCGAGTGGATTGGCAACGCGCCCGCGACGTCCGATGATTTCGATGAAGACGAGTGCGATGGCGAAGACAAAGAGCCACGCCGCGATCTGGGCTGCCGAAAGCACATCGCCAAGATTGAACCATGTCCGGAAAATGCCTGTCGTGAGCGTCGGCACGGCGAAATAATCGACGACCCCGAAGTCTGAAATGGTCTCCATCAGCGCCAGCGCGAGGCCGCCCGCAATGGCGGGGCGCGCGCAGGGCAGGGCAACGCGCAGAAAGGCTCGCCAGGGCCGCGCGCCGAGCATGCGGGCAGCATCGAACAGTGCCGCTGACTGCCGCTCGAAGGCGGTGCGTGCGAGGAGATAGACGTAAGGGTAGAGAACGAGGCTCAGCATGATCGCCGCGCCGGAAAGCGAGCGCACCGGCGGGAAATGATATTCCCCGCCCTCCCAGCCCGTGACGCTTCTGAGTGCGGTCTGCACGGGCCCTGCAAAGGACAGAAGGTCGGTATAGACATACGCGACGATGTAGGCAGGCGTTGCGAGCGGCAGCACCAGCGCCCAGTTGAAAATGCGCCTTCCGGGAAACTGCGTCGAGACGGTCAGCCAGGCCGTGCCGACGCCGATCAGCGCCGTCATCGTGGCGACGAGCGCCATGAGTTTCAGCGTGTTGAGGATGTAGTCCGGAAGGACCGTCGAGCGCAGATGCGGCCAATTTTCGCTGGCCGGTGCCGTCAGGCTCCAGAGGACGGTAAGCGAGGGCGCAAGCACGATGAGTGCGACGGCCAGTGCCGCAAGCGTCCACCCCGAGCCGAGCCGCAGCCTTGCCCGCTCCCCGATGCGCAGGCCGCGGGGGCGGCGATCTTTTTCCGTGACTGACATGGCGCAGTTGTGACAAATACCGCGTCGGGCGGCAAAGTAATTTTGCTACGCATTTGCATGTCATGCGGCAATGAGCCCCAACTCGAGAGGAGTTTCGATGTCTCTGGCGTTCCGGAATGTCGGCCACAGCTATGGCAGTCATCGGGTGCTGTCCGGCGTTTCGCTGGAGGCACGGCCAGGAGAGATCCTTTGCCTTCTGGGCCCCTCCGGCAGTGGCAAGACGACCTTGCTGCGGCTGGCAGCGGGGCTCGAGGCGCTGCAGGAAGGCAGTATCGACCTTGGCGGCGCTCGCCTGGCCGCGCCTGGCCGCGACGTGCCGCCCGAGCGTCGCTCCTTCGGCATGGTTTTTCAGGACCACGCTCTTTTTCCGCACCTGACTGTGGCGGAAAACATCGCATTTGGCATTGCCGGAAGGCCCAGGGACGAGATTCGAGGCATTGTCGCCGAACGTCTCGCGTCGGTGGGACTTGCGGGCTTCGAAGACCGCTATCCGCATACGCTGTCCGGCGGTCAGCAGCAACGTGTCGCGCTTGCCCGTGCGCTTGCGCCTTCACCAGCCGCCATGCTGCTCGACGAGCCCTTCGCGAGTGTCGATGTCACGCGCCGCCGGGCGCTTCGCGAGGAGGCCCGCCGCGCCCTCAAGGCCGCCGGTGTGGTAACGCTCGTCGTGACGCATGATCCCGTTGAGGCCATGGAGATCGCCGACCGCATCGCCGTGATGGAGGGCGGCCGGATCGCGCAATGCGCAACGCCCGAAGAGCTCTACACAAATCCGGCAAGTGCTTTGGTGGCATCGCTTTTTGGCGAGGCACAGCGCTTTCCCGCCGTTGTCGGCCGGGGCGCCGCGGTAACCGCCTATGGCGCCATTCCCACGGAGGATTTTGAGGATGGTGCGGCGGTCGAAGTGATCGTGCGGCCCGAAGCGGTCACGCTTGAACCGGCAAGCGGACCGAACGGCGCTTTCAAGGTCGGCGACATCCGTTTTCTTGGCCGCGACTGGCTGATCCTGCTTTCAAGCGAGGCCTTCCCGGCGCTTGAACCGCTCCGCGCCAAATTGTCCGACCTCGACAGCCTTGCGGTTGGCGAAATGGTCTCGCTCCGCTTCGACCCGCGCGGAACCTTCATTTTCGGCGTCTGACGCGACCTTTCGCCCCGCCAGGCCGTCTTGCGCCTGCTTTGTCCAAGGGTTAGGCTTTCAGTGCAATTGCAAATCGTTATCAAAGAAAGTCGCGGTTTCCCTATGTTTCGCTTGCTTGCCGCCGTCCTCATCCTTGCTTCGGGTCTTGCCACCGCCGTTGTTGCGAAGGCCGAGACGCAGGAGGTCAACATCTATTCGGCCCGCCACTACGACACCGACCTCGCCCTCTATGACCACTTCACCGAGGAAACGGGCATCCGCGTGAACCTGATCGAAGGCGAAAGCGACGAGCTCATCGCCCGCATCGAGCGCGAGGGGAAGTACAGCCCGGCCGACATTCTTGTGACGGTGGATGCAGGCCGTTTGTGGCGCGCGGAAGAGAAGGGGCTTTTCTCGCCGGCGCGCTCGGAAGTGCTTGAGACAAGGATTCCCGCGCATCTGCGCCATCCCGACGGGCTCTGGTTCGGTTTGTCGAAGCGCGCGCGGATCATCGTCTACAACAAGAAGATGGGCCGCCCCGACAAGCTCGAAACCTATGCCGATCTCGCCGACCCTTCGCACAAGGGCGAGATCTGCATGCGCTCCTCATCGAACATCTACAACGTCTCGCTGCTCGCCTCGATCATCGAGCATGAGGGCCAGAAAACCGCAGAAAACTGGGCGAATGGCGTGGTTGCGAATTTTGCACAACCGCCGCAGGGCAACGACACGTCGAATATCGAGGCGGTGGCGGCGGGCGAATGCCGGATTTCGGTGGTGAACACTTACTATATCGGACGCATGCTCGGCTCGGACGATCCCGCAACCGCTGCGGCGGCGGAGAAGGTGGGGCTCATCTTTCCGAACCAGGACGATCGCGGCACGCATGTAAACATCTCCGGCGCGGGCGTGCTGAAACATGCGCCGAACCGCGAAAACGCCATTAAATTCATAGAGTTCCTGACGGGCGACTGGGCGCAGAACGCCTTCACCGAAAGCAATCACGAATATACGGCCGTGCCCGGCACGATGACGCAATCTCCTGTGAAGGGCACAGGATCCTTCAAGGAAGACGAGATCAACGCGAGCGCGCTGGGCGCAAACCAGGCGGAAGCCGTGCGCATCTTCGACAGGGTCGGCTGGAAGTAGAACCGGGGATAAACACGGCCCGCTGTCATCGTAATGTCATCGAACTGTTACAATTGAAAAACAGGCCGGGTACGGAGCAATTCGTACCCGGCGTTTTTATGCCCGGATGGGGGATAACTAGACGAGAACCGCGCCCGCAGACGAGGTCAGGCCGTCTGGAGGCCGGCTCTCTCGAAATTCGCTTCCGCAAACTCCCAGTTCACGAGGTTCTCGAGGAAGGCGTCGATATAGTCTGGCCGCCGATTCTGGTAGTCGAGGTAGTAGGTGTGTTCCCAGACATCGGTGGTGAGGAGGGGAATGTCCCTGGTGCCGGCGATCGGCGTCTCGGCGTTCGGTGTGCCATAGACCTTGAGCTTGCCGTTCTCGCCGATGACGAGCCAGCAATAGCCCGAGCCGAACTGGCCGGTGGCCGCTTCCTTGAACGCCACCTTGAACTTGTCGAAGCTGCCGAAATCCTGCGCGATGCTGTCCGCGAGCGTACCCGAAGGCTTGCCGCCACCCTTCGGCGCCATGGAGCGCCAGTAGAAGTCGTGGTTCCAGACCTGCGCGGCGTTGTTGAAGAGGCTCATCTTCGAACCGTCGCCCGCGACTTTGCGGATCAGCGGCACGAGTTCGAGATCGGCGAGCTCCGTGCCCTCGATCATCGAATTCGCCTTGTCGACATAGCCCTTGTGATGCTTGCCGTAATGAAAGGACAGCGTCTCTCCGGAAATGTGCGGCTCGAGAGCGTTCTTCTCGTAAGGGAGGGGAGGAAGTTCCAGCATGATGTCGTTTCCTTTTCCGTGAACCCCGCCTCCCCCGTCACGTCGGCCGGACACCCTCCGGTTTCAAGGCCTGCAGGGCATCTTTTCCGGGATAAGAGATGGAAAATTCGGCGGAGAAGCGGGAAAATCCACCGCCTTGCAACGCATGGCCGCGATTACCACATATCTTGACGAAGCGGTGCCGCCTGGCGGGCCGCAAATGGCAAAGTCGCTTCAGTGCGGGACTTTGGGACATGACACGCGTGATGCAGTTCAACAGCCCCTTTCTGCTGGGCTTCGATGCGCTGGAGCGGTTGCTCGAAAGAGCCGCGAAGGCGTCCGACGGGTACCCGCCCTACAATGTCGAGCAACGGCCGGCGGATGGGGGCGAGGCGCTTCGGATCACGCTGGCGGTTGCCGGTTTCTCCCGTGAAGAGCTGTCTGTCACGGTCGAGGAAAACCAGCTCGTCATCCGCGGCCGGCAGCTCGAGGACGAAGAGCGCACCTATCTTCACCGCGGCATCGCCGCACGCCAGTTCCAGCGCTCCTTTGTGCTGGCCGATGGCATTGAAGTGAAAGGCGCGCGCCTCGAAAACGGTCTCCTGATGATCGATCTCGAAAAGCCGGAACCCGCGCGCACATCGCGCACCGTCGAGATCGCGGAGGACGCAGCCGCAGAGCCGCCCCGCCGCGCCGCCCGCGAGGCGGCCCGCTCCCCGGCGACGGAGTGAGCCCTTTGCTTCGTTGAAGAAGGAAGGGCCGGAAAGGAGAAGGACGATGCAGAACGAATCCGATTTCGATGCCGCGGGCAACGAGAAGACCGGCTGGGGCGTGAGCGATTTCCGCAAGCTGACGCCGGAAATGTTCGAGCAGGCCGGCATGCCGAACATCGTCTATGTGCGCGAGATCTTCGCCGGCGAACTGGCGGGCGAGCTCGGCTCCGAACTCGACGTTCCGGCCGACACGCGCCTCTATGCCGTGCATGCCGCGAACGGCCAGCGCATGGCCGTGCTCGACGACCGCGCCGCCGCCTTTGCCGGCGCGCGCCAGTACGATCTCGAGCCGCAAAGCGTGCACTGAACGC
>PHEF01000067.1 GCA_002842875.1 Alphaproteobacteria bacterium HGW-Alphaproteobacteria-3 | reverse complement strand
CTCCTCGACCATCTGCTTCAGCATTTCCTGCGCATCGTCAAAGAGCGAGCGCGCCGCCTCGCCGACCTTGTCGTCGTCGAGAATTTGCGGGTAGTGGCCATGCAGCTCCCAGGTCTGGAAGAAAGGCGTCCAGTCGATATAGGGCACGAGCGTCTCGATCGGATAGTCTTCGAACACTTTGGTGCCGAGGAAAGCCGGCTTCACGGGCTTGTAGCCCTTCCAGTCGATCTTCGGGCGGTTCGCCCGCGCGCCCTCAATGGTCTGGCGTTCCTTCTTTTCCCTGCCCGCGGCGTGGCGTGCGGCGAGGTCCTTGTACTGCTCGCGTATGCCGGTGATGTAGGCGTCCGCACGCTCGGAGATGAGCGTGGACGCCACGCCCACCGCGCGGCTGGCGTCGGTGACATAGATCGCCTGCCCCGCCTTGTAGTTGGGGCTGATCTTCACCGCGGTGTGTATCTGGCTCGTCGTCGCGCCGCCGATGAGAAGCGGCACCTTGAAGCCCTGACGCTCCATCTCGGCCGCGACATGGCACATCTCGTCGAGCGACGGCGTGATGAGGCCCGACAGGCCGATGATATCGACCTTGTGTTTTTTCGCCGCCTCGAGAATCTTCTCGGCCGGCTGCATCACCCCCATGTCGATGACTTCGAAATTGTTGCACTGAAGCACGACGCCGACGATGTTCTTGCCGATATCGTGAACGTCGCCCTTCACGGTCGCCATGAGAATGCGCGCCGCCGCGTCGTCGTCGGTGATACCGAGTTCTTCTTTTTCCTTCTCCATGAAAGGCATGAGCCAGGCCACCGCCTGCTTCATCACGCGCGCGCTCTTCACCACCTGCGGCAGGAACATCTTGCCGGACCCGAACAGGTCGCCGACGACGTTCATGCCATCCATCAAGGGGCCTTCGATGACATGCAGCGGGCGCTCGAAGTGATGACGCGCCTCCTCGACATCTTCCTCGATGAACGCGTTGATACCCTTCACCAGCGAATACGAAATCCGCTCGTTCACCGGCTTCTCACGCCATGAAAGGTCTTCTTCGCGCTTCTTGCCGCTCTCGCCCTTGTAGCGTTCGGCGGCTTCAAGCAGGCGCTCGGTCGCATCGTCGCGGCGATTGAGGATCACGTCCTCCACAAGCTCGCGGAGCCCGGGCTCGATGTCGTCGTAAATCGCGAGCTGGCCGGCATTCACGATGCCCATGTCCATGCCCGCCTTGATGGCATGGTAGAGGAAGACCGAGTGCATCGCTTCGCGAACAAGCTCGTTACCGCGGAAGGAGAAGGAGATGTTCGACACACCGCCGGAAATATGCGCGTAAGGCAGGCTCTGCTTGATGCGTTCGCAGGCCCGAATGAATTCGACGGCGTAGTTGTTGTGCTCCTCGATGCCGGTCGCAACCGCGAAGATATTCGGATCGAAGATGATGTCTTCCGGCGGGAAACCGACCTTCTCCGTCAGCAGCTTGTAGGCCCGTTCGCAGATCTGGAACTTGCGGTCGGCGGTATCGGCCTGACCGTCCTCGTCAAACGCCATGACGACGGTTGCCGCGCCATAGCGCCTGATCTTGCGCGCCTGCTTCAGGAACGGCTCCTCGCCTTCCTTGAGGCTGATCGAGTTCACGATCGCCTTGCCCTGCACACGCTTGAGGCCTGCCTCGATGACGTTCCACTTCGAGGAGTCGATCATGATCGGAACGCGCGCAATGTCGGGCTCGGCCGCGATCAGGTTCAGGAACCGGATCATCGCCGCCTCGGAATCGAGCATGCCCTCATCCATGTTGACGTCGATGATCTGCGCACCGCTTTCGACCTGCTCGCGGGCAACCGAGAGCGCGTCGTCGTAGCGATCTTCCTGAATCATTTTCCGGAAACGGGCGGACCCCGTCACATTGGTCCGCTCGCCGATATTGATGAAGTTTGCCGTGGTTTGAGTCATCTCATCCCGATCTGAATTTTACTCGTATTGACTTCGGACATGGCCGCCGGCTCGAAGAAGCTCGGCGGCCCGCTCTTTCGATGCGTGGCTCAGCCGGCCGCGAAAGGCTCAAGGCCCGACAGCCGCATCCGCCGCTCGATCTCCGGAATGTCGCGAGGATGGCCTGCCTTCACCGCATCGGCGATCGCCTTGATATGGTCCGGCGTCGTGCCACAGCAACCGCCGAGAATGTTGACGAGGCCCGACTGCGCAAATTCGCCGACAAGCGCCGACATATGCGCCGGGCTTTCGTCGTACTCGCCCATCTCGTTCGGCAGGCCCGCATTCGGATGCGCCGACACATTCGTATCCGAAATGCGCGACAGCGTGTCGATGTGCTGACGCATCTCCTTCGCACCGAGCGCGCAATTGAGCCCGATGGAGAAAGGCTGCACATGCCGCACCGAATTCCAGAAGGCCTCCGGCGTCTGACCGGAAAGCAGGCGGCCGGACATGTCGGTGATCGTGCCCGAGATCATGACAGGCAGCTCGAATCCGAGTTCCTCAAAGACGTCTTCCACCGCATAGAGCGCCGCCTTGGCGTTCAGCGTGTCGAAAATCGTTTCGACGAGGATGGTATCGGCACCGCCTTCGATCAGTCCCTTCGTTGCCTCCTTGTAGGCGTCGTAGAGCCGGTCGAAGTCGACATTGCGGAAGCCGGGATCGTTCACATCCGGCGAGATGGACGCCGTGCGGTTCGTCGGCCCGAGAACGCCCGCCACATAACAGACGCGACCCGGCTCTTCCTTCTCGCAGATGGCAGCCGCCTCGCGCGCGATCCGCGCGCTCGCCAGGTTCATCTCGTAGGCGAGGTCTTCCATATGGTAGTCGGCCTGCGCGATGCGTGTCGCGCCGAAGGTGTTGGTCTCGGCGAAATCCGCACCGGCGCGATAATATTGAAGATGAATGTCGCGCAGGATGTCCGGCTGAACGAGCGAAATAAGCTCGTTGTTGCCCTTCACATCGTATGCGTGGTCCTTGAAGCGCTCGCCGCGATAATCTTCTTCCTGCAACTTGTAGCGCTGGATCATCGTGCCCATCGCACCATCGAGGATGAGCACGCGCTCTTTCACTTCCTTCTTGAGGTGGGCGATGCGCTCTTCGCGCGTTGTCGGGTGAGACATGTTCATTCCTCCAGGTGCGGTTCGCTTCGCGGCTCAGGCAGCTTCCGGTTCCGCCGGAACGGGCTGAGGGCGAAGGCCAAGCACATGGCAGATCGCAAAGGTGAGATCCGCCTGGTTAAGCGTGTAGAAGTGGAAACGGTCGAAGCCGTAGCCCCGCAAGCGGTTGACCTGCTCGGCGGCCACATAAGCCGCGATCAGCTTGCGCGTCGGCAGGTCGTCGTCGAGACCGATATAGTAATCGTCGAGCCATTTCGGGATGCTCGCGCCGCAGCGGCCTGCCATGCGCTTCGTTCCCTTGAAGTTCGTCGTCGGCATGATGCCCGGAACGATCGGCACCTCGACGCTCGCCGCTCTCGCCTTCTCCAGGAAGCGGACATGCCTGTCCGTATCGAAGACGAATTGCGTGATGGCCCGCGTCGCGCCCGCCCCGACTTTCCGCTTCAGCAGTTCGATATCGGCCTCGATCGAAACCGATTCCGGATGCTTCTCGGGATAGGCCGACACAATGACATCGAAGTCGGCGATCTTGCGGATGCCTTCGACAAGTTCCGGTGTCGACTGATAGCCTTCCGGATGCGGCCGGTAGGGCGCCCCCAGTTCGGGCATGTCGCCACGCAGCGCCACGATGTGCCGGATGCCCGCGTCCCAATAACCGCGGATGACATCGTCGATTTCCGCGCGCGACGCGCCAACGCAGGTCAGATGCGCAACCGGCTCCAGCGAGGTCTCGTCGTGAATGCGCTTCACCGTCGCGTGCGTGCGCTCACGCGTCGATCCGCCCGCCCCGTATGTGACGGAGACGAATTCCGGCTGCAGCGGTTCAAGCCGGCGAATGGACGTCCACAGCGTCTCCTCCATCTCCGGCGTCTTCGGAGGGAAGAATTCGAACGACACGCGCGTCCGCTCGTTCACGTCTTTCTTCTGCGTTTTGGCCATTGCTCCTACTTCACTCCCTCGAATTCGACTTTGGCCCCGGCGCGCCGCGAAGGTTCGCCGCGCTTGTCTGCAACCCAGATCAGCACGGTGAGCTTTGCGTCTTCGCCACCTTCAGGGGGCAGAACTCTTGTCTCCGCGATGTCCAGCCCGGCATCCGACAGCCATTCCCTTACTTCATCTTCCGCGAAACCGAGCCGGCGGTGCGCATGGCTCTCGCGGAGAAAATCCAGTTCATGCGGCGCAAAATCCGCAATCAGCAGCCGCCCGCCCGGCTTCAGCACGCGCGCGGCCTCGGCAATGGACGCGGCCGGATCGTCGAGATAGTGAAGCACCATGTGCAACGTCACGAGATCGGCGGTCTCGTCCTGCACGGGCAGGTCGTAAAGATCGCCCTGCCGCACGGAGCAATGCTGAAGCGAGCGCTGCTCGAGTTGAACCCGCGCGAGCGCCAGCATTTCCGGGCTGAGATCGATACCGAGCCCTGCCTTGGCCGTCGGCGCGAAGAGCTCCAGCATCCGCCCTGTACCCGTGCCGAGATCCGCCACGAGTTCGATCGCGCCGGAGCCCCCGAGCTGGAGCATCGCCTGCTCCACCTTGTCTTCCGGCACATAGAGCGAGCGGATCCTGCCCCACTCCTCGGCATTGGCGCGGAAATAGGCCGCCGCCTTTTCCGCCCGCGCCGTCCGCACCGCCTCGAGCCGCTCCATGTCGCGCGCTATAACGAGGTCTTCCCGCGGGATGAGCCCGCTGAGAACGTCAGCCAGCTCGGCGACCGGGCCGCTGCCCGCCAGGCGATAGAAAACCCAGCTTCCCTCGCGAAAGCGCTCCAGCAGTCCCGCCTCGCACAGAAGCTTGAGATGCCGGCTGACACGGGGCTGGCTCTGCCGCAGAATCTGCGTCAGTTCCGTGACCGTCAGTTCGCTATGCGCCAGCAGCGCCAGGAGACGCAGCCGTGTCGGCTCGCCCGCCGCCCGCAATCCTGCGAGAAGTTGCTCCATGTGCCACTCAATCCCAAAGGTTTCGCAAATGATATAAACATATCTTTATGTCTTTCGAAACCCTTTTTTCGACTGTGACGTTTTCTCGACGGGTAGCCGGATTCTGCTTTGCTGTGCTTTGGCCGCGCTGGTTAACCCCCTGTTCGTATGATAGCTAGGAATACCGCTGGGCGAGGGAATCGGCGAAAAATCGCCAAAAATGACCCGACGTTCATGCGGAGTTAAGCCGCAGGGCCGGATGCTTGCGGCGACGGGACAGTATGAGGCCCGCCAGGGCATCGGATTGGGAGCGGGCTGAAATGAAAATGACACATCGGACCGGCGGACGGTCTGCCGCGGCGCAGGCGATATTCGCCCTTGCCCTGCTGTTCGGCCTGGCAGCGGCCCCGCATGCGGCCATGGCGGCCGACGAGACCGCCGCGCAGACGGCCGCAGACGATGGCGGCGACGCGAATGACCCGCTCGAGCCGATGAACCGTTACTTCTTCGAACTCAACAGATTCTTCGACACCATCCTGCTGAAGCCCGTCGCCACCTGGTACGACGGCGTGGTGCCCGAACCCGGCCGCAACGGCGTCCGCAACTTTCTCGACAATCTGAGAAGCCCGGTCATCCTCGTCAACGACCTCCTGCAAGGCGAGTGGGACCGCGCCGGCACGACGGCAAGCCGCTTCGGCATCAACACGACAGTTGGCGTTCTCGGCCTCTTCGATCCCGCCGCCGACTGGGGCATGCCGCAGCACAGCGAGGATTTCGGCCAGACGCTCGGCACCTACGACGTCGCCGAGGGGGCCTATCTCTACCTTCCCGTTCTCGGCCCCGCCCCGCCCCGCGACCTGACGGGCTTCGTCGTCGACATTTTCTTCGACCCGCTCACCTATATTTACTGGGACAAGTCGAAGACGGTTCCCACAACCCGCTTCGTGTTGAACGGTATCGACCAGCGCGCGCGCAGCCTCGACACGCTCGACCAGATCGAACGCACCTCGGTCGACTACTATGCGACGGTACGCAATCTGTACCGGCAGATCCGCAAGAACGAGATTGCCAATGGCAACCGGGATTTCAACGACCTGCCGGATATCGAGAACCTGAATTTCGACACAAATGAGCCGGACAGTCCCCAACTGGGTTTCTAGCCCGAAACCTGCTTCCGCGAGAGGCAGGACGGGCGCCGGAACATCGTCTGCGATCTGGAGATTGAAATGGTCACGACACTGACGGTGCATCGCACCAGACGGATGGTAGCGCCGCTCGCGCTCTGCCTGGCCCTCATTGCCGGCGCTGTGCAGGCCGCCGCTTCGACCGGCGATGTCGCCAAAGCCTTCGTCGAGGAAGTCTCGACGCGGGCCATCGGCATCATCAGCGACAAGAGCACCACGAAGGCGGAACGCGAAGCGCAGTTCGGCAAGCTTCTCGACGAGAAGGCCGACATGGATCGCATCGCCGCGTTCGCGCTTGGCCAGTATCTGCGCACGCCGACACCGGAACAGAAGGCGGAGTATCTCGGTCTCGTCCGGACCTTCATCGTGAAGGTCTATGTCACCCGCCTTTCCGACTACAACGACGAGAAGCTCGACGTCCTCGGCGCCAAGGAAAAGGGCGACAAGCAGGCCATCGTGCAGAGCGAGATCAAGTTCACCAACGGCCGCGAACCCGTCACCGTCGATTGGTGGCTCATAAAGAACGACGGCGACTTCAAGATATTCGACGTCAATGTCGTCGGCATCTGGCTCGCGCAGGAACAGCGCTCGACCTTCACGAGCGTGATCCGCAACAATGGCGGCGACTTCAACGCCCTTCTCGGTCACCTCCGCGCGCAGATCGACAAGGCGGAAGCCGGAGAAGTCCCGGGCGCCAACGCCTCGAACTGATCCCCGAACATTCATCTGTCGATGGACGGCGTGCCTCGCGAGGGGCACGCCGTTTTCGTGCCGGTCGAGCCGCGCGCAGGCCCGGAACGGCACATCGGATTCAACTTCCGTTAAGAGGCGGCGCCCACAATTCGCCTCGCCCGCAAGTTGCACCCAAGAAGGTGGATGAAGATGGTCATGCGTATCCATCCCGTTCGCGAGAGCGAAGCGTCAGGCGCGATCCCCCCGCCCCGCTCCGGGACGAGCATTGCCTTCGAGCAAGCATGGTCGGCCATTCACAAAGATGGCCTCGTTCCCGACAAGGCAGAACTCCGCCCCGAACGCTTCGCGCCGTTTCTTCGCACCGCCTATCTCGTGGAACTGCACGACGAACCCGAACGCCGCATTCTCTTTCGCATCGCGGGCGAAGCGATCAGGAACGCGCTGGACATCGACCTGCGCGGACGGAACTACATCGACTTCGTACCGGAGCCGCATCGCGAAACCTCCGGCATCTCGATGAATCTGATGTTCGCACCCCGCCCCTGCGGCCGGTGGGTACGCAAGGAGGTGGTGCACAGGGACGGCTTCCGCCAGATCCTGGACCTGACGCAATTTCCGGTGAGCGACCGCGCGAGCGGACACAGGCTCGTCATCGGCATCGTGGAAGGATTTGGAGAGGATAGCGTCCACGCGCCGGATGGCGGCTTCCGCTTCGATCAACTGGATCGCGAGCATTTCATCGACATCGGCGCGGGATTGCCCTGACGGTATCGGGGAACGGCCGAGGCGAGCTCTGCGTTTACGCGCCGCGCGTATTGCAGCGGCATCCGCCCGCCCGAAAGATCACGGGCGGGCGGACAACGCCGGCAGCAGTTAGTGCGCTGCGCAGGGGTTTGCGGCGCAGGGATTGGCAGCGCAGGGGTTCTCGCCAGCCGCGCAACCGCCGGCGGCGCAGGGGTTTTCACCGGCCGCGCATCCAGCCGCGCACGGATTCGCGGAGCAGGGATTTTCGGTGGCCGAGCACGGGCTGGCCGCACGGGCAGGGCTGGCGGCGGCAACGACGAGACCGGTCATGGCCACGGCCGACCCAAGAACCAGCATGGATTTCTTCAAGTTACGCATAGATATCCCCTTTTTGAAGGCATGATTGCGGCGGGCGCCCTGTGGAACCCGGCCGTCACCGACATATTCGCAAGAGGCACGGCCAATGTTACGGCCCGCTCATATTTCCGTGAGATCGCGGGAGCTTTCCGTGAGGGCGGGACGGAATACCGGGGCAAGGGCACCCAACCGCTCGTCAGGACCCGACCTGGCGCAGGTCCGGGAAGGCCGCTTTTGGCGCGGGTACGCGTCCGTATTTTTCCTCAAGCACGCTGCCGATCGCGACGATGAGTTCGCGGTGGTCGATGGGCTTGCCGACATAGCCGTCGGCGCCCAGCTCGCGGTAACGCGCATCGCTGCGGCCGAGGGAGTCTGCCGTAAGTGCGATGACGGGCACGTCGCGGATCGCCGGAACCTCATGCGCCCGTATATGCGCAAGCGTCTCCGGCCCGTCCATCACCGGCATGTGCATGTCGAGCAGCACGAGATCGAAAGGCTGCGTCTGCAGCCAGCGGATCGCCTCCTCGCCATTCGCGGCCTCGACGATCGAAATGCCGAGCGGTTCGAGGAAGAGGCGCGCGACCTTGCGGTTGAGCGCGTGATCGTCGACGAGAAGCATGGAGAGCCCCTTCGCCCAGCGCACGCCACCTGTCTTGTCCACATCGGCATGCGCGGGGGCCTCGCCGGCACGGCGGCCGGACGTGGCGCGGAAGGTGAGCGTGAAGGCGGAACCCTTGCCTTCCTCGCTTTCCACCGAGATGCCGCCATCCATCAGCTCGGCGAGCTTGCGGCTGATCGAGAGCCCGAGACCGGTACCGCCGAAGCGGCGCGAGGTGGAAGCGTCGGCCTGCGTAAAAGGTGTGAAGAGCTTGCCGAGTGTTTCCGCGGTCATGCCGGCGCCGGTATCGGCGACGCGGATGCGGACCTCGAAAGCATCCTCGCCAATCGAAACGGCGGTCGCAGCAATGGAGACGCCGCCTTTGTCCGTGAACTTGATCGCATTCGAGACGAGGTTGGAAACGCATTGGCGCACGCGCACCGGATCGAAACGCAGGAATATCTGCGCCTCCGGGTCGATTTCCAGCGCGAGCGTGAGACCTTTTTCGGTCGCGCGCGGCGCCCAGAGTTTTTCGAGGCGGCGCAGGAGATGGCCGAGATCGTTGTCGATGGGCGAAATGTCGAACTTGCCCGCCTCGATCTTCGAGAGGTCGAGCACGTCGTTCAAAATCGCCATCAGCGTCTTGCCGGAATCGAGAATGGTATCGAGTTGATCGCGCTGTTCGGCGGTAAGGTCGGAGGCCGCCATGAGCTGCGCCATACCGAGAATACCGTTGAGCGGCGTGCGAATTTCGTGGCTGATATTGGCGAGGAAGGCGGACTTCGCGTCGTTGGCGGATTCGGCTTCCTTGCGCGCTTTCCTGAGTTCCTTTTCGCGCTCGTGAATGCCGGTGACGTCGGCGCCGACGGCGACATAACCGCCGAAGGAAAGCTTCGTCTCCGTGACCTGCAGGATGGCGCCACGCGGCGTCATCAGCTCGATCGGCTCGCCACTCGCAAGCGTCGCGACGATATTGCGGGCGATCTCAAGCGTTTCGTCATGGCTGAGATGCGGCAGGATTGCCTCGACGCCGCGCCGCGTCGATTCGAGATAGGTGCAGCCTTCGCGAAGCGCCGCATTGGCGGCCGCGAAATCGATCTCGTTCTGTTCGTTGGTGAGCAGAATTTCATGGTTGGCGTCATAGACGACGAAGCCGCCCGGAAGCCGGTTGACCGCTTCCTGGACGATCGCCGCCATGTCGCGATCGCTGATCTTGCTCTCGCTCATATCGAGCCTTCCACGACTGGTGCAGACGCAATGCGCCGCACCGGACCGCCCCCTCCGTTTCCCCTGATGAGAATTTAGGCAGCGAGGCTTAAGGAGGGGTGAAGATGTTACGGAAACGCAGGGGAAGGCTTGGGATTTGGAGAAGCGCGCCCTCCACAGACCCGGCGAATTATTGCAACCTGTAAGGAAAATCCTTACATTGAAGGTCTATCGCAGGACGATGAAGATGATTACGAGCAAGCTGACGACCAAGGCCCAGACAACGATTCCGCAATCCGTGCGCGCGGCATTGAAACTTCGCGAGGGCGACGAGCTCGTCTACCGGATCGAGGGCAACCGAGTCATTCTGACCAAGGCGGACAAAGCTTCAGGCGACGATCCCTTCCGGACCTTCGAGGAATGGAACTCGGACGCCGACAGAAAAGCCTATGCCAAACTTTAAGCAAGGAGACGTCGTCAAGGTCCCCTTTCCCTACACGGATCGCGCAACGCGCCAGCATCGGCCCGCCCTCGTCGTCTCAACGGGCGGCATCGAGGACCGGCATGGGCTGCTTTGGGTAGCGATGATCACCAGCGCCGAAAATCGAGGATGGAACGGCGATGTCTCCATCGACGACCTGAAGCGGGCAGGGCTCCCCGTCGCTTCGATTGTCAGGCCGGCGAAGCTTGCAACCATCGAAGCGGAGGACGCGACGAAACTCGGGACATTGACGAGCGGCAATCTCGCCGCCGTGCTCAAGGAAATCGGATCGGAACTCGCGATCAGCGGCTGAAGCGCTTGTACTTGATGCGGTGCGGGATTTCGGCTTCCGGCCCGAGGCGGCGCTTCTTGTCTTCCTCGTAGTCCTGGTAGTTGCCCTCGAACCATTCGACATGGCTGTCGCCCTCGAAGGCGAGCATGTGGGTGGCGATACGGTCGAGGAACCAGCGGTCATGGGAGATGACCACGGCGCAGCCCGCGAAGGCGACGAGCGCATCTTCGAGCGCGCGGAGCGTTTCGACGTCGAGGTCGTTGGTCGGTTCGTCGAGGAGGAGCAGGTTCGCGCCCGATTTCAGCATCTTGGCGAGGTGAACGCGGTTGCGCTCGCCGCCCGAGAGAAGGCCGACCTTCTTCTGCTGGTCCGAGCCCTTGAAGTTGAACGAGCCGACATAGGCCCGGCTCGGCATGGTGATCTTGCCCAGCTCGACAATGTCGGTGCCGCCGGAGATTTCCTCCCAGACGGTCTTGTTCGAATCGAGCGAGTCGCGGCTCTGGTCGACATAACCCATGACGACGGTCTCGCCGATCTTCAGCGCGCCCGAATCCGGCTTTTCCTGACCCGTCAGCATACGGAAGAGCGTGGTCTTGCCCGCGCCGTTCGGCCCGATGACGCCGACGATGCCGCCGGGCGGCAGCTTGAAGGAGAGATCGTCGATGAGGAGCTGGCGATGTGTTCGGCCTCGTAGACATTGCCGCCGAGGCGCGGCCCCGCCGGAATGACGATCTGGGCCCTGCCCTCCTGCTGCTTGCCGGCTTCGGCGAACAACTCGTCATAGGCGCTGATACGGGCCTTCGATTTCGCCTGGCGCGCCTTGGGGCTCTGCCGGATCCATTCGAGTTCGCGCGAAAGCGTGCGCTGCTTCGCCTCTTCCTGGCGGCCTTCCTGTTCGAGCCGCTTCTCCTTCTGTTCGAGCCAGGAGGAGTAGTTGCCTTCGTAGGGAATGCCCGAGCCGCGATCGAGTTCGAGAATCCAGCCCGTCACATTGTCGAGAAAGTAGCGGTCATGGGTGACCATGACGACGGTGCCCGTATATTCCTTGAGGTAGTTCTGGAGCCAGGCGATCGATTCCGCGTCGAGATGGTTCGTCGGTTCGTCGAGCAGCAACAGGTCCGGCGAGGCGAGCAGCAAGCGGCAAAGCGCCACGCGGCGCTTCTCGCCGCCGGAGAGATTGTTCACGTCGGCTTCCGGGTCCGGGCAGCGCAGCGCATCCATCGCCATCTCGACCTGGGCATCGAGATCCCAGAGGTTCTGCGCGTCGATGACGTCCTGCAGCTTCGCCATCTCGTCGGCCGTCTCGTCCGAGTAGTTCATGGCGAGTTCGTTGTAGCGGTCGATGAGCGCCTTCTTTTCGGCCGCGCCTTCCATGACGTTTCCGAAGACGTTGAGCGCGGGGTCGAGCTCGGGCTCCTGCTGGAGATAACCGACCTTCGCGCCCGCCGCCGCCCAAGCGTCGCCCGTGAAATCCTTGTCGACGCCGGCCATGATGCGCAGCAGCGTCGATTTGCCGGCGCCGTTGAGGCCGACCACGCCGATCTTCACGCCGGGAAGGAAGGACAGACGGATATCCTTCAGGACCTGCTTGCCGCCCGGATAGGTCTTGGACAGGCGGTCCATCACATAAACGTACTGATAGGAGGCCATGGGGCGCGAAATCCTTGGATTGAAAGGCGGAATTGGCGCCTCTTCTAGCGGATCGCGCCGGAGCGGGCAATCCGGCCTATTCGCCCGCGATTTCGGCGCCCGGCCCGGCGAACTGCGGCGGCAAAACCGGCAGCTTGAGCCAGTAGATCGCCGCGACCAGGGCCATGAGCAGCGCCAGCCACATGGCGAAATTGATGCGCAGCGAAGTGGCGGATGCCTTCTGCTCCCACCAGGTGCGTGGGCGGATGCCCTTGGCGACAAAGACGGTCTGCGCGGCGAGATTGACGCAGACGATGTTGACGCCGAGCAGCATGGCGGCGCCGAGCGCGCCCTCCGGATTGCCCGCACCCAGCATGATGCCGGCGGCGACGGCGGGCGGCATGAGCGCGACGGCGACCATGACACCGACCAGCGCGCTCGAAAGCCCCGCGACGAGCGACAGCACGGCGGCGGCGATGGCCGACAGGAAAGTGAGGACGAGGAAGGTCGAGTCGAGCTCCGCGTTGCGCGCAACCTCGCCGTGGATTTCCTCGCGGCTCGCCGCGCCCGCGCGGAAGGCCGGACGGTTCTCGATTTTCCTTGGCTCGTATTTCGGCACCGTGCCTTCCACGGCAAGCGTGACGGCACGCCAGGGTTCGCCCCGCCCGATCGCCATCTGCACGGCGTCGGTGAACTCCTGCACGCGGTTCGTCTCGCAGACAAGATGCACGATGCAGCGCGCCGCGCCCGAATCGGCGCTGCGGGCCGCGAAGACCTCGACGGCCTCGTATTGTTCGGCAAGGGCAACCAGCGTGTCGGCATAGCCGGCAGGCGCGGTGATCTCGATAACGCGAAGTGTCATGGCGGGCCTCCTCCTCGCCGCACTATCGCAGGAGAGAAGGAAGGCCGCATCCGTTTTGGCCGAGGCGGTCATGGCCGTCCGGCGCGACGGGATGTGGTGGGCCCGGCAGGACTCGAACCTGCGACCAAACCGTTATGAGCGGTCCGCTCTAACCAACTGAGCTACAGGCCCCCAGCATCGCGCGGGCGGCGAAAACGCCCGGCCCCCGCCATATAGCAGGAGATGAGGGCCTGTCACAGACCCTTGGCCATCCGCCCCGATTTTGCCCCAATCCCGCCGGAAGCTCGCGGCAATCCGTTCAGGCCGGGTTCAGGGCGCAACGCCCATAAAGCTTCCCGTCAACCGGCCCGTTACCCCAGAAGGAGGCATGAACATGCCGCACGCCCTTTCCCGCCCCGCCATCGCCCTTGCCGCTCTCGCCTTCGCCTCCGCCCTCGCCTTTTCCGGCGCCGCGCGCGCGACCGAGCCGCAGGAACCGCCCCGCACCATCGTCATCACCGGCGAAGGCGAGGTGACCGCCGCGCCCGACATTGCTTATGTGGAGACGGGCGTCGTGACCGAGGGCAAGACCGCGGCCGAAGCGCTCGCCGCGAACACCGCCGCGATGGAACAGGTTTTCGCCGGGCTCGGCGAGGCGGGCATCGAGAAGAAGGACATGCAGACCTCGCAATTCTCCGTCTACCCCGTATATGAACAGACGAAGCCGGAAGATGACCGCCCGCAGACGCCGAAGATCGGCGGCTACCGCGTGCAGAACCAGCTCACCGTGAAGGTGCGCGACCTGACCGCGCTCGGCGGCATTCTCGACAAGGTGGTGACGCTCGGCTCGAACCAGCTCTCCGGCATCCGCTTCTCGATCGACGAGCCGGAAACGCTCATGGACGAGGCCCGCCAGGACGCGGTGAAAGACGCGCTGCGCAAGGCGAAACTCTATGCCGGCGCGGCGGGCGTCTCTCTCGGCGAGATCGTCACCCTGGTCATCAAGATCGATTGAGAAATTCGCAGGCTCGGCCGAAGGGGACTTCGACCGGAACTTCGCCCCTTGCGTGACCCCTTGGGCGTAAGGTCGGCAAATTGGGCAAAGGCGGCGTCATTCATTGGCGCCGCTTTTTTTGTTTGCCAATATGGGAACGAGACCTTTGGCAGAAAATGCTCATCGCCAATCCCCTTCCCTTCCTTTTTCCGCCCGATCCGATGGTCGCCGCGACGGCGGCAGACATCAGGTGACCGCTCTCCGACTTGTGACTGGACGGTGAGCGGGTGCCCGTGCAGGTTGGAGCCTCGCAGAACAGTCGGAGCGGAGCAGCGTATGACCATCGAGAGCGTGAAGGAATATTATGGGCAGACGCTCAAGGGGTCCGGCGACCTCAAGACGGATGCCTGCTGCGACCCGAGCGCCATGCCCGAGCATGTGAAAGGCGCGCTGTCGCTCATCCATGACGAGGTGCTGACGCGCTATTATGGCTGCGGCCTCGTGATCCCCGAAAAGATCAAGGGAATGCGCGTGCTCGATCTCGGCTGCGGCGCGGGCCGCGACGTCTATGCGCTGGCCCGCCTCGTGGGGCCGGAAGGCTTCGTGACCGGTGTCGATATGACGCCCGAACAGCTCGCCGTCGCAAAGGCCCATATCGGCTGGCACATGGAGCGCTTCGGCCATGCGCGGCCCAATGTCGAATTCCACGAGGGCTATATCGAGCGGCTTGGCGAACTCGGCCTCGAACCGGGAAGCTTCGACATCATCGTCTCGAACTGCGTCGTGAACCTCTCCTCCGACAAGCGCGCCGTGCTCGAAGGCGCCCGCGCGCTTTTGAAGCCGGGCGGCGAGTTCTATTTCGCCGACGTCTATGCCGACCGCCGCCTCGACCCGAAGCTCGCGCAAGACCCGGTGCTGCTCGGCGAATGCCTCGGCGGCGCGCTCTACTGGAACGATTTCCAGAACCTCGCGAAACAGGCGGGCTTCGGCGATCCGCGCCTCGTGACGAGCCGCCCCCTCGAAGTGCAGGAACCGGCGATCCGCCGGGCGCTGGGCGCGGCGCGCTTCTTCTCCGCGACCTACCGCCTCTTCAACATCGAGGGGCTGGAACCGGCCTGCGAGGACCACGGCCAAGCCGTGATCTACCGGGGCGGCATTTCGCATTCGGAAGACGTGTTCCTGCTCGACGGCCACCACAGGATCGAGAAAGGCCGGATTTTCCCTGTCTGCGGCAACACTTTCCGCATGCTGAAGGAGAGCCGCTTCGCGCCGCATTTCGACTTTATCGGCGATTTTTCGCAGCATTTCGGCATTTTTCCGGGCTGCGGCACGCAAATGCCGTTCAGCGAGGAAGACGGCGAGAGCTCGGGGGCTTGCTGCTGAGCGGGGGCCTTGTAATCCCGCGAGAGCGCCCCATATAGACAATACCGAGGCACTTCAGCGCGCAACGCGCCGCAGGAGCGCCGCCCGGCAAGGCCGGGGCCCGAGAGGGCCGGTAATTCATTTCGGTGCCCGGCCACGGATGTAATGGCGGTTCAGTCGGAATGTTTGGGACAAGGCCGGGCATTCCCGGCCTTTTTTCATTTGGAGGCTCCTCCGCACGGGATCTGGCGAGGGGCGCATCGACGCGACCACCCAGACCCGAAAGGAGCCGACCCCATGCCGTCCAGAAACGCCGCCGCCCGCAGCAAGGCCCTCTTCAAGGAAGCACCGGCCCAGGCCCGCGCCACCAAGGCCGACAAGACGACGGAAGCCGCCCGCGCCCTCGCCGAAGCGGAATCGCGCGAACGCACCGTGAAGACCGAGAAGCTGCGCGCGCTCCGGCTCGAGAAGGAAGCAGCCGACGCAAAGGCGGCGGAAAAGGCAGCGGCCGCAAAGAAGAAGCCCGCGCCGAAGAAGAAGGCGATGACGGAAGAGACCGAAACGGCGTAAGGCCGGTTTCGGAAAAGCAAAAAGCCCGGAACTTTCGTTCCGGGCTTTTTGTTTTGGTGTCGCGCCGCCTCAGTTGTCGAGGAAGCTGCGCAGTTTCCGCGAGCGGCTCGGATGCTTGAGCTTGCGGAGCGCTTTCGCCTCAATCTGGCGGATGCGTTCGCGCGTGACCGAGAACTGCTGGCCCACTTCTTCGAGCGTGTGGTCGGTGTTCATGCCGATGCCGAAGCGCATGCGCAGCACGCGTTCCTCGCGCGGCGTGAGCGAGGCGAGAACGCGCGTCGTCGTCTCGCGCAGGTTCGACTGGATCGCCGCATCGATGGGCAGGATCGCGTTCTTGTCCTCGATGAAGTCACCGAGATGGCTGTCTTCCTCGTCGCCGATGGGCGTTTCGAGCGAGATCGGCTCCTTGGCGATCTTCAGGACCTTGCGCACCTTTTCGAGCGGCATGCCGAGCTTTTCGGCAAGCTCCTCCGGCGTCGGCTCGCGGCCGATCTCGTGCAGCATCTGGCGCGAGGTGCGAACGAGCTTGTTGATCGTCTCGATCATGTGGACCGG
>PHEF01000177.1 GCA_002842875.1 Alphaproteobacteria bacterium HGW-Alphaproteobacteria-3 | reverse complement strand
AATGTCGGTTTCGCCGGTGCGCTCGATATCATCGCGGCCATAACTGCGGCCGGGAGCATTGGCGATACAGCCGTCCCGGTCACGGACTTTCATCCGGGTGCCGGTATGGCGGATGCAGTGGCGCTCGGTGCGCAGCGCCGCTTTGGTTTGGATCGCAGCGTTGTCGGCATTGTCTGCGTCGGTAGAGGCTACCGCAGCAATCGGCGTTTCGGCGTGAGCCAGCCCCAAGCCCAGCATCAGGGCGATCATCAACAAAGCGTTGCGCATGGCGATGTCTCCGCTGTGGACAAGCCTTCAGTGTACCCCTGCGCTGGTGCCTTGAATGAGCGCATGACAACCGACGTTTCAGGCAGTCGAACACCGTTCATCATTGTCGCGTCATGAGCAATCGTTCTGTCGATATGAGCAATCGTGGCATTACAGCGGCGGCGTTGCACGCTACCTTGGCCAGGTCATGATCAGCCATTCGACTCCTTCCGCCTTGTTGTTGCGGTGGCATCTGCGCGTCTCGCGGATAACGGCACGGCTGATCAGGTAACCCCTTCCTCACCTCACCGAATCCTGCGACGGCATCGTCCGCGCCAGGGTTCACGCTGGGCGGTGGTGTCGCAGGCCTCGACCAATCGAGAGCTCACGATGCCATTGTCTACGCAACTTCCCACTCACACCCCTCGCCGTCACGCGTTGACACTGTCGCTGCTGTCGGCGCTGAGCATGGCGCTGCCGGTGCAGGCCACCAACGGCTATTTCGCCCACGGCTACGGCGTCAAAAGCCAGGGCATGGCCGGCGTCGGCTACGCGCTGCCACAGGATGGCCTGGCCTCGGCATTCAATCCGGCCGGCATCGCCGAGCTCGATGATCGTTTCGATCTGGGCGCCACCGGCTTTTTCCCGCGCCGCAGCGCCGATATTCAAGGCAACGCGTTTGGCCCCGATGCGCATTTTGAAGGCGATGGCCGCAAGACCTTTGTGATCCCCGAGTTCGCCTGGGTGCATCGGCTGTCGCCGCGCTGGAGCACCGGTTTGGCGGTGTATGGCAACGGTGGCCTCAACACCCAGTTCAAGGACAACCCGTTCGCCCGCTTTGGTGGCAGTGGCGAGGCCGGCGTCAACCTCGAACAACTGTTCATCACGCCATCACTGGCGTATCGGATCGGCGAAAACCATCGTTTTGGCGCGGCGCTGAACATCGCCTACCAGCGCTTCTACGCCCGTGGCCTGGGCCTGTTCGCGGGATTCTCGCAGGCGCCCGACAACGTCAGCAACAAGGGTACCGATTCCTCGGTGGGTGTTGGCCTGCGCCTGGGCTGGTCGAGCACGCTGGCGCCTGGGCTTACTCTCGGTGCGAGCTGGGCATCGAAGATCGATGGCCGGTTCGACAAATATCGCGGTCTGTTTGCCGATAACGGCGGCTTCGATATTCCGGAGAACTATGGTGCCGGTATCGCCTACAAGCCCTCTGATGCGTGGACACTGGCCGCCGATGTGCAGCGCATCCGCTACAGCCAGACCGGCTCGGTCGGCAATTCGCTGGCGCCGTTGCTGCAGGGGGTGCCGCTGGGTGCCGACAACGGCCCGGGCTTTGGCTGGCGCAGTGCCACCACGTACAAGTTCGGACTCAGCCATGCGCTCAGCCAGCGGCTCACGGTGCGCGCCGGTTACAGCCACGTCGATCAACCCATCCCGGCAAATGAAACCTTCTTCAATATCCTCGCGCCGGGTGTGGTCGAAGATCATCTCACTGCCGGTTTCACTTTCACCCTGCGCGATGGCGATGAGTTCAGCGCGTTCGTCACTCATGGATTTGGCAAGACCGTCAATGGCTGGCCGGCGGTGTGCTGATCGGGTCGGCGGCGAGCCTGTTGTTCTGGTGCAATGGCCGCATCGCCGGGGTCAGTGGCATCGCTGCCGGCTTGCTCGGCTCGATTGGCGAGGATCGCCGCTGGCGTGTGCTGTTCGTGCTCGGGCTGATAGCCGGCACCGGTGCCTACGTGGCGCTCAGCGGCGATCTGCCAATCCCGCGTGCCGACTTCTCGCCTGCCATGCTGATCGTTGCGGGTCTGCTGGTGGGCTACGGCACGGCACTGGGCGGCGGCTGCACCAGTGGCCACGGGGTGTGCGGTCTGGCGCGGGGCTCGCGCCGTTCGCTGCTGGCGACGCTGGTATTCATCGCAGTCGCCATGCTGGTCACCTACCTCACCCGTCACCTGTTTGGCGGATCGCCATGAGCGCGCACGCTGTGTACGCGCCGCTACGTGCGCTGGCGAGCTTCGGCAGCGGCGCGCTGTTTGGCGTCGGGTTGGCGCTGTCGCACATGACCGACCCGCTGCGGGTGCTGGGTTTTCTCGATGTGGCTGGCGACTGGGATGCGCGATTGATCGCAGTGATTGCGGGTGCGGTGCTGGTCAGTGCGCTACTGTTTGCGCTGGCACGGCGGCGCGGCAAGCCGCAATGGAGCGAGCGCTTCCATCTGCCCGATAGCGATGTGATCGATCACCGCCTGCTGCTGGGCGCCATTATTTTTGGTGCCGGCTGGGGCCTGGCCGGCTACTGCCCCGGCCCGGCGATTGCGTCACTGGCGTATTTCAACAATGAA
>PHEF01000066.1 GCA_002842875.1 Alphaproteobacteria bacterium HGW-Alphaproteobacteria-3 | reverse complement strand
CGAGAAGAAGTTCGTCCATGACGAGGAGATGCGCTTCAAGGCCAATGCGCGCCGCAACAAGCTGCTCGGCCTCTGGGCGGCGGAAAAAATGGGGATCGGTGGCGATGCCGCCGCCGAATATGCGCAGGAAGTCGTCGCGGCCGATTTCGAGGAAGCGGGCGACGAAGACGTCTTCCGCAAGATCCGCCGGGACTTCGATGCCAAGGGCGTCGATCAGTCCGACCACCAGATCCGCCGGACGATGGACGAACTGATGGACGAGGCGATCCGCCAGCTTCAGAGCTGAGGCAGGTTCTCGAAAATCGAGATGCAGCCGAGCAACAAGATGTCGTCCGGGCCCGTGCCTTCCATGGGCAGGTGGACGAATTCGAGTTGCAGGAAGTCGCGGTCCACGCCGTGAATGCGCCCATGCGTGACGTGTGGGCGGCGCTCTTCCGTCACCATCCGGTAGACGCCGGCGTTATGCGCCACATAAGCGGAATGATACAAGCCCGAGATGGAGAGCCCTGTCGGGTCGAAATCCAGCCAGCATGTCAGATGCGTGCCGACGACCCGGAGCCGCCAGTCCTCGCCGTCCCGGTCGATCCGCTCCAGCACGAAGACGTTTGGCAGCAGGGGCGCGGTTTCGCGGCAAGGAAGGTTCGCGCGGCCGAGCAGGCGTCCGTTCCCGCTGTGTCTTTCCCAAAAGGCAATGAGGTCGCGCGACTGCGGATGCACGGCCGCTCCGACAGGAACCACGTCGGTCTCGATGCGGCGCACGGCACTTTTCGGCCGGCTCGCAGCATATGTCCGGTGTTCCGCAGCCATTTTCCGGCTTTCGCGTTCGTCGCGCCGCCCCTCGCGGACACGTCCCACAAGTTTCGCCGCAGACGCTATAAGATGCCGTTAATGCTCTTCTTTTGAGCTTTTCGTGAAGTCACCCGGCGGCGCTGGTGAGCGTTGCGGCAAAGGAAGCGACGGCCGTTTCCCTGGCGATATCGTCGCTGAGGCCCGGAATCCCGTTTGCCGTGGATTCGCGCATCCGGTGCATGGCTGCCCATGCCACGGCCTCGATGGCGAGGAGCGCTTTGCGATCGACCTCAATGACGGAACGATCAAATGGGAGAGTGTCCTCGGCACGGTACGCGACCTTGCGCCCGTTCCCCTGCCGTGGAAGAAGGGCACGCCGAACTTCGGCGGTCCGGTCGTCACCGCCGGAGGCGTCGTCTTTATCGGGGCGGCGATGGACAATTATCTGCGCGCCTTCGATGCCAGCTCGGGCGAGGAGTTGTGGAAAGGCCGTCTTCCCGCAGGCGGGCAGGCAACGCCGATGACTTATGAGTGGGAAGGCCGCCAATATGTCGTCATCGCCGCCGGCGGGCATTCGACCTCGACGACCACGCGCGGGGATTTCATGGTTGCCTTCGCCTTGCCGCACTAGACCTTATTTCGCTTGTCTCTTGCCGGTGCCGCCCCGCACAATTGTTCGATAAGAACAACAAGGGGAGGGGTGGTCATGACCGCCTATGAAAACGTCACCATCGAGAGACAAGGCGCCGTCGCGCTCGTCCGGTTCGACCGCAAGGGTGCGCGCAATGCCTTCAATCAGCAGACGATCCTCGAGCTCACCGATGTCGCGCGCCGCTTTCAGGACGATCTCGAAACGCAGGCCGTGGTGCTCACCGGCACACGTGAAGCCTTCTCCGGCGGTATCGACCTGAAGGAGCGGGCCTCACGCGCCGTCACCGCCGGCAACGATCTCGAATTGCGCCGCACCTATTATCGCGGCGTGAAGCTCTGTCAGGCCTGGGAGGACATGCCGCAGATCACGGTTGCCGCGATCGAGGGCATGGCGGTCGGTGCGGGCGTCGCGCTGCCGCTCGCGCTCGACTGGCGCGTCATGGGCCGGAACGCCTTTCTCTACGTTCCGGAAGTGAAGATCGGCATCAACCTGCAATGGGGAGCGCTGCCGCGCCTCATCGCGCTGGTGGGGCCGGCGCGGGCGAAGCGCATCTGCATTCTCTGCGAGCGCATGAGCGCCGAACATGCGCTCGACTGGGGTCTCGTCGAGGAAATCGCGGATGACGGCCATGTGGTCGAAAAGGCGATGGAGCTTGCCGCCACCGCGGCGTCGATGCCCGCGCCCGCCGTCCGCATGGTCAAGGAAGCGGTCAACGCAACGGCCAATGCGCTTCACAAGGTGAGCGCCTATGCCGATGCCGACCAGAGCCAGCTCTCGACCAATTTCCGCTCGGCGCAGGAGGAAAGCGACAAGTTCGTGAAGGGCAGGTAGCCGCTCAGACGACTTCCTTCACCTTCAGCCGGGAGGCGATCTGTTCGAGGGAGAGGAGATGATTTCCCTCCTTGACCAGGTCGTAGACCGTCACGTTCAGGGCACGGAGCGTCTTGCGGACGATCGTTCTCGTTTCCGGGTGCTCGTCGAAGTCGATCACGTTGACGCAGGCCGTGTTCTGGTCGAGCGCGGCGAAGGTCGAAAGCCCGGTGCCGAGCGCCCAGCCTATGACGAGCCGGTTGATGCCGCCATGCGCAACGAGGGCGAGCGTGTCCCATTCGGGCTCGGCGATCACCGTTTCGAGCGCGGAGACGACGCGCGCGTTCACCTCCTCGAAGCTATCGCCGCCATTGTAGCGCGCGCCCGGCACATGCGCGTCGCGGAAGGAATAGGCGATGTCGTTGAGGTCGGTGACGGCATTGCGGAAGGTTGGGTCGCCGCGCAATTCGACGAAGTGATCGAGCGGCTCGATCTCCAGTCCGCGGCCTTCGAGGATGAGCCCCGCCGTCTCCATCGACCGCGGAAAGCTCGAACTCACCGCCCGGTCGAAGGGAATTTTCGCCAGCGCCTTGCCGGTCAGGCTCGCCTGTTCGCGGCCCCAATCCGTCAGCGGCACCGCCGTGGGGTCGGCCACGCGGTTGCCCTTGTCGTCGACATAGGACACGTCGCCATGGCGGAAGAGATAGATGCGGCGGCGGCGCGAGCCGTCGAAGGCGGTGCGGAGCATGGGGTATCCCTCAGTCGCGAAAACCAGTGCCGCGCAGTATAGGCCGGAATGTGACGGGCGGGTGACGCCTATTCCGCCGCCTTGCCCTGCCTCGCCATCGCTTCCTTGCCGAAGACGCGCGCGAAGATCGTATCCACATGCTTCGTGTGGTAGCCGAGGTCGAAGCGTTCCTCGATTTCGGCGTCGCTGAGATATTTCTTCACGTCCGCATCGGCCTTGAGGAGTTCGAGGAAATTGCCTTCCCCGCGCCAGACCGGCATCGTATTGCGCTGCACGAGGCGGTAGGCGTCCTCGCGGCTCGCACCCTTCTGCGTCAGCGCCAGCAGCACGCGCTGCGAGTGGACGAGCCCGCCCAGCCTGTCGAGGTTCTTCTGCATCTGCTCGGGGTAAACGAGCAGCTTGTCGATGACGTTTGTGAGGCGGACCAGTGCGAAGTCGAGCGTCACCGTCGCATCCGGGCCGATCATGCGCTCCACGGAGGAGTGAGAGATATCGCGCTCATGCCAGAGCGCGACGTTTTCCATCGCCGGAATGCTCATGCCGCGCACGAGGCGGGCGAGGCCGGTCAGATTTTCCGTCAGCACCGGGTTGCGCTTGTGCGGCATGGCCGACGAGCCCTTCTGGCCTTCGGAGAAGAACTCCTCGGCTTCCAGAACTTCCGTGCGCTGAAGATGGCGGATTTCCGTCGCCAGCCGTTCGATGGACGAAGCGATGACGCCGAGCGTCGCGAAAAACATGGCGTGCCGGTCGCGCGGGATCACCTGTGTCGAGACGGGCTCCACCTCGAGGCCGAGCGCCTTGGCGACATGCTCTTCCACGCGCGGGTCGATATTGGCGAAGGTGCCCACCGCGCCCGAAATCGCACAGGTCGCGATTTCCTTGCGCGCGTTGACGAGCCGTTCGCGGCAGCGCGTGAACTCGGCATAGGCTTCCGCCATTTTCAGGCCGAAGGTCACCGGCTCGGCATGGATGCCGTGGCTGCGGCCGATGCAGACCGTATCCTTGTGCTCGAAGGCGCGGCGCTCGATGGCGGCGAGCAGTCCATCCATGTCGTTGAGCAGAATGTCGGAGGCGCGTGCAAGCTGCACATTGAGGCAGGTGTCGAGCACGTCCGACGAGGTCATCCCCTGATGGACGAAGCGCGAATCCTCGCCGATGAATTCGGCCAGATGCGTGAGGAAGGCGATGACGTCGTGTTTCACCTCGCGCTCGATCTCGTCGATCTTGGCGCCGTCGAACACGGCCTTGTCGCCGCGCTCGCGGATGTTCTTCGCGGCTTCTTTCGGGATCACGCCGATCTCCGCCAGTGCCTCGCAGGCATGGGCTTCGATCTCGAACCAGATGCGGAACTTCGTGTCGGGTTCCCAGATAGCGACCATTTCCGGTCGCGAATAGCGCGGGATCATCGGGCGCCTCGTGATGCTTGAAAGGATGAGCGGGGTTTAGCACCGGGGGCCCCGTCCTTCAACTGGCTGCGAAATGTCTCGCTTTTTCGGCCTTTCCGGCCTCCTCCGAGATCAGGTCGAGCAGCCGTGTGGCGGCCCGCCCCGGCGGTGTCGTTACCCGCCAGATAGCGCCGAAACGGTGGAGCCCGGCGTGCTGCACGGCGCTGCATTCGAGGCTCCGCAGTGAGCCGTCGGCAAGCGCTCCCTCCACCTCGTGATCGAGCGCGAAGGCCCAGCCAGCGCCCTGTTTCAGAAGTTCGAGCTTCAGCGCCGCATTGTCGACGATCAGCACGTCCGTCGTGTGCACCCGGTAGTCGAAGCCATGCGCGGCTGCCTCGGCGTCCGCCACCACGATCTGGCTGTGGTCGTCGAGCGCCGACAGCGGGAAGGGCGCATTGAACCTCGCGAGCGGATGGTCCGGCGCGGCGACGGTGTGCATCTCGTGGGTCGCGAGGTCGCGCCCGTCCACCTGCTTGCCGGAAAGTCCGGCCTCGAGGCTCACAATGCCGATCCGCGCCCGCCCGGAGAGCACTTCGTCGAGAATCCGCGCCTCGTGCATCATGCGGATGCGCAGGTTGACATGCGGGCTCTCGCCGAGGAGCGCCGACACGGAAGCCGCAAGGAGCTTCGGGCTGAAGCCCGCATCCACGGCAAGGGGCAGGTCCACGTCCTCGCCCTTGGTCATGGCGGCAACGCGCGCGTTCAGCCGGTCGAGCCGCCGGAAGACGATTTCGGCATCGGAAAGCAGCGCCCGGCCTTCCTCCGTCAGTTGCGGCTTGTAGCCAGAGCGATCGAAGAGCTTCAGCCCATAGGCTTCCTCGAGATTGGTCACGGCGTAGCTCACCGCCGAGACGGCCCGGCCGAGCGTTTCCGCCGCGCCGGAGAAAGTGCCGGCTTCCGCCACGGCGAGGAAGGTACGGAGCTGGTCCACGAGATTGGGATGCATGGATATTTTCTGATTTATAGAAAGAGACACCCGATCTTTTTCTATTTTTTGAAGAATGTCCACGCGCTAGCCTTTGCCATCACGAGAATCGCGCTTCGAAGCGCGGGCAAATGGAGGAAGTGGTGATGGGCATGATGATTTCCCGGCGATCGTTCCTGAAATCGACGGCAGCGACGGCGCTGGCCGCTGGCGCCTACAGCGCGGGCCTCCGCCCGGCACTTGCCGCGCCCGACCTCGCGAGGATGGATGCGCTGGCGCAGGCCGAACTTGTGCGCAACGGCGAGTTGACCGCGCTCGATCTCGTGAACGCCGCCATCGAGCGCATCGGCCAGGTGAACGGCCAGGTGAATGCGGTCGTGAGCGAGTTCTATGACCGCGCGCGGGAAGAGGCGAGGGGCGATCTGCCGCAAGGTCCCTTCACCGGCGTGCCCAATCTGGTGAAGGATCTCGACAATCTCAAAGGCACGCGCGCGACCTCCGGATCGCGTCTCTTCGCGGACAAGATTTCGCAGGAGACCGATCCGCTCATCGCCGCGAACGAGAAGGCGGGCTTCGTCATGGTCGGCAAGAGCAACACGCCGGAGTTCGGCCTGCTCGGCACCACGGAGTCGCTCTTCCTCAAGCCCTGTCACAATCCGTGGAACCTTGAGCATTCGACGGGCGGTTCGTCGGGCGGCGCGGCGGCAGCCGTTGCCTCTGGCATGGTACCGCTCGCTCACGCGACGGATGGCGGCGGCTCGATCCGCATTCCCGCCTCCTGTTGCGGCGTTTTCGGGCTCAAGCCGAGCCGGGGCCGCATCTTCACAGGCAACCGGAATCTTCCGGGCGACATTGGCGTGCAGCATTGCGTCAGCCGCTCGGTGCGCGACAGCGCGGCGCTTTTCGCGCTCACCGAAATGCAGGGCGAGGGCGCAAGGCTTGCGCCCATCGGCCGCGTCGAGGGGCCGGCCAAAAAGCGGCTCAAGATCGCCTTCAGCACGGTGAATTATTACGGGCGCGAGCCGGACGCCGATGTAAAGGCGGCGATCGAGGAGACGGCGAAGCTCTGCGCCGGTCTCGGCCACGAAATCGTGCCGGTGACGAACCCCGTCGAAGGCGAGCCCTTCATGGAGGCCTTTCTTACCGTCTGGGCTTCCGGCCCTTCCGCGCTGGTCAAGCTCGCGAAGGAAAACGGGCTCGATCCGAACGAGGTGCTCGAACCCTGGACCGTGGGGCTCGCCGCGCAGTACGACGCCAAGCCCGGCGATGCGATGGAAAAGGCGCTCGCGCATTTCGCAAAAGCGACAGCGGAGACCAACGCCTTCATGGAAGATTATGACGTCTGGCTCACGCCGGTTCTTTCGTCCGCGCCGCCGAAGCTTGGCCAACAGGGGCCGTCCGTCCCCTTCGACACGCTGTACGAGCGCGTCGTGAGCTATGTGAGCTACACGCCGCTGCACAATGCTGCCGGTACGCCCGCCATGTCGGTGCCGCTGTCGTGGAACGCGGAGGGGCTTCCCATCGGCTCGCAATTCGCCGCGCCGCTCGGCGGCGAAAAAGTCCTCTTCGAACTCGCCTACGAACTCGAACAGGCGCGTCCGTGGGCGGACAAATATGCGCCGGTGTTTGCGGGATGATGTGTTTATGATTACCGACGCCAACAAGGCGCTCGTTGTCGAGCTATATGAGAAGGTCATCGGCGGGGGCGATGTCGCCCTTGCCGACAGGCTTCTCGCGCCGGATTACATTCAGCACAACCCGAACGTGCCGACGGGCCGCGACGGGTTCAAAACTTATTTTTCCGGCATCCATAACCGCTTCACGATCGACGTCGAGATTCTGAATGTCGTCGCTGAAGGCGACATGGTGGTTATCCATGTCGAGCAGCGGGTACATTCGCGGTTCCTGGCGCTGACCATTGTCGCGATGGATCGTTTCCGTATCGAGAACGGTCGAATCGCCGAACATTGGGACGTGATGAGCGGCAAGTCGTTCTTCGACCGGTTGATACTTGAAATCGCGGGCTAGGGACGGGCGGTATCGAGAGCCGAAAACCGCTCCGCGTCCGCTTCGCCGGTCTTCCGCATTTCTTCGATCATGCGGGGATCGCGGACCGGCTCATCGTTTCTCAACATTGGCGAAGCGTGACGCAGCTGGGGGCGACCGGCCGGCCTGGGTCGCATAATCGCTTTGTCCCGGCTTGCGGGCCGCCGTCGTTGACATCGGTGCCGGTGCGGCATTTTGCGGGTGGAGAGGGGCATTGCATGGCGCGCGGGAAATGCCGATGCTGGTGTTTGTAATCCTCCTGGCGTTGCGATTCCGGATGGGGGCCTTTCGGGGGAAGGGCAAACATTGGCGTTTGCAGGCGGACTTTTTTCTTTCTTCGGGGGAAGAGGGGCGAAATCCGAAATGTGTTTCTGGAGATTCCAGGACACAAGATGAGGCGCGGTATCTGCGCCTGATTTCGCTCCCTGCTGCGTGCTTCCCCTGTGCTTATGGAACATGGCCGATACCGAGGTCGGCATGGGGGCGATATGGTGACTGGCAAGAAATATCTTCTGGCAGGCGGATGTTCGCGCAGCGGCACCACGATGCTGGCCTCCATGTTGGGGGCATCGCCGGAATGTATCGCCCCGCCTGAAACGGATTTCCTCATACCCCTGGCGAAGGCCATACAGGCCGGAACCGTTCCTCCGACCGTCGATGCCATGCGCGACTTCATCTCTAGCCACTGGCGCTTTCGTTTCTGGAACGTGGAGATCGGGGATCGCCCCCTTGCGGTCGAGCGGCCGGACGATCCGTGGAGCGTCTACAGGGCCGTCGTTTTCGATGCGGTCGATTGTTATGCGCGCGCGCAAGGCAAACCCGACTGGAGCGTCTGGGTCGATCACCGGCCGGGAAATATCCGCTGGGTGCGGTTCCTGGTCGAGACATTTCCCGATGCGGGGATTTTGCATATCGTCCGCGATGGTCGGGCGGTGGCCTGCTCTGCCATTCCTCTGGACTGGGGCCCGAACGAGATACTCTCTGCCGCCGATTTCTGGATTTCGCGCATGGCGCGCGGGCTGGCTGCGGAGGCCGCGTTCCCAGGTGCGGTCCACCGTGTTCGCTATGAAGACATACTGGCCGAGCCGGAAGTAGAGCTTCGGCGTCTCTGCGCTGCGGCCAATATTTCTTTTTCGGGCGACATGCTGGAAAATCCGTGGGCGGATGTTCCCTACTATACGAAGAACCAGCATCGGCAAGTTGGAAATCGGGTCAACAAGGGGCAAGCCGAAGTCTGGCGGCAGCGCCTCACCCCTCATCAGATTGAACTTTTCGAAAGCAAGGCCGCCTGGCTGCTGGGGCAGCTCGGCTATGAATGCGTGACAGGTATGGCATCGCGCGGCCCGATGCTCAGCGAGCAATTTCTGGCCTGGCTTTGGGGGGATGTCATTTGCGTGCCCCTCAACAAAGGCCTCAGAAAACTGCGCAGGCAACGCGCACTCGGGCTTCACAAGGCGCGGAGCAGTCGGGGAAAACCCGCAAACACCTGATCGCCGAAAGTGCCGTGCCACATTATCCCCGGGGGCGGGCATATCGTCCTCCGGCCGTTTCAAAAATTTCCACTCGTTGGGATGCGGTCCGGATCGGTTCGGGAAGCCGAGGATAAATTTTCTTACGCCAATTCATGACTCCGCCGTTCGGGCTTATCCCCGGCCAAATGCCGTACCCTACAATCGGCGCCGCTCCCGCGCCGTTTGGGGGAGTGCGCGCCGTTCTTGACGTTTTCGTGACATTACCGTGACGGCGGGTCGTGTTTATCCCCGCCTTTCTCAAAAGAAGTCCGTATACAGATTATAAAAGACCCATCGAACGGAAGCTTGCATGCCGTCCCTTGCCGACCACAAGATGATCGTGAACCTCGATGCCGAGCGGCTTGGCCGTGTCGACGATCTGGCGCGTCATTTGAACATCCGCGTTGGAGGGCGTCGGGTCGCCGGAGGGGTGGTTGTGGACGAGGATGAGGGCGGAGGCGTTGAGTTCCAGCGCGCGCTTCACAACCTCGCGCGGATAGACCGGCGTGTGGTCGACCGTTCCCTTCTGCTGCACTTCGTCGGCGATCAGGACGTTTTTGCGGTCGAGAAAGAGGATGCGGAACTGCTCCGTCGGGTTATGCGCCATGGAGGCGGTGCAGTAGTCGATCAGTGCGTCCCAGGAGCCGATCACTTCCTTTTTCAGTACCTTGGCCTGGGTGAGCCGCAATCCCGTTTCGTGGACGATGCGGAACTCGGTGAGGATCGCGTCGGATACGCCTTTCGTTTCGCGCAGCCGTGCGGGCTCGGCGTTGATGACTTCGGAAAAGCCGCCGAAGCGCGCGATCAGATCCTTCGCGAGCGGCTTCACGTCGCGGCGCGGTACGGCGCGAAAGAGAATGAGTTCAAGGAGTTCGTAGTCGGGCAGGGCGCCGGGCGATTTCAGGAAGCGCTCGCGCAGACGTTCGCGATGGCCCGCGTAATGCGGCTTTCCCTCGCCCTCGCCCCCGTCCCCCATGGGCGCGCGCCCGCTTCAGGCGTAGGGCGGGCAGTCGCGGCCCGCCGGCGACTTGGTGAAAATTTCGCAGCCATCCGCCGTGACGCCGATCGAATGTTCGAACTGCGCGGAGAGCGAGCGGTCGCGCGTCACCGCCGTCCAGCCGTCGGAAAGGATTTTCACGCCCGGCTTGCCGAGATTGATCATCGGTTCGATGGTGAAGAACATGCCTTCCTTCAGCGTCGCGCCCTGGCCCTTGCGGCCGTAGTGGAGGACATTGGGGGCGTCGTGGAAGACGCGGCCGAGGCCATGGCCGCAGAATTCGCGCACGACGGAGCAACGCTGGCCCTCGGCATATTCCTGGATGGCATGGCCGATGTCGCCAAGCGTCGCGCCGGGTTTCACCACGGCGATGCCGCGCATCAGGCTTTCATAGGTCACGTCCACCAGGCGCTGCGCCTTGCGGGGGGCTTCACCCGCGAAATACATGCGGTTCGTGTCGCCATGCCAGCCGTCGAGAATGTAGGTGACGTCGACATTCACGGCATCGCCATCCCGCAGCACGCGGTCGCCGGGAATGCCGTGGCAGACGACATGGTTGATGGAGGTACAGCAGGACTTGCGGAAACCTCGATAATTCAGGGGCGCGGGGTAGGCGCCGTGGTCCATCCCGAAGTCGAAAGCGATCCGGTCGATGCGATCCGTCGTGATGCCGGGCCGTATCTCATCCACCAGCAGGTCGAGCGCCTGCGCGGCAAGTCGGCCGACGCGGCGCATGCCCTCGAAGGCTTCGGCGTCGTGGATCTTGATCCGCCCGATATTGCGGTCCGGGGCGTCGAGGGCGTCTGTGTAGCTCATGGGTTCTTTCGCAAGGGCTTCCGTCGGGTTCTTGCCCCTAACATAGTGCCCGGCGGCCCCATTTGAAAGCCGAGGCTTCCCGGCGCTATTCTGGCGCAAACCGAACCCGAGGATCCCTTCCCATGCCGGAAAGTGCCGCTGCTCCTTCGTCCGCGAAAGCCGTTACGGCCTGTGTGCTGCTGATCGGCGACGAAATCCTGTCCGGCCGGACGCGGGATTCGAACCTGGCCTATATCGCCGCGCATCTGAACAAGATCGGCGTACAGGTGCGGGAGGCGCGGGTCATTCCAGATATCGAGGAGACGATCGTCGCGGCCGTGAACGAGGTTCGGGCCCGCTACGACTATGTTTTCACGACGGGAGGCATCGGTCCCACGCATGACGACATCACGGCGGATGCGATCGCGAAGGCCTTCGGGGTCGGCATCGGCTACCACCCGGAGGCGGTGAAGATCCTGGACGATCATTACAAGGCGACGGGCGGCGAATTCACCAAGGCGCGCATGCGCATGGCGCGGCTGCCGGAGGGCGCCAGCATGATCGAAAACCCCTTGAGCAAGGCGCCGGGCTTCCAGATCGGCAATGTTTTCGTGAT
>PHEF01000065.1:12281-27232 GCA_002842875.1 Alphaproteobacteria bacterium HGW-Alphaproteobacteria-3 | reverse complement strand
GCCCTGGACGCGTGAAATCCGCTCGCCCGGCGGCGGCGACAATCTCTATCTCTCGTCGATCCTCGCGCTCGACGCGGATACGGGCCGCATGAAGTGGCATTACCAGACGACGCCCGGCGACAACTGGGACTACACCGCGACGCAGCCGCTCATGCTCGCCGATATCGAGATCGAGGGGCAGACGCGCCAGGTCATCATGCAGGCGCCGAAGAACGGCTTCTTCTATGTGCTCGACCGCGCAACCGGCGAGCTCATCTCGGCCGAACCCTTCTCGACCGTGACCTGGGCGAGCCACATCGACATGGAAACGGGACGTCCGGTCGAAACGGGCGAAGGCGAATATGGCGACAGGACAGCCTTCGTGCTGCCCTCGGCCAACGGTGCGCATAACTGGCATCCGATGGCCTTCAGCCCGCAGACAGGCCTCGTCTACATCCCGACGCAGGATATCGCCGGCATCTATTCGCTGAGCGAACAGTGGAAGAGCGAGAAGCAGTTCACGCCGAAGAAGAACTGGTGGAACACCGGCATCGACTGGGGCGATTATGTCGATGCGATCAACGCGCTGCCGGAAATCCCGATGGAGAAGGGCTACCTGAAAGCCTGGGATCCGGCGACGGGCGAGGTGAAGTGGCAGGCCGAATATCCCGCGCCGCTCAATGGCGGCGTGCTGGCGACCGCAGGCAACCTCATCTTCCAGGGCACAGCCGACGGCTACTTCCATGCCTACAAGGCCGATACCGGCGAGCGCGTCTGGTCGCAGCAGATCCAGACCGGCATCGTCGCCGCGCCCGTCACCTACACGGTCGATGGCGAGCAATATGTGTCGGTGCTTGCGGGCTGGGGCGGCGTCAATATCGTCTCGGGCGATGCGCGCACGTCGGCGGCCGCGAAATACGGCAATGAGGGCCGTCTGCTCACCTTCAAGATCGGCGGCGGCAAGGAACTGCCGCAGCTTGCGTTGCGCGACCAGACGATCCCGGACTGGCCGGCGCTCACCGCTTCGGAAGAAGAGGTGCGGCATGGCGAGTTGGCTTACGCGACCTATTGCATGCTGTGCCACGGCGCCCTCGGCATTTCGCCGGGCGTCACGCCGGATCTGCGGCGCATGAACGAGACGACGCGCGATCGCTTCCAGGACATCGTGCGCGACGGCATGCTCTCGGACAATGGCATGGCGAGTTTCGCCGACCATCTGTCGGAAGCCGATGTCGAAGCGATCAAGGCCTATGTCCAGAAGCGCGCGCTAGAGGACAAGGCAAGGCAGCAGCCCGTGAACTGAGCACGAGCGGCACGAAACGAAAGGCCCCGGAGCGAAATCTCCGGGGCCTTTTCATTTGGCGCTCAGCTCAGCGCGCGTTCGACGGCGAGCGCGATCGACAGAAGCCTTTCTTCCGTATACGGAGCGGATTGCAGCATCAGCCCGATGGGCAGTCCATTGTCGTCGTTTCCGCATGGCAGCGTTATTGCGCAGACGCCAAGCTGGTTGCCGATGGTCGTGTTGCGCAGTGCCATGCGGTTTGCCCGGCCATAGGCCTCGCCGCCGGATACGAGGCCGGCGATGGGCGGCGGGGCAATCGCCACCGCCGGCAATATCACGGCATCGGCGCCCGCTGTCGCCGCGAAATAACGCGCCGCGATTTCCTTCCGTTTCAGATCCGCGCGTACGAGATCGCCCGCCTTCAATGCCTCGCCCGCCATCACACGCTCGAAGACGGGGCGATAGATATCCGCCTCGTTCGCCGCCAGCATCTCCCCCCATTGCGCATAGGCTTCGGCGACGAGGCGGCTTGCCTTCGGGTCCCAGGCAAGCGCGTGGATTTCGTCCAGTTCAGGGAGAGGGTGCTCCACGATCCGTGCGCCCGCCTTCACGAGACGGTGGATGCCCTTGTCGAGCGCGCTCGCGATCTGCGGCTCGACGCCCTCCCAGGCGATGCCGCCCGGCAGCCGGAGCGAGACGTTCTTCAAATCAGCCGCCGCGAGCGGCCTTGCCTGACGTCCTTCGAGCAGGGCCAAGAGGGCGGCCGCATCGGCGACGTCCCGTGCGAGCGGCCCGACCGTGTCGAAGGTCGGGGAAAGCGGCACGGTGCCCTTGAGCGGCAGGCGGCCCGCCGTGGTCTTCAGGCCCACCAGCCCGTTCCAGGCGGCGGGAATGCGCACCGAACCGCCCGTATCCGTGCCGACGGCGCCCGCCGCAAGCCCGCGCGCGAGCGAAACCGCCGCGCCCGCCGAAGAGCCGCCCGGCACGCGCTCGACCTTACCGTCATGCGGATTGGCGGGCGTGCCGAATTTTGGGTTGATGCCGAGACCGGAAAAGGCGAGCTCGGTCATGGTGGTCTTGCCGAGACAGACCGCGCCCGCCCGCGTCGCGCGCGCGAGCACCTCGGCATCCTTCTCCGGCACGCGGTTCTTCAGCGCCAGCGAGCCCGCCGCCGTCGGCTCGCCCGCGACGTCGAACAGGTCCTTCCAGGAAAGCGGCACCCCGTCGAGTGCGTGGCGGCGCAGTCCCCGCTCCGCCCGGTCCGCCGCTGCCGCCGCCTCGGCGCGGGCGCGCTTCTCGAGAAGGCGCACATAGACGCGCCGGTCTGGATCCTCGAGGCCCGAGCGCTCGAGAAAATCTTCCGCAACCTCGCGCGGATCGGCCTTGCCTGCCTCGAAGCTGCGGCCAAGCTCAAGCGCGGTCATGCCGGCGAATGTCATGTCGTTACTCCTTCTGCGCGGGAGACTAGGGGCCATGCGGCCCTGCGTCCATCCGGCGCTTGCCTTTGGGGGCCAAGCGGACGATCTTGCCTTTCATGACCCAGAGACCGGACAGCGACATTCTCATCGTCGGCGGGGGGCTTGCCGGCCTGCCGCTCGCACTCGCCTGCGCGCAAGGCGGGCTCACCGTCACCGTGGTCGACGTGCTCGATCCGGCGACGGCCACCGGCGCCGAATTCGATGGCCGCGTCTCGGCCATCGCCTTCGCCTCCTGCCGCATGTTCGACCGTCTCGGCGTCACGAAGCATCTGCAGGGTCAGATGCAGCCGATCAACGACATCATGGTGTCGGACGGGCGCGTGCGGGAAGGCGCTTCTCCCTTCTTCCTTCATTTCGATCACAAGGAAATCGGCGACGAACCGCTCGGGCATCTGATCGAGAACCGCCACACGCGCATCGCGCTGCAAAAGGCGGTGGCGGACGAACCGCGCATCCGGCTCATTGCGCCCGAAAGCGTCGCCCATATCGACTACGGCGCGCAGGTCACGGCGACGCTCGGCAATGGCGGGCGGGTGACGGCGCGGCTCTGCTTTGCGGCGGACGGACGCGGCTCGCGCACGCGCCAGGCGGCGGGCATCAAGACGGTCGGCTGGGATTACGGCCAGACCGGCATCGTCTGCACGGTCGAACATGAATTGCCGCATGAAGGCGTCGCGCAGGAATATTTCCTGCCGGGCGGGCCTTTCGCGATCCTGCCGATGGTCGGCAACCGCTCCTCGCTCGTCTGGACGGAAAAGACGGCGGATGCGAAGGCGATCCTCGCCCTCGACGACGATGCCTTTGCCGAGGAGATGCGTGTGCGCTTCGGCGATTATCTGGGAGAATGCGCGCCCGCCGGCCCTCGCTGGTCCTATCCGCTGACGCTGCAGCTCGCGCGCGATTATGTGCGTCCGCGCCTCGCGCTGGTCGCCGATGCCGCGCATGGCATTCATCCGATTGCGGGGCAGGGGCTCAATCTCGGGCTTCGCGACGTGGCGGCGGCGGCGGAAGTCGTGGTCGACGCGGCCCGGCTCGGCCTCGATATCGGTTCGCCCGACGTGCTGGAGCGGTATCAGCGCTGGCGGCGTTTCGACAATGTGGCGCTGTCCTTGCTGATGGACGGGCTCAACCGGCTGTTTTCGAACGATATCGGCCCGGTGCGCCTCGCGCGCGATCTCGGCCTCGGCATCGTCGGGCAGATCCCGCCCATGCGCCGCTTCTTCATGCGCCATGCGGGCGGCGTCGTCGGCGACCTGCCGCGCCTGCTCAGAGGCGAAGCGGTTTAGCGAAATTTCCGTTTAGCAATAAACAGTTGCCAATTGTTAGCAATATGCTAATATGTGCGGGTGCTGGATATAGCCTATAGCAGGGATGCTCTGAAAGCGCTCAGGCGGATGCCGGCGAACGAGGCGAAGCGCGTCCGCAAGAAAGTCGAAGCCTATGCGCGCGACCCCGAGTCTCAGGCAAACAATGTTGTCCGGCTCAAGGGGCGGAATGGCTACAGGCTTCGTGTTGGCGATTGGCGCGTGATTTTCGACAAGCAGGGAAACGTCATGGCGATCCTTGCGATCGGTCCGCGCGGTAGTATTTACGAGGATTGAGAATGGCAAGCGCTGCAAAACCGCAGATCATCGATACGCCGGAAGGCGGCAAGCTCGTCGTGCTGCCGCTTGCGGAGTATGAAAAGCTGCGTGCGGCAGCACGGGCGGTAACGGATGTTGCTGCGTACGACGCGGCGAAGCGGCGCCTCAAGGCAGGCGAGGACGAACTTGTTCCGGCCGAGATCGTCAACCGCCTTCTCGACGGGGAGAATCCCGTTCGCGTTTGGCGGAGCTATCGGGGCATGACGCTTGCGGAACTTTCGAAAGCAGCCGGAATCAGCCAACCTTATCTCTCGCAGATCGAGAATGGCAGCCGGGACGGAACGGTTTCGACCATGCGGGCGCTGGCCGATGCGCTGGGCGTCGATCTCGACGATCTTATCTAAACCTCACTCCCGGCTCAGTCCCTCGCGCTCCAGCGCTGTGAGGTAATCCGTCCAGAGCTTCTCGCCGTTCCGGCCCAAACGGTAAAGCGTTTCCCAAGTATAGAGCCCGGTGTCGTGGCCGTCGTCGAAGACGATGCGGACGGCGTAATTGCCGACGGGTTCGAGTGCTTCGATCGCCACATTCGCCTTGCCCGGCACCGTCTTCTTCTGGCTCGCGCCATGCCCCTGCACTTCGGCTGAAGGACTTTCCACCCGCAGCAATTCGGCGGGAAGGCGGAAGGCCGTACCATCCTCGAAGGCGATTTCGAGAATGCGCTCCTTGCGCTTCAGCTTGATGCCGGTCGGCCAGGGTGTCGTATCACTCATCGTCGAGCGCGCGCGCCTCGTCCGTCAGCATGATCGGAATGCCGTCGCGGATGGGATAAGCGAGGCGGGCCTTGTCGGAAATCAGTTCCTGCCGCTCGCGATCGTAGCGCAGCGTCGTCTTCGTCACCGGGCAGACGAGAATTTCGAGAAGCTTCGCGTCCACCTCCATCTTCGGTGCGCGGGCGGCTTCCTGTGTATCGCTCATGGTTCCTGTCCGTCTTTCGTTACTGTACGGGCGTTATTGTACGGTCGCATCGCCGGGGGTGAGTTCGCGCAGCGCCTTTTCGGTGAGCGCGATCAGCATCTGGTTGCGGTCTTCCAGCGTTTTCGCCTCGAGCAGCGCCTGCTTCTCGCGCGGCCCATAGGGGCTGATGGTACAGAGCGAGTTCACCAGCGTCTCGTTCGAGGAGAGGCGGATCGCCCGCCAGTCGGCCTGCAGCTCGTGCGTTTCGAGATATTCCTTCAGGATTTCGAGAAGCCGTTCGCGGCTCACCGCGTCCTGGCCGTGCCCGGCGACGAGGTCGTCGGCAAATTCCTCCCAGGCCACTTCGCATTGGCGATAGGGCGTCATGGCCGCCAGTTCGTTCGCTATGCGGAAGCGCGAGATGCCGGTCAGCGTGATGACGATGCGCCCGTCGCCCGTTTCCGCAAAGGAGGTGATGCGGCCGGCGCAGCCGACGGCGCAAAGCTTCGGCGTCTTGCCCGGTATCTGCGAGGCAAGGATCGCTTCGTCGCCGTCCGGCTGCACCATGCCGATAATGCGCTCGCCGCGCAGTGCGTCGTCCACCATCTTCAGGTAGCGCGGTTCGAAAATGTTGAGCGGCAATTGCCCCCGGGGCAGCAGGATCGCGCCGGCAAGCGGAAAGACGGGGATCGTCCCCGGCAGGTCCGCCACGCTGCGATATTGATCCGTGAGCCCCATATTTTCGTTCGTCCTAGCTGAACAGAATGGATGAAAGGCGGCGGCGCCCGCTCAGCGTCGCCTCGTGCTTGGGACCATAGGCATCGAAGAATTCGACGAGCTGCTTGCGGGCCGCCTGCTCGTTCCAGTTGCGGTCGTATTCGACGCTGATGAGAAGCTGGTCGATCGCGCCTTCCTTGTCGCCGCGCGCGTTGAGCGCAAGGGCGAGGTCGAAGCGTGCCTGATGGTCCTTCGGATTGGCGTCGATCCTTGCCTGCAGCTCGGCCGTGTCGCCGAGATCGCCCGCCTTTTCGGCCAGCGAAAGGGCGGCTTCGGCGGCGGCGAAATCGGGATCGTTCCGCCCGTCGGGACGGACAAGGGCGAGCGTCTGGCGGGCGCGGTCGAGGTCGCCCGCCTCGATGTAGCAGCGCGCGAGGCCGCCGACCGCGGCCGGATTGCCCGGTTCTTCCTGCGCGGCCTGCGCGAAAGCCTGCGCCGCGCGCGAGAGGTCGCCGGCCTCATGGGCCTCGCGGCCGATGGCGATCAGTTCTTCGGCGGGCGAGGGGCCGGTATCGCCCGCAAGCCCGGCGATGAACGCCTTCACCTGGCTTTCGGGCAGCGCGCCCATGAAGCCGTCGACCGGCTGGCCGTTCTTGAAGGCGTAGACCGCCGGGATCGACTGGATGCGAAGCTGCTGCGCGACGGCCGGGTGATCGTCGATGTTCATCTTCACGAGCTTCACCGCGCCGCGCGCTGCCTTCACCGCGCTTTCGAGCACGGGCGTCAACTGTTTGCAGGGGCCGCACCAGGGCGCCCAGAAGTCGACGATGACGGGAACATCGCGCGACGCCTCGATCACGTCGCGGGCGAAGGTTTGCGTCGTCGTATCGACAATGAGGCCGTCCGCAGCCTCCGCGCCGGCGGTATTTCCGATGATCGGTTCCATGAGCCGTTCCAAGCCTGTCGTTATGCGCTCTCTGCCGCCCGCTCCACCCATAAGATGGAGCGGCGGCGTTTCGAAACAATGGTTTAGCGGCTCGCCTCGCCCTTGCGCAAGCGCGCTAGTCCTGGCCCGCCGCCACCAGATCGAGGATCAGGGGCTCATGCCCCGTTTCGCGCAGGAATTTCAGGAAATTCACGCGCGAAAGTCCCGTGGTCGCGGTGTTCTCGAGCGGGTGGTAGTGGAGCCGCTCATGGTCAAGCATGGGCGCGTCCAGCACCGGAGTGACGCGGCCTTCCCGGTCGTTGACGAGGGCAAAGGGTGTCACGGAGCCGGGGCGCACACCCAGCACTTCCCACATCAGTTCCGCATTGCCGAAGGAGAGCCGCGCCGAGCCGATGAGCCTTGAAAGGCTGTTCAGCTTCAACTCGCGATGCTCCTGCGTGACGATGAGGAACAGGCGGCCCTTCTTGTCCTTGAGGAAGAGGTTCTTGCAGAAGGCGCCTTCGCGCTCATGCGGCGGCCATGAGGCGCGGTGCGCCTGCGCTTCCTCGACCGTGTGGAGGGCGGGGTGCTCGCGGGTCTCGTGGGGGATGCCCCTTTCCCCGAGCCAGGCGAGGAACTGGGCCCGGGTGGTGAGTTTCGGGACCGTCATGCCTCCTGATTGGCACGGCGCGCGGCGGCCCGCAAGCGGGCGTTAACCCGGGGCCACGGCTGCGAAATTCGGCTCTTCTCAGGGGTAGAGCACAACCTTGCCAAGGTTGGGGTCGTGAGTTCGAATCTCATCGCCCGCTCCAACAAGAAGCCGCCGTCAGGCGGCTTTTTCTTTGCGCGTTCTTTGCGAGGTTAAACGATGACTGAGGCTTCCGCCGCCTGTCCCTGCCGTTCCGGCCTCGATTTCGCGCAATGCTGCGAGCCCTATCTCAAGGGCGCGAAACAACCTTCCACGCCCGAAGCGCTGATGCGCTCGCGCTATTCGGCCTTCGCCACCGGCAATATCGACTATCTCGAAGAAACGCTGCTGCCCGGCACGCGTAGCGATTTCGACCGCGAGGGTGCGGCGCAGTGGGCGGCGGCGAGCGAGTGGACCGGCCTCGAGGTGCGCACCGTCGAAGGCGGCGGGCCGGGCGAGGATGAGGGCATCGTCGAATTCGTCGCGCATTTCCGTCAGCAGGGCGAGGACCGCGTCCACCACGAAACGGCGAGCTTCGCCCGCAAGGACGGCCGCTGGTGGTATGTCGACGGCATCATGGGCGTGCGCCCGCGCCACGTCGAAAAGGTCGGCCGCAACGATCCCTGCACCTGCGGATCGGGCAAGAAATACAAGAAGTGCTGCGGCGCGGCGTGAGGCGCTGCCGCCTTCCCTGGCTCCGTCATTCATGCTCCACTGCCGCAAAATAAATTCGTGCGGGGAGGGCTTGCGTGGTGGATGCCGTCGAAGGGCCGGGAGAATCCGGCCCGAAAGAAATCGCCGGAAAACCGGTTCGCGTGGAAATGCCGGGCGAAGCGCTGCTCTCGGCCACGGGTGACAGGGCGGCCGACACAAAGGGCCAGATCAGCTGGGCCGTCTTCGAGTGGGCGCGCAATCCTTACGTCCTTCTCGTCACCATCTACATCTTTGCACCCTATTTCTCGAATGTCGTTGTCGGCGATCCCGTCCGGGGCCAGGCGATCTGGGGCAACATCAACGGCATAGCCGGGTTCATCATCGCCTGCCTCGCGCCCATCCTCGGCGCCATCGCGGACTCCGGCGGCAGGCGCAAGCCCTGGCTCGCCGTCTTTGTCGGCATCATGGCGCCGGCCACCTTCATGCTGTGGTGGGCGATGCCGGGCGGCGAGGGGCTTTCCGTCTTCGCCATCGCGCTTCTCATCGTCATCGTTTCGATCGCCTTTTCCTTTTCCGAGGTGTTCCACAATTCGATGCTGCCCGCGGTCGCGCCGAACGAGCGCATCGGCTTTCTGTCGGGCCTCGGTCTCGCGCTCGGCAATGCGGGCGGGCTCATCATCCTCTGTTTCATGCTTTACGCCTTCATGCTGCCGGGTCGTGTCGATTGGGGCTTCATTCCCGGCCAGGCGCTGTTCGGCCTCGATGTCGCGGCGCATGAGAACAGCCGCATCTCCGGCCCCTTTGCCGGCATCTGGCTTTTCCTGTTCACATTGCCGTTGATGTTCTTCACGCCGGACCGGGCGCATGTCGCGGGTCCGCGCTTCACCGAGGCGGTGATGCAGGGCGGTCTGCGCGTCGTCAAGACGGTGCGCCAGCTCAAGCATTACCGCAATGTCGCGACCTATCTCATCGCGCGCATGTTCTACAATGACGGACAGACCGCGATCCTCATTTTCGGCGGTGTCTACGCGGCCGGCGTCTTTCAGTGGGATGCGCTGACGCTGACGATCTACGGCATCGTGCTGTCGGTCTTCGCGGTCGGTGGCGGCTTCTTCGGCGGCTGGCTCGACGACACGTTCGGCTCGAAAGTCGCGATCCTCGTTTCCATCGGCGGCACCGGGCTCGGCGTGCTGCTCGCCGTCTCGATCACGCCCACCGAACTTTTCTTCTTCATTCCGTGGGACGCTGCCAGCCCGCCGGTCTGGGATCTTCCCTTCTTCGCGACCGTCCCCGAACTTCTCTATGTCGGCGTCGTCATCATCGTCGCGATCTGCATCACGGCGGCCTATGCGAACAGCCGCACCATGCTGGCGCGTCTCGCCCCCGCCTCCAAGATGTCGGAATTTTTCGGTCTCTATGCGTTGTCGGGCACGGCGACAGCCTTTATCGGGCCGGCGCTTGTCGGCTTCTGCACATGGTTCTTCCACAGCCAGCGTGCCGGTTTCGCTTCCGTTTTGCTCCTGCTCGGCATAGGACTGGCCCTGATCCTGTTCGTGACGGAAGAACGCGCGGAGGCGGCGGAATGAATGCTGCGATAGTCGAAGGAGCGGTGCCGGAGCTTCAGCCGCCACACGATACGGGCGGCAGGGAGCCGGCCTCCAACGTCGCGCAGGGCGCCTGGGTTCTCTACGAATGGGCGAACCAGACCTACTTCTCGCTCATCACCATCTTTCTCTTTCCGCCCTTCTTCACGGGCGTCCTTGCCGCGAACCCCATCCAGGGCCAGGCCTATTGGGGCTATGTGCAGGCGGTCTCCGGCATCTCCATCGCGCTCATGAGCCCGCTGCTCGGCGCCATGGCGGATGCGGCGGGCCCGCGCAAACCATGGATCGTCTTTTCCATGCTGTTTTGCGCGGCGGGCTGCTTCGGCCTCTGGTTCGCGGTGCCGGGACAGCCGCTGTTGCCGGTCGCGCTCGCGCTCATCGTGGCCGCCATCGGCATGGAGCTCACCATCATTTTCGCGAATGCGATGCTGCCGACCATCGCGTCCGACCGGCGCATCGGTCTTCTGTCGGGCATCGGCATCGGCGTCGGACAGCTTGCCGCCATCGTCGCGCTTATCCTCGTGCTTCTCCTGCTGCAACTGCCGGGCGAGGTGCAGGCACCCTTCATTCCCGACGAGCCGCTGTTCGGCCTCTCGAAGGAAGCGCATGAGACCGACCGCATCGTCGGGCCGATTTCCGGCGTCTGGTTCGTCGTCTTCATGCTGCCGCTTCTTTTCTTCGTGCCGGATCAGAAGGGGCGCGGCCTCGGGCGGCGCGCGGCGGCGAAGGCGGGCGTCATGCGTCTGTGGAGCACGATCCGCTCGGTCCGCCATTTCCGCAATGTCGGCCTCTATCTCGTTGCGCGCATGATCTTCTATGACGGCATGACGGCGATCTTCGTCTTCGGCGGCATTCTCGCCTCGTCGATCTTCCATTGGGGCGCGATGGAGATGGCCGTCTACGGCATCTGGGTGACGCTCTTTGCCGCCTTCGGCGCCTTTGTCGGCGGCTGGGTCGATTTGAAGATCGGCTCGAAGCGCACGCTCGTCTGGGCGCTTATCGGCGTCCTCCTGACCTTCCTGCTGCTGCTCTCCTTCGACCGCGACCGGATCTTCTATGTCGTGGAAGTCGCCGTTGCGCCGGACGCAAGGGCCTTCTCGACGCTGCCGCAGCAACTCTTCCTGCTCACCGTCGGCCTGTTCGGCATGATGGTCGGCCCGGTCATCGCGTCGAGCCGCACCATGATGGCGCGCATCTCGCCAAGGGAAATGATGACGGAGTTCTTCGGTCTCTTCGCCCTTGTCGGCAAGGCGACGGCGTGGATCGCGCCACTCTTCATCGGCATCGTTACCGAGGCGACGCAGAACCAGCGCTATGGCCTCATGGTGACGGCGCCGATGATCCTCGCCGGTCTTCTGCTTTTCCTCCTCGTCAAGGAAGAACGCGCGACAAGCGTCGTTCACTGAGGCACGAAAAAGCCGCCGCGACTTCCATCGCGGCGGCCCTTCGGAAAAGCTTCTCAGTGCCGGAAGTGGCGCATGCCCGTCATGACCATAGCGAGACCCTTCTCGTCGGCGGCCGCGATCACTTCGTCGTCGCGCACCGAGCCGCCGGGCTGGATGACGGCCGTCGCGCCCGCTTCCGCCGCCGAGAGCAGCCCGTCCGCAAAGGGGAAGAAAGCATCCGACGCGACGACGGAGCCAATGGTGGCGGGCGTCTTTTCGCCGGCCGCGTCCGCCGCGTCCTGCGCCTTGCGTGCGGCGATGCGGGCCGAATCCACGCGGCTCATCTGGCCTGCGCCGATGCCCACCGTCGCGCCGTTCCTCACATAAACGATCGCGTTCGACTTCACATGCTTGCAGACGCGGAAGGCGAATTTGAGGTCGGCCATTTCCTGCGCGGTCGGCGCACGCTTCGTCACCACTTTCAGGTCGAGATTGTCGATGCGTCCATTGTCGCGCGACTGCGCGAGCATGCCGCCCGCGACCGCCTTGAAGTTGAGACCCGGCGTGCCCGCATCCGGCAAGCCATGCGTGATCAGCAGGCGGAGGTTCTTCTTGGCGCCGATGATGCGGCGTGCGTCCTCGTCGGCATCGGGCGCGATGATCACTTCGGTGAAGATGCGCGCAATCTCCTCGGCCGTCTCGCCGTCGAGGGGCATGTTCGCGGCGATGATGCCGCCAAAGGCTGAAACCGGATCGCAGGCCAGCGCCTTGCGGTAGGCGCCGGCAAGCGTCTCGTCCGTCGCGACGCCGCAGGGGTTCGCGTGCTTGACGATGACGATGGCGGGCGCGGCCTTCGGATCGAATTCGGCGACGAGTTCGAAGGCGGCGTCCGTGTCGTTGATGTTGTTGTAGGAGAGCTCCTTGCCCTGCAACTGCTCTGCGTTCGATACGCCGGGGCGGTTTTCGCCGGTCACATAGAAGCTCGCGACCTGGTGCGGGTTTTCGCCGTAGCGCAGCGTCTGCTTGAGGCTGCCGCCGAAGGCCCGGTAGGCTGGTGCCGTCTCGCCGATCGCATCCGCCATCCAGTTCGAGATCGCCGCGTCATAGGTCGCCGTGCGCGCATAGGCTTTCTGGGCAAGCTTCGTGCGCAGCGCGAGCGAGGTGCCGCCCTTGGCCGAAATCTCGCCGAGCACCGTGCCGTAGTCGGCAGCGTCCACCACCACCGCGACATAGGCATGGTTCTTCGCCGCCGCGCGGATCATGGCCGGACCGCCGATATCGATATTCTCGACGCATTCGTCGTAGCCCGCGCCCTTCGCCACCGTCGCCTCGAAGGGATAGAGATTGACGACGAGAAGATCGATGCCGCCGATGCCGTGTTCCTTCATCGAGGCGGCATGGTCCGCATCGTCGCGGATCGCCAGCAGCCCACCATGAACTTTCGGATGCAGCGTCTTCACGCGCCCGTCCATCATCTCGGGAAAGCCCGTCAGGTCCGACACGTCCTTCACCGGCAGTGCCGCTTCCTTGATCGCCTTTGCCGTGCCGCCGGTCGAAACCAGCTCGACGCCGGCCTCATGCAGCGCGCGGGCGAACTCGGCAAGGCCGGTCTTGTCGGAGACGGAGATAAGCGCGCGGCGGACGCGCTGGACGTCGGCGGCTTTCGGGTGGGCTTTCAGGGATACCATTGGGACGGGGCTCCGGTGCGGCACAACAGGGACTCGGAGCGGTGCATCGGTCTCAGGGAACGCTGGACCGCTTCAGCCGGGGCAATAGCATGAAGCGGAGCGGGGGCCAAGGCGCGGCGGCGGAATTGGCCCCATATCCTTCCGGCAAATGGCTGTCGGCCCGGGCAAGGCCGGGAGATAGGCTCCCGCTCCGAAAGAGGCCGAAACCCAAAGGACTCCCCCCGGATGAGCCCAAAACCCGACATTTCCTATCTGCCCTTCGCGAAGCTTCTCGGCATCGAACTCGTGGAGGCGAGCCCCGACCGGGTGGTGGCGATGCTCGCCGCCGGCAAGGAACTCTGCACGATCCCCGATATCCTGCATGGCGGTGCGATCATGTCGCTCGCCGATACGGCGGGGGCGGTGGCCACCGTGCTCAATCTCTCCGGCGGGGCAACCACGACGACGGTCGAGAGCAAGACCAATTTCCTCGCCCCCGTGCCGCTTGGCGATGTCGCGACGGCGACCTGCGAACCCTTCCACAAGGGCGGGCGGCTGATGGTCTGGCAGACGAAGGTCACGCGGGGCGATGGCCGCCTCTGCGCGGTCGTCACGCAGAGCCAGATGGTGCTCGAGGCGAGGAAGGGTTAGTTCACTCCCCCGGCGGAAGCTCCAGATCGGGAAGTTCCGGCACCTCGGCGTCCTCGCGCTTCGGATGCCCCGCATTGCGCGTCGACAGGCGCCGCCAGGCCCAGTTGACGCGCGCCTCGCCCCGGAAGACGCGGCCCGCCACCACGATCTGCTCGGCGCGCCGCGTCGTGTCGCCGGAGCCGAGATAGACGCTTTCCTCGATCGCGATTTCGCATTCGCCGCCGTCCGAACGGGCGCGGAACTGCCAGCCGTCGCCGTTCGGCAGCAGCACCAGCACGTTGGTCCGGTCATGCGCGAGCGAGAGGCGGGCGTCGGGATGAATGTGGAAGCGGATCGTGAAGCCGGGGTCTTGCGGCAGCCGATGCCGGAAGAGACGCCGCCACGGATTGCTGCGGCGGGGCGCGGCGGCGGCATCGAGCCGGTCCTCGCCGCGCAGGTCTTCGCCCGTCGCCGACAGGAAGAGGCGGCGGCGATGGACGAGGCCGAAGAGGCCGGCATAGCCGTCATGCGCCGTTTCGAGCCAGACGCCCGCTTCGTTCTCGTTGCGGCGGCTTTCGACCGCGACGGGGCCTTCCATCACGCGGGGGCCGAGAAGCCGCCGCGACAGCTTTCCCTTCAACATGCGCGCCGAGGAGGTGTCGGCAAGGACGAGCGTCGAATGCGCCGCCGTCGCGCGGCTTGCCGCTTCCCAGTCCGGCCCGAGCACTTTCGTGGCGCCGCAATTCACGATCATGCGGGCGCGGCCCGCGCTCATCTCGAAGGAGAGGCAGCCCGCATGCGCCTCATGGCTGAAGGCGCCGGGCGGCGGCGGTCCGGTATCGGCGACGAGGTTCACGGGTCCCGCGGCAAGGCGCTGATAGCCCGAATGCGGCGCGAAGCCGAAGGGGCGGCCCTTGGCGTCGTCGCGTTCGAGGGCGGCGTCGATCGCGCCTTCCGGTCCTTCCGTCGAACCGTTGAAGAGGGCGAGCTTGCCATCGCCGTGCCGGAAGAAACGCAGCATCGGCGTCATCCGGTCGATGGCGTCGCGCACGGGCTTGGGTACGTCGATGCGGCGCGCGGAGAGCGCATCGCGCAGCGACAGCAGGTCGAGCAGGATCGACAATTGCGCGGAAGGGTTGCGGCTCACATGGCCGCCATCGGGCAGGATCTGCCGGTCGAGTTCGCGGCAGAGGAGTTTCAGTCCTTTCGCCAGCCGCTTGTGGCCTTCGGAGAGGCAGAGGCCGGAGAAGGCGAGACCCATGGCGGCCGTGATGCGCGGCTCGCCGGCCGGTGCAATGGCGGCGACGCGGGCGAGGTGGCGCGCCTGCCTTGCCATGTTGCGCAGCAGCGTCGAGCGGTAGACGAGTTCCGACCCGTCGATGATGAGCGCGCCATTCGCGACCCA
>PHEF01000065.1:0-12243 GCA_002842875.1 Alphaproteobacteria bacterium HGW-Alphaproteobacteria-3 | reverse complement strand
GCGCACCTGCCCGCCGGGCAGGAACCAGCGGCCCTGAAAAAGAGCGTCGGCCTGCGAGGTGCGGCCGGGCCGAAGCTCGGGCGGATAAAGCACCATGTGGTCGGGCATCGGTCCGAACAGCGTCTGGCCATAGACCCATGTGCCGAAGGTGCGGGCGAGCGTGGCGTCGCGCGCGCGGACAAGTGCCGCGCCTGCGAGATCGATCGTGCGGTTGCCGGCGGATGCGGGTGTGCGCCGCGCGATCGCGCTGCGTCCCTGTTCTTCGGTCCTCGCACGCGTCTCGGCCATTGGAGACGGCCCTCCGTTCACGCGTCCTCTATTCCCGCTTCAGGCGCCGCCGCGCAATGCCGCGATGTTCTTCGCATAGGCGGACGGCCCGCCCTTGAAGGTCGCGGTGCCTGCCACGAGCACCGTCGCGCCCGCGGCGATGGCGCGAGGCGCCGTGTCGAAATTGATGCCGCCATCCACTTCCAGTTCGACATCGAGCCCTTCCGCATCGATCCGTTTACGGATGATTTCGATGCGCTTCAACTGGCTCTCGATGAAGCTTTGTCCGCCGAAGCCGGGGTTCACCGACATGACGAGCGCGAGGTCGATGTCGCCAAGAAGCGGCCAGAGCAGTTCGAGCGGCGTGCCTGGATTGAGCGAGAGGCCCGCCTTGCAGCCCGCCGCCTTGATCGCCTGGATCGTGCGGTGGGGATGGGGGCCTGCTTCCGGGTGAAAGGTGATGATGTCGGCGCCCGCGCTTGCGAAAGCCTCGATATAGGGGTCCACCGGCGAGATCATGAGATGCACGTCGAAGACATTGCCGGAATGCGGCCGAAGCGCCTTCACGACGTCAGGGCCGATGGTGAGGCCTTGTTGCAGGTCGCGGCCCGGACCGTACATTCCAGGCTTCTGGATTCAGTGATTAACAGCTAGATTCGCGGCGTGCAAGAAAGAGCGGGCCGCGCGCCCCGTCGTATCCGATCGAGGGAGATTCATGGCTTCTTTGCCTCCGGCGCTCAGCCTTCGCCAGCGCCTCACCTGGGCTGCCCATCTCTTCAAGGCGATCTTCTACCAGTATCACCGGGAATTTGCGGAGCGGATTGCGCCGCTCGTGCCGGCGGATGGCATTATCGTGGATGTCGGCGCGCATTCGGGCCAGTTCGCGAAGCTCTTTTCGCGCCTTGTCCCTCGGGGCCGGGTTTATGCCTTCGAGCCGGGCGCCTATGCGTTGTCGATCCTGCGGCCCGTGGCCGGGCTTCGCGGCCTGCGCAATGTGGAGATCGTGCCGGCGGGTCTGTCCGACAAGCCCGGCGCCGAAACGCTCAACGTGCCGCTCAAAAGGCATGGCACGCTCGGGTTCGGCCTCGCGCATATCGGCGCGGAACTCAGCGGCCGCGATGTCGTCTCGCAGGAAATAGCCCTCACGACGCTCGATCTTTTCGCGGATGAAGCGCGGTTCCCGCGTCTCGATTTCCTGAAGGCCGACATCGAAGGCTGGGAGCCTCATTTCCTGCGGGGCGCACGGGCGACGATCGCACGGTTCCGGCCTTCCGTCATGATCGAGGTGTCGCCGAGGCAACTCGCCCAGTCGGGTTCGGGACCGGAAGACGTCTTTTCGATTTTTGCGCCACTCGGCTATCGCATCTTCAAGACATACGAGCACGAGGGATATCGTCTCCATCCCGTCGACGGGTTCGATACGGCCGCCGATTATCTTTTCGTGCCCGGGGAAAAGGCCGCGCTGGTTTCCGTCGACTGACGTTCAGCGTTTGCGGGCGAGCACCTTGAGGCGCGATTTCGGGCTCCAGACGAAGCGGATCACGTCGAAACCGTGACCGGTCAGGAAGCAGCGCATCGCGTCCTTCGTGAAATAGTGGAGGTGCTGCGGCGGAAAGACCTCTTTCCACGCCGTGAAGTCCTTCGGCACCGACCAGTGCCCGGCATCGGGCGTGGTGAGATAGAGCAGCGCACCCGGCTTCAGCCTCGCCTTCATCGCCTCGACATAGGCGTGCGGGTCGGGCAGGTGTTCGATCACCTCGATCATGAAGGCGAAGTCGAAATCCTTCCAGTCCGCGGGCAGGGATTCGACCGGTCCCTCATGATAGTGGCCCGATGGATATTCCTTCCGCGCGATGGCGATGCTCTCATCGCCGATATCGACGCCGTAAGCCTCGAAGCCGAGGCGGTGTGCTGCCTCGACGGCGGTGCCGATGTTGCAGCCGAAATCGATGAAGCGGCTTCCGTGCGCGAGGCGCCGATACCGCCGGATCTGCTTCATCGCGCGAACGACCTTGCGCTCCGCCTTCGCCGAGTAATGCGTGTTCGAGGAATATTGCTCGTAGATCGCGGCGATTTCGGAAAGGGGCGGTGTCGGATGGACGAAGTGAAATCCGCAAGCCATGCAGCGGAAGATGCGATAGCCGGAGGAAACGCCGGCGGGGCGGAATGCGTGCCCGCCGCAGATCATGCAGCTCGACGGCTCAAGCGCCGTCGCGTCCGTCGTTACCGGTTCTGTCAGCGTCACGGATTCCCCCTGGAAGAAGTAGCGTCAGACTGCCGACCGTCCCCTCATCCGTCAACAAGGGAATGGGGCGCTTAACGGCGCCTCAGACGCGCCGCATAAAAGCCGTCCATGCCGCCCTCGACGCCGAGATGGCAGGGCAGGCTTCTCAGGTCTCCCTCGCCTGTGACGATCTCGTCCATGCCGCCCGCTTCGTGCGGCGAAACCGGCACGCGCTCGACGTCTTCATGCGCCGCAAGGAAAGCGCCGATCTGCCGGACACCTTCTTCGGGTTCCAGCGAACAGGTGCAATAGACGAGCGTGCCGCCCGGCGCGAGGAGCGTTGCGGCATGTTCGAGCAGGCGCGCCTGCAGGGCGGCAAGCTTGTCGCGGTCGGCGGGGGATTTGAGGCGAAGCACGTCGGGATGGCGGCGTGCCGTGCCGGTCGCGGTGCAGGGCGCATCGAGCAATATCGCGTCCCACTGCCGTCCGGGTGCGAAGACGGTTGCGTCGGCCACGACCGTTTCGGCGGCGAGGTGAAGGCGCGAGAGATTTTGCGCGAGCCGCTCGAGGCGCGGTTTCGAACGGTCGAGCGCCGTGACGTTCGCCCCCAGCGCCGCCAGCTCCGCCGTCTTGCCGCCCGGCGCGGCGCAAAGGTCGAGCACGTCGCGGCCCGCGACGTCGCCCATGAGCTTCGCGGGCAGTGCCGCGGCCACGTCCTGTACCCACCAGGCGCCTTCCTCGAAGCCCGGCAATTCCTCGATGCGGCCGGCATCGTCGAGGCGGAGCGTGCCCGCCGGCAGGGTCTGTGCGCCGAGCTTTTCGGCCCAGGCGTTGCGCTCGTCCGCCTTCTTCACGCTGATGTCGAGCGGCGGATCGGCGTAATGCATGCGGATAATCGCGCGCACCGTTTCCTCGCCATAAGCGGCGACCCAGCTCTCCCAGAGCCAGTCCGGCGTGTCGAGACGCTCCGTATCGAGACTATCGAGAATGGCGTCGCCCTCGCGCGAGAGGCGGCGGAGCACGGCGTTCACCAGCGCCTTGAAGTGCCGGGCCGCATCGTCGCGCGATGCGGCCTCGACATTCATCCCCACGGCGGCGTGGGCGGCAACGCGCAGGAAGAGGAGTTCGGCCGCGCCGGCCCGCAGGATGTTTTGTGTGGGCCCGGCGCGGTTCGGCAATTCCTTGTCGAGGCAGCGCGCGATGAGCGTGTCGATCGTTCCGAGGCGGCGCAACGCCGTCGCCGCGATGGCGCGGGCAAAGGCGCGGTCGCGCGGTTCCGCGCGCGCAAGGCGGCCTGCCGCCGTTTCGCGTGCAAAAGCCTCGTCGAAGGCCTGTTTTTCCTTCAACACGGCGGTCAACAGCGCTGCCGCCCCTTCGCGGGCGGCGAGCCCGGGTTCGTCTGTCCTGGCTTTCATGCGCGGGGTTAGAGCATAGTCGCGGCCGACGCGCAAAGCGGGCGATGGCGCGCGATGCTCTCAGCCCCAGGGGCGGCGCGCCGCCTCACCCATGGCCTGTGCGAGCTGCCGCAGCGCCGAGATGCGGTTCCCGGTCGCGGGATGGGTCGAGAAGAGATTGTCGCGGCCGCGCCCGTTCAGCGGATTGACGATGAACATATGCGCGGTGGCGGGGTTTGCTTCGGCTGTCTCGTTCGGCGCGCGGCGGGCGGCGGCGTCCATCCGTTCGAGCGCCGAGGCAAGCCAGAGCGGGTTGCCGGAAATTTCGGCGCCGCCCGCATCGGCCGAATATTCGCGCGTGCGGCTGATCGCCATCTGCACCAGCGCGGCGGCCATGGGCGCGAGTATGGCAAGCGCGAGCGTGCCGATGAAACCGCCCGCGTTGCGGTTGCCGCCGAAGAAGAGCGCGAAATTCGCCAGCATCGAAATCGCACCGGCAATCGTCGCCGTCACGGTCATGGTCAGCGTGTCGCGGTTCCTGATATGGGCAAGCTCATGCGCCATCACGCCGGCGAGTTCTTCCGGCGTGAGCATGGCGATGAGGCCGGTCGTCGCGGCGACGGCGGCATGCTCGGGATTGCGGCCCGTCGCGAAGGCATTGGGCTGCGGGTTGTCGACGATGTAGGTCGCGGGCATGGGCATGTTCGCGCGCCGCGCGAGTTCCTTCACGATGCGCACGTAATTGGGCGCAACCGTCTCGTCCACGCGCTGCGCCTTGTACATGCGCAGCACCATCTTGTCGGAATTCCACCAGGCGAAGAGGTTCATGGCCGCGGCGACAAGAAAAGCGATCGCCGCGCCGCCCGCGCCGCCGATCAGATAGCCGAGCCCCATGAAAAGCGCGGTCATCGCCGCGAGAAGCATGAAGGTTCTGATCGTGTTCATCGGTGGCGTCTTTAACCTCTCCGGGTTTGCTTTCAGGCGGACGCTTCCGGGGTGGAAGGGTCCGTCTCGCCGCTTTATATGTATCCTCAATGTGTCCGGTTCAAGAAAGGCGGGTCTCTCATGGCCGATGAGGAAAAGCAGCAGGGCGGCGGCGAAAGTGAGCCCGCGCCCCGCAAGGCGCTTTCGCCCGCCGCAAAACGCGCGCTGGCCGAGGCCGAGGAGCGCCGCCGCGCGGCGCAAGCCGAACCCGCCCGCCCGCGCGAGATCGCCGGGCGCGGCGGTGCCGAGCCCACGCGCTATGGCGACTGGGAAGTGAAGGGCATCGTCAGCGATTTCTGATCGCCGCTCTTTCGCCGCGACCGGGCCCGGCCCGGAAGGTGCGAGCGCGCTCCATGCCAAACCCCTTTCATTTCGAAATGGCGCGATGGGGCATCTGCCGGTGAGGGTTGGGGCTTGCGGCGCGGAAAATAGAGGAATAAAACCCTTTCATATTCAGGAATAAATTCCTCCATTCCGGTTCAGTCATGCGTATCCCGATTGTCATTCTGGGGCTTCTTGCCGGCCTGCTCCCCCTCCATGCCGCCGAGCGGCTCGCGGGGCCCGTCGAGGCGGAGGTCGTCCGCGTCGTCGATGGCGACACGCTGGTCGCGCGGGCCCGCATCTGGCTCGGCCAGACGGTCGAGACGCATGTCCGTCTTGCGGGTGTCGATGCACCGGAGCTGCGGGGCAAATGCGCGGCGGAAAAGGCGCGGGCGCGGGCCGCGCGCGAAGCCCTTCTCCGTCTCGTCGGCGAGGGGCCGGTCATGCTGGCCGATATCGAAATCGACAAATATGGCGGCCGCGTCCTTGCCCGCGTCACGACCGGCGCACATGACGACGTCGCCACCGCGCTGGTCGAGGGGGGCTATGTCCGCGCCTATGCGGGCGGCGCACGTTCGGGCTGGTGCGGCGCGGAGGGTTAGCTTCAAACCTCGAGCCGGTAGCCCTCGCCGTCGCGCTTCACGAGGCCCGCGGCCGGCGTCGCGAAATGCGTGCCGATGACGAGGGTCGGCCCGTCCGCCATTTCAGCGAGGAAGGCGTGGCGCGTTTTCTCCGCCATGTCGCCATCCGTGTCGAAGGCGCTGCGCCAATCCGTGCGCGCCATCTGGCAGGGGTGATGCATCAGGTCGCCGGTGATGACGGCGCTCTCGCCCTTCGAGGAGATGACGATGCTCACATGGCCCGGCGTATGGCCGGGCGTCGGGCGGAGCCGCACTTCCTCGCAGACCACATGATCGTCGGCGACGAGATCGGCGAGTCCCGCCTCGAAGACCGGCTGCACGCTGTCGGCGAGCACCGGCGCATTGTCCTCATCGTCCTCGCTCGCCCAGAAATCCCATTCGCGCTTGCCGATGAGATAGCGCGCCTTCGGGAAGGTCGGCACCCATTTGCCGCCCTCGAGCATCGTGTTCCAGCCGACATGATCGACATGGAGATGCGTGCAGAGCACCGTGTCCACGCTCTCGCGCGTCCAGCCCGTCTTCTCGAAATCCTTCAGGAATTGCGTCTGCAGCTTGTTGAAGAAGGGGTTGCCGCGTTCCTTGTCGTTGCCGACGCAGGTGTCGACCACGATGCGGTTCTTTGGGGTCTCGATCAGCAGCGCCTGGATCGCGACGCGGATATGTCCCTCGTCGGTCGCAAAATGCGGGCGCAGCCAGCCGATCTCCTTCACGGCGTCCGGATAGGCTTTCTCCACCATCGAGCCCGCGCCGCCGCCCGGCAGCGCCACCTCGACCTCCACCACGCGCGTGATCGCCACGTCGCCGATCTGCCAGTCCGCCATGATTGTCCCTCCCTGACCCCAATTGCGAAGATGGTCAGGTAGGGACGACGGGCGGCAGGTGCAAGGGCGAGGAGGGACGTGTCGACAAACGGCGATCCAATCGACATATCCGGCGGACGTGTCGATTTTTAGCCAGCATTTCGACATGTTGTGTGGGTCGCGCGGCTAGAACGGCAGTTGCCTTATCCGAGATGTTCTGCTCATCGGTAATTCATAGAGTGCCGAACCGCCGATTAGTCGGAACAGGTCCTCAATGTCGGGCCATCGCCATATAAGAAAAGACGCACATTGGTGCATGGGGGTTTTTTGATATGAGGGATGCAAGACAAATCCCATTAACCCGGCCGCCCGGAAGGCCGTTCGCTCGGCCTTGTTTTTCCTAATTCGACCATCACCGGTTACGACGATCCAAACGATATTGTCCTTGGACAGATGTTCAATCCATTCAAGATCGGTCGCATGACGTCCGCAGGGCAAATCTTTGATGTGAACCGCTTGATGCCCTAAGTGTTCGACAAATCCGTTAAGGGTCGAGGCAAGAGTCGGTGAAGTGCAGTTGTCGAACAATATCTTCAAGCGGCCCGCGTTTGTTCGAGTTGACGTTGGAAATCCAATGCACGACGAACTGAGGCGTGAGGCACACTCCAAACACGGGCAACTGACTCTATCGAACCTTCGGCCTCCACAGCTTTTGCAAGGACCGAAGTTGGTACGCTTGTTTCCGCTTCAATTGGCGCGCCGAAAGATCTATCGGGGTCCAGAACAATTCGGCCGGCCTTCCCGAGCGGCCACCATCTCACTGGAACACCGTCTTCAAAATCAATGTTCTTGAGGCTGGGTTCGATCACTTCTCTGAATGCAAACTGACTCTTGAATAAATCGATCAGACGGTCGGAGCCTTCTTCGCCCAAAACCTGTAAGAACACCGTTCGGCCATCAGTCCGGAATCGCGTAGTAGATAGAGGCCGCTCTTCGCCAATCAGTTCTCTTGCGATTTCGATCGCGCGCCTAATCTTTTGAGCACTGAGTTTGCGCTGAATGAAGGCATTGGCGACCCTCACTTCCATCAAATCCCGGAATCCCAAATAGATTTCGTCATCACTGAGATCGATTTGTGGCGTCCAAAGGCGTGCGTATTGCTTTCCATGGGACGTATGGCCTCGCAGCCAACGCACAATTTTCCCACCCGGCACGCCTGTCAGACGCGCCGCTTCGGCTGGCGTATAAAGTCCAATACCTACGAGAGAGTTCGGTGCTTGCGTGGACATTAGTTTGCGCCGCTCCCTTATAAGTCAATGTAAAAACAATGGCTTAGGCGGTGGCGCACTGATTGCGGATGTGTGCACGTCAGCCCATATTGCCATTGAATCAGAGCTAGCCCGACTATGCCACTACAAATAGGGCAGGGGGATACCCTCTCTCACCCCGCCTTGTTCTGCCGGTTATGCACGAGATCGTCGACCACGGAGGGATCGGCGAGCGTCGAGGTGTCACCGAGATTGGAGAAGTCGTCTTCCGCGATCTTGCGCAGGATGCGCCGCATGATCTTGCCGGAGCGCGTTTTCGGCAGGCCCGGCGAAAACTGGATCAGGTCCGGTGAGGCGATGGGGCCGATTTCCTTCCGGACCCACTGCACAAGTTCCTTGCGCAGCTCTTCGGAGGGCTCCTCGCCCGCGTTCAGCGTCACATAGGCATAGATGCCCTGGCCCTTGATGTCGTGCGGATAGCCGACCACGGCGGCTTCGGCGACCTTTGGATGGGCCACGAGCGCGCTTTCGACTTCCGCCGTGCCCATGCGATGACCCGACACGTTCAGCACATCGTCCACGCGGCCGGTGATCCAGTAATAGCCGTCTTCGTCGCGGCGGCAGCCGTCGCCGGTGAAGTAGCGGCCGGGATACTGGATGAAATAGGTCTCGACGAAGCGCTGGTGGTCGCCATAGACGGTGCGCATCTGGCCGGGCCAGCTATCGTCGATGCAGAGATTGCCCGCCGTCGCGCCTTCGAGCACCTTGCCTTCCGTATCGACCACCACGGGCTTCACGCCGAAGAAGGGCCGCGTCGCCGAGCCGGGTTTGAGCGCCGTCGCGCCCGGCAGCGGCGAAATCAAAATGCCGCCCGTCTCCGTCTGCCACCAGGTATCGACGATCGGGCAGCGCCCGTCGCCCACCACGCGGTGATACCAGAGCCAGGCTTCGGGATTGATCGGTTCGCCGACCGAGCCCAGCAGGCGCAGCGACTTGCGGCTCGTCTTCTTCACCGGCGCGTCGCCCTCGCGCATCAGCGCGCGGAGCGCGGTCGGCGCGGTGTAGAAGATGTTGACGTCGTGCTTGTCGATCACCTGCCAGCAGCGCGAGGCGTCGGGATAATTCGGCACGCCCTCGAACATCAGCGTCGTCGCGCCGTTCGCGAGCGGCCCATAGACGATGTAGCTGTGTCCCGTCACCCAGCCCACATCGGCCGTGCACCAGTAGATGTCGCCGTCCCGGTAGTCGAAGACATATTCATGCGTCATGGAGGCATAGACCATGTAGCCGCCGGTCGTGTGCAGCACGCCCTTGGGCTTGCCGGTCGAACCCGACGTATACAGAATAAAGAGCGGGTCTTCCGCGCCCATTTCTTCCGGCGCGCATGTCGCGCCAACCTTCGCCGCTTCCTCCGCGTACCAGACGTCGCGGCCCTTCTCCATGTTGACGCTGCCGCCGGTGCGCTTCACGACGATGACGCTCGCGACGCCGGGGCACTTCTTCAGCGCCTCGTCGGTGTTGGCTTTCAGCGGAATCTTGCGCCCGCCGCGCAGGCCTTCATCCGCCGTGATGACGCAGTTCGATGCGCAGTCGGCGATCCGTCCGGCCAGCGCGTCGGGCGAGAAGCCGCCGAAGACGACGGAATGGATCGCCCCGATGCGTGCGCAGGCAAGCATGGCATAGGCCGCTTCCGGGATCATCGGCATGTAGATCGTGACGCGGTCGCCCTTCTTCACGCCCTGTGTTTTCAGCACATTCGCGAAGCGGCAGACTTCCTCGTGCAGTTCCCTGTAGGTGATGGATTTGTGATCGGCCGGGTCGTCGCCTTCCCAGATGATCGCCACCCGGTCGCCGCGCTCTTCCAGGTGCCGGTCGACGCAGTTCGCGCTCGCGTTGAGCGTCCCGTCCCCAAACCATTCGATCGAGACGTTATGGGGATCGAAGCTCGTGTTCTTGACCTTCGTATAGGGCTTCATCCAGTCGATGCGCAGCCCCTCGCGCCGCCAGAAGCTGTCCGGGTCGTTCACGCTCGCCTCGTACATGTCGCGGTATGTCTCCGCATCCGCGATGGCGCGCGTCTTCCACTCGGCGGGAACGGGGAAAATTTCATCGGACATCGGGGCCTCCCTTGCAGGCGCGTTTCTCGTTGGCGGCATTATGTCGGGCGTGAGGTGACGGGACAAGGCGGGGAGCGCTCTACAACCCAAAACCGTCATGACCCGGCTTGTCCGGGTCATCCCCGTCTTTCTTTTCTTCTGATCCGCGCGGCAAAGACGTGGATGGCCCGCATAAAGCGGGCCATGACGAATATTATATGAATTGCGGGCCCGCGCCGCCCCTCACCCCTTGCCCGCCAGCGCGGCGATCTCGTCCTCGCTCAGCCCCGCTTCCCGCAGCACCTCTTCCGTCTGCTCGCCGAGGCGCGGCGGGTGACGGCGAATGCTGGACGGGCTCTGCGAAAACCGCACCGGCGGCTTCAGCGCGAAATAGGGCCCGGCATGCGGGTGGTCGTAGCGCGCGAAGAAATCGACCGCCTGCAAATGCGGATCGTCCTGCAGATCGTCCAGCCGGTTCATCTTTACGGCAGGGATCGACAGCGGTCTCAGAAGCGCCAGCCATTCCTCCGTCGTCTTCGTCTCCGTCGTCTCCTCGATCATCGCATAGAGTTCGCGGATATGGACGGTGCGCGCCTTGTAGTTGTTGAAGCGCGGATCGTTGATGTAGTCGTCGAGCCGTCCGGCGAGCTCGAAGAACTGTTCCCACTGCTTGTCGGAATAAGGAAGGAGACCGATATGCCCGTCTTTCGTCTTGTAGGGCCGCCGGTCGGGATTGGTGATGCGGCCATAGGTCCATTGTCCGGTCGGCGGATCGTAGACATGGTCGTAGAAATGTTCGGCAAGCACGAAGGAGGTAACGGCTTCGAGCATCGGCACTTCCACGAACTGTCCCTCGCCGGTCCGCTCCTTGTGGAACAGCGCCGCCGTCACCGCCTGCACCATGAACAAGCCGGACACCTTGTCGGCCATGATGGTGGGGATGTAGCGGGGCTTCGGGTCGCCATCCATGCGGCCGAGCAGATCGGCGGCGCCCGAGCCCGCCTGGATCAGGTCGTCATAAGCGGGAAGTCCGGCGTAAGGTCCGTCCGAGCCATAGCCCGCCGCATGCACGAAAATGATGTCGGGCTTCACCGCCTTCACGTCTTCATATGAAAGGCCGAGCTTCTTCATCGCCGCATAGCGGATGTTGGAGGTGAGCACATCGGCGGTGGCGACGATCTTCAGCAGCGCCTCGCGGCCCTCTTTCGTGCCGAGGTCGAGCAGCACCGAGCGCTTGTTGCGGTTGATGGTCATGAAGATGGGGCCGAGGTCGGGCGCGGCGCCCTCGGGCAGGTGTCCGGGCCAGCGCATGATGTCGCCGCCCGCGCCGCCGCCGCCGGTCGGCGAAGGCGCTTCCACCTTGATCACGTCCGCGCCCATGTCGCCCAATATTTGCGTCGCATAGGCGCCGAAGACGACGGCGGTGAGATCGACGATGCGCACGCCTTTCAGCGGGCCCTTGTTTTCCGTTTCGAGTTTCTTGCTCTTCTTCTCGCTCAACGCCGTTCCCCGCTCTTCATCATGGGCGCCACTCATACAATATGCCGGGCAGACCTTCCTCATTGTCCGCGCCCATGGTGCGGCGCGTCTCGGTCAGCCCGTGGCGCTCATAGAAGCGCCGGGCGCCGAGATTGACCTGAAACGTCCAGAGGGAAAAGCCTTTCGGCATCTCCTCCTTCGCTCTGGCGAGAAGGAGGGTGCCTGCCCCTGCGTTATGCGCGGGCAGGTCGACATAGAGATGGTGGAGCCAGTCGCCGTCCTCTTCCCGGGCAAGCGCAGCAAAGCCCATGATCTCGCCGCCCTGCTCCGCCACCCAGACCTCGCTCCGCTTCACCATGCGGCTGATGAAGAGCCGCGTCTCCGCGTCGCTGTGCAGACTGGCGTTCAGATAGGTCATGGTCCTGCGCGCGGCGAGAAATATCTCCGCGATCTCCTGCCAGTCGTCTTCGCTCGCGCGATGGATGTGCATGGGGGAGGTTGTAGCGCCGCTGCGGATACAAAAGAAAGTCGTTCAAATAAAATACGTCATGCCCGGGCTTGACCCGGGCATCCAGTAGGTGCGCAAGCGCCGTTTCTCTTCACAAGACTCTTCAACGCTGCCGCCGCTTCCGTTCCCCGCCCAGCGGCACCGATCCTCTCACTCTTGTCTTTGCCGGGCTTGACCCGGCATATGTGGACGGCCCCCTGTTTTGCAAGGACTGGATTTGATCATGCGTCGGATCGCTTGCGGTCATATGTCCGGCCTCTG
>PHEF01000176.1 GCA_002842875.1 Alphaproteobacteria bacterium HGW-Alphaproteobacteria-3 | reverse complement strand
CTGCTTCATCGAAACCTCCCTGATGACAAAAACAGGGAATCATCAATCAACGCCTTCTGCCACCCTCTTTTGCAGAGAAATCCTTGGGGAGGGTGGAAAAGACGGAGGAACGAGAACCCGAAGGAAACAAAAAATGACAGATCGCAAATTCGACACCCTCGCCATTCACGCCGGCGCGCAGCCCGACCCGACGACAAAGGCGCGCGCGACACCGATCTACCAGACGACCTCCTTCGTCTTCGACGATGTCGATCACGCGGCCTCGCTTTTCGATCTCAAGGCCTTCGGCAACATCTACACCCGCATCACCAACCCGACGACCGCCGTGCTCGAAGAGCGCGTTGCGGCGCTTGAAGGCGGCGCCGCCGCGCTCGGCGTCGCCTCGGGTCACGCCGCGCAGATGCTCACCTTCCACACCATGCTCTCGCCGGGCGACCGCTTCGTCGCCGCAAAGCAGCTTTATGGCGGCTCGATCAACCAGTTCGGCCATTCCTTCAAGAAGTTCGGCTGGGAAGTCGACTGGGCGGACGCAACCGATCCTGCCTCCATCAAGGCGGCCATCGGCCCGAAGACGAAAGCCGTCTTCATCGAAAGCCTCGCCAATCCCGGCGGCATCGTCACCGACATAGCCGCCATCGCGAAGGTCGCGCATGAGGCGGGCATCCCCCTCATCGTCGACAACACGCTCGCCTCGCCCTATCTCTGCCGCCCGCTTGAACATGGCGCCGACATCGTCGTCCATTCGGCGACGAAGTTCCTTGGCGGCCACGGCAATTCCATGGGCGGCATCATCGTCGACGGCGGCAAGTTCGACTGGTCTAAGTCCGGCAACTATCCGACGCTCTCGGAGCCCTGCGAGAGCTATCACGGCCTGAAAATCCACGAGACCTTCGGCCCCATCGCCTTCGCCATCGCCTGCCGCGTGCTCGGCCTGCGCGACCTCGGCCCCGCCATTTCGCCCTTCAACGCCTTCATGATCCTAACCGGCATCGAAACGCTGCCGCTGCGCATGCAGCGCCATTGCGACAATGCGCTGAAGGTTGCGAAGTTCCTCAAAGGCCACCCGAAGGTTTCCTGGGTGTCCTATGCGGGTCTCGACAGCGATCCCTACAACGCGCTCATGAAGAAATATTCGCCGAAGGGCGCCGGCGCCGTTTTCACCTTCGGCCTCAAGGACGGTTATGACGCGGGCGTGAAGCTCGTGAGCAACGTGGAACTGCTCAGCCACCTCGCCAATGTCGGCGACACGCGAAGCCTCATCATCCACCCGGCTTCGACGACCCATCGTCAGTTGACGGATGAACAGAAGAAGTCGGCAGGTGCCGGCCCCGACGTCGTCCGCCTCTCCGTCGGCATCGAAGACGCCGACGACATCATCGCCGACCTCGACCAGGCCCTGAAAGCGTAGCGGGCTCTTTCAAACATTCTGTCACCCCCGGGCTTGACCCGGGGGTCCAGAAGCCGCCATCGAGCGGCGTCCCTCTTCGCAAGACTCATGGGCAGCAATGTCGTCCAAAAAAGTTTTGCGAAAAGAGACGGCGCGTTCCGCGCCTTCTGGATTGTTGGGATGGACGGCCCCCGACGGCATCATGATGTGCCAGAATGAGGTCGTTGGAGATCTCAAACAAAGGAG
>PHEF01000175.1 GCA_002842875.1 Alphaproteobacteria bacterium HGW-Alphaproteobacteria-3 | reverse complement strand
ATACGACAAGGTCTGGGCGACCGCTGTCGAGTGCGACATGCCGCTCTCGTTCCACATCCTGACCGGCAAATCGGACAGTCTTTCGGGTCAGGTCCGGGGACCGCGTATCAACGGCTTCCTGTCGATCATTCGCGGCTGCCAGGACGTGATGGGTACCTTCATATTCGGCGGCGTCTTCGATCGCTTCCCCAACCTCAAGGTTGTCTGCGTCGAAGCCGATGCGGGCTGGGTTCCGCACTACATGTATCGCATGGACCACGCCTACAAGCGTCATCGCTACTGGATGAAGGCGCCGCCGCTCAAGCGCATGCCGAGCGAATATTTCAGCGACAACATCTATGTGACGTTTCAGGACGACTGGGTTGCCTTCAGAATGAAGGATATGTGCAACGTTCGCCGCCTGATGTGGGCGAACGACTTCCCGCATTCGGATTCGACCTGGCCCTGGTCGCAAGCGATGCTCGAAGAGCACACGAAAGATCTGAGCGAGCAGGAACGCAACTGGATATGCCACGACAACGTCGCGGAGCTCTACAAGCTTGCCATTTGACGCTCCGTGTACCGACGTACTGGCTTGATGTTTTGCGATTCATAGAAAGGGCGTTTTCATGGACTACGACCTGAAGATCGTGGGTGGATTCATCGTGGACGGTACCGGCTCTCCGGGTTATGCCGGCGACGTCGGTATTCTCGACGGCAAAATTGTGGCCATGGGACACGCCCCCGCCGGTGCGAAGACGACTATCGATGCCCGGGGGCAGGTGGTTGCTCCCGGCATCGTTGACATCCATACGCATTACGATGCGCAACTTCTTTGGGACAGGAAGCTGTCGATCTCGCCGTGGCACGGTGTGACGACGGTCGTGGTGGGCAATTGCGGCTTCGGCATCGCACCGACGCGCAAGGAGCATCGCAGCCTTATTCTGCGGACGCTCGAGAATGTCGAGGGCATGAGCGTCAAGGCGCTTGAGGCCGGTCTCGGCGACGATTGGGGGTTCGAGACGTTTCCCGAATATCTCGATGTCGTGGAAAAGAAGGGTACGTTGATCAATGTGGCCGTTCTTCTGGGGCATACGCCGCTACGCCTTTATGCCCTCGGACCTGAATCCACCGAACGGGCGGCGCGGCCGGACGAGGTCAGGCGCATGAAGGGCATCATGCGTGAAGGACTGGAGGCAGGCGCGCTCGGCTATGCGACTTCGAAATCACCGACGCATGTAGGCTATGAGGGGCGGCCGGTTCCAAGCCGGCTGGCGGAGTTCAGCGAGATACGGGAGATCGCGTCGGCGCTGGGCGAGGCGGGCGAAGGCGTGATACAGGCCACCGTCGGCAAGGAGTTGTCGTTCGACGAATTCGCGGAATTGAACCGCGTTTCCGGCCGCCATGTCAGTTGGACGGCGTTGCTGGGCGGTGGCGGTGTGCTGAATGTCGGCTCGGCAGCGGAGCAGTTGGCACGCTCAAACGAACTTCAATCGGCTGGTTACGCAGTATTTCCGCAGGTCACCTGCAGGCCGCTCAATTTTGAATTTCGATTCGAACAGCCGTTTCTGTTCCAGAGCATGCCGGTCTTCGCGCCGGTGAACAAAGCCGACCGCGCGGAAAAACTGAGGCTTTACGCCGACAACTCTTTCCGG
>PHEF01000174.1 GCA_002842875.1 Alphaproteobacteria bacterium HGW-Alphaproteobacteria-3 | reverse complement strand
GCGCGAAGCATGTCGCGCTCGCGGTTCGAGCCGGGAAAGACGACGACGCCGGACTTCATGCTCACTGCTCGTCGATCTCCACCGCGTAGTTTTCGATCACCGTGTTCGCGAGAAGCTTCTTGCTCATCTCGTCGAGCGCGGCACGGGCTTTCACCGGGTCTTTTTCCGCGAGTTCGACCTCGAAGAATTTGCCCTGGCGCACGCTTTCGACGCCTGAAAAACCGAGAGAGCCGAGCGCTCCCTCGATTGCCTTGCCCTGCGGGTCGAGAACACCGTTCTTCAGCGTGACCTTGATGCGCGCCTTCATACTTCCTCGTCTTCCTTCATTTGTCATTGCCGGGCCCTCCTTCAATTTCAAGGATGCCGGCAATCCAGGGGCCGCTTGCTCTGAACGTGCGGCTCTGGATGCCCGGATCAAGTCCGGGCATGACGTCCGCCTGTGGCGAACGTCATTTCACCAGCGTGGGGCCGCCACGGCGCTTCGGCTCGTTCTCCACGAGCACGCCGAGCCGCCGCGCGACTTCCTGATAGGCTTCGACCAATCCGCCCATGTCGCGGCGGAAACGATCCTTGTCGAGCTTGTCGTTGGTCCGGATGTCCCACAACCGGCAGCAATCGGGGCTGATCTCGTCGGCCAGCACCACGCGCACCATGTCGCCTTCGTAGAGACGGCCGAACTCGACCTTGAAGTCGACGAGACGGATGCCGACACCAAGGAAGAGGCCGGTCAGGAAGTCGTTAATGCGCAGAGCGAGCGCCATCATGTCGTCGATTTCCTGCGGCGTCGCCCAGCCGAAGGCCGTGATGTGCTCTTCGGAGACCATCGGGTCGTGCAGCTCGTCGTTCTTGTAATAGAACTCGATGATCGAGCGCGGCAGCATCGTGCCTTCCTCGATTCCGAGACGCTTCGACAGCGACCCGGCCGCCACGTTCCGTACCACCACCTCGCAGGGGATGATCTCGACTTCGCGGATCAACTGCTCGCGCATGTTGAGCGAGCGGATGAAGTGCGTCGGTACGCCGATTTCGTTCAGCCGCGTGAAGATGAACTCGGAGATGCGATTGTTGAGAACGCCCTTGCCTTCGATGGTGGCGCGCTTCGTTGCGTCAAAGGCAGTCGCGTCGTCCTTGAAGTGCTGGATCAGCGTGCCTGGCTCCGGGCCTTCATACAGCACCTTGGCCTTGCCTTCGTAAACGCGTCTGCGCCGGCTCATGTCGTGATTCCAATCGGTTAGCCCGGAGAGCGACTCCGGGGCTTGGGTATCGCTCCGCACGGATTCGAGGGCCGCTCGATGCGGGAAGGAGAACCGGGGGCGGCTGCGGAATCGGCTCTCCGGCGTGCGCAAGGTAACGCAAGGCCAGATACGATACAATGAGCCTTTGTTGCGCCGCACGCCCGGAAAAAAGCACCCGAAAATCAGTAGGTTAGCCATTTCGTCGCAATGGCCCCTCCGGCGTCCGATCGCGGTTGATTTGACGGAAATGGACGGCTATGCCTAAGGCCAATTCCCTGCTGGCGGGGCCGGTACGCATCCCGGGCGGCCTTCGCCGGAGTTTTTGAACGGAGAGACCTCATTCATGTCCACCTTCGACAAGCGCGGAGACGGTTTCGAGAAGAAGTTCGTCCATGACGAGGAGATGCGCT
>PHEF01000173.1 GCA_002842875.1 Alphaproteobacteria bacterium HGW-Alphaproteobacteria-3 | reverse complement strand
AGCACCGCCATGTCGAGCGCGGCGACGCTTGAAATATCCCAGATATGCGCGCGGCTGACGTCGATGACGACGCGCTCCAGCGCTTCCCTGAAATCGAAGGAGGCCAGAAAGTCGTCCGACGAGGCAAAGAATATCTGCCCCTCGACCACATAAACGCGCTCGCGCCCGTCTTCCGACAGCGTCGAGGTCACGCGAAATATCTGCGCGATCTTCCAGGCAAAGAAGAGGCCGGAAAGAAGCACGCCCGCGAGAACGCCGATGGCGAGATTATGCGTCAGCACGACGGTCACGACCGTCGCGAGCATCACGGCGGAAGAACTGCGCGGATGATGGCGCAAATTGCGGATCGAGGACCAGCTGAATGTGCCGATGGACACCATGATCATGATGGCGACGAGGGCTGCCATCGGGATCTGCTTCACCCAGTCGCCCAGCACCACGATCATGAATAGCAGGAAGATGCCCGCGCAGAAGGTGGAGAGCCTGCCGCGGCCGCCCGATTTCACGTTGATCATCGACTGACCGATCATCGCGCAACCGGCCATGCCGCCGATGAAGCCCGTCGCCGTATTCGCGAGGCCCTGGCCGATGCATTCCCGGTTCTTGTCGCTCGGCGTATCCGTCAGGTCGTCGACGATGGTCGCCGTCATCAGCGATTCGAGCAGGCCGACAGCCGCCACCGCCGCCGAATAGGGCAGGATGATCGTCAGCGTTTCGAATGTCAGCGGTATCTGCGGCAGCAGGAAAATGGGGAGCGTCGAGGGCAGTTCGCCCATGTCGCCGACCACCCGGATGTCGAAACCGAAATACATTGCAACGCCCGTCAGCGCGATGATGCAGATGAGCGGCGAGGGAATGGATTTCGTCAGCATCGGAAAGAGATAGATGATGCCGAGCCCCGCCGCGACCATCGCATAGGTGAGCCAGGGCACGCCGATCAGTTCCGGCAGTTGCGCCATGAAAATCAGGATCGCGAGCGCGTTGACGAAACCCGTCATCACAGAGCGCGAAACGAAGCGCATCACATAGCCGAGCTTGAGGAAGCCCGCGGCGATCTGCATGAGCCCCGCAAGCACCGTCGCCGCGAGCAGATATTCAAGCCCGTGGTCGCGCACCAGCGTCACCATCAGCACGGCGGTCGCCGCCGTCGCGGCCGAGATCATGCCGGGCCGCCCGCCCGTGATCGCAACGATCACCGCGATGGAGAAGGACGCATAGAGCCCGACCTTCGGATCGACGCCCGCGATGATCGAAAAGGCGATGGCTTCGGGAATGAGAGCCAGCGCGACGACGAGACCGGCGAGCACATCGCCGCGAATATTGCCGAACCACTGCTGGCGATAGGCATCGAGGGAAAGCATGGAAAAACGCGACAAGGGGGACTTCCGAAACAAGAGGAACGCGCGCGGAACCGGAGGGTGCCGCGTGAAACGGGGGTGTTGAGCTTGATGATCCGGCGGATCGGCGGCCGGAAGAGCCACCCGGGCTTGCGCCGGGTCCTGAGACGATGCCGCTTGTTAAACCGGATTATGCTGCGGCGCAATATAAAAGAGCGGGGCGGGTTATGCGCCTTCCCACCGTCATTGCGAGGAGGCCGCAGGCCGACGAAGCAACTGTATTGGCTGTCAAGCGGTTTGGGGCGTGTTTGCGTCTCTGAGTTTGGCGTTAAGGATGAC
>PHEF01000064.1 GCA_002842875.1 Alphaproteobacteria bacterium HGW-Alphaproteobacteria-3 | reverse complement strand
GAATGCTTCTAGAGTGCCGCGCGTTTTCGTCTGAAGGGCTGTCACAAATGACCGAAGTTACAAGCGTCGACCACATCATCATCGCCGTCCGCGACCTCAGGGAAGCCGAGAAAAACTACACGGCGATCTTCGGCCGCGCGCCCTCCTGGAAGGGCGTCCATCCCGGCGTCGGCACGGGTAACGTCTTGTACCGCCTCGCAAATACCTATGTGGAGCTTTATGCGCCGGTCGCCGAAGGGGCGAATGCGGAGGCGCTGAAAGCTCATCTCGACGCCCATGGCGAGGGCCTCTACGGCATCGTGCTGGGCGTGGACGACGCGGCCGCCGCCACCGCCGCCTTCAATGCGCGCGGCCTGAAATCGGGGACACCCGTCGATGGCAAGGGCCGCGACGAGATCACGGGCGCCATCCGCGAATGGCGCACCATCGCCATGCCGAAGGATGAGGTGCGCGGCCTTTTCATGCTGGGAATTCAACACCTTAGCCCTGCCGACGCGCTCCCGCCCGCGCCCCTGTCCGAAGGCGTTTCGCAGGCGCAGGCCGTCGCCGCCTGCGATCATGTCGTCGTCATGACCCCCGATGCGGAAGCTTGCAAAACGCTTTTCGGGGACAAGTTGGGCATCCGCCTCGCCCTCGATCACACGAAACCGGAATGGGGCGTCCGCCAGCTTTTCTTCCGCGCCGGCGGCGAGCCGAGCATTTCTGGGGACTTGCCTGGAAAGCGGAGAAGGTTGAGGCCGTCCGCGACCGCCTCGCCGCCGCCGGTCTCGACGTGTCGGAGGTGAAGCCCGGCCGGAAAGAAGGCACCGCCGTCGCCACCATCCGCCCGCCGACGAACGGCGTCCCGACGATCCTGGTTGGCTCCCTCTAACCTCTTGGTGCGGCTGCTCTTTTCAACCTGTCGTTGATCGCCTCGCCGAGCCCTTCATGGGGGATCGGCATCACGGCGATGCGCCTGCCTCCGGCTTCTGCGTCGAGCGCGCGCAGCATCGCGAAGAGGTTCGCCGCCGCTTCCGTCAGGTCGCCGGAAGCCGAGAGATTCATTGAGGTTTTTGCCTTTGGCGCATCGGGCCCGAAGGCCAGCAGCACCTCGTCTTCCGCCACTTCCGTCGCGTCGAGCCTGATCGGCGATCCGGGCGCGTAGTGGCTTTCGAGCTGGCCCGGCGAGGCGCGGCCTTCCTCGCCGCTCGCCGCGTCGGCATCGGCGAGTGGCCGTCCCAGCACCGCCTCGATCTCGTCGCGCGCCACCGCGCCGGGGCGGAGAAGTGTCGGAATTCCTTGAGGAAATCCGATCACGGTGGATTCAAGTCCGAGCGGGCAGGCGCCCCCGTCGAGCACGAAGGCAAGCTGCGGCGCGGCCCCGAGCCCCTCCATGACATGCGCCGCCTGGGTCGGGCTCACCTTGCCCGAAGGGTTCGCCGATGGGGCGGCGAGCGGCCGTTTCGCCGCCTCGATAAGGGCGCGCGCGGTCTCATGCGCGGGCACGCGGACCGCCACCGTGTCGAGCCCCGCGCTCACCAGCAGCGAGAGCGCCGTGTCCTCGCGCCGCGGCAGCACCAGCGTCAGCCCGCCGGGCCAGAACCGCCTCGCGAGCCTCTCCGCTTCCGCACTGAAAACACAGTGTTTTTCGGCTTCCTGAAGGTTCGCCACATGCACGATCAGCGGGTTGAAGCGCGGCCGTCCCTTCGCCTCGAAGATGCTCGCGACGGCTTGGTCGTCTGTCGCATCCGCGCCCAATCCGTAGACCGTCTCCGTCGGAAAGGCGACAAGCCGCCCCTCGCGGATCGCCGCGCCCGCCTGTCCGATCGCTTCCGCCGTCGCCTTCAGGCACTGCGCCAAAATTCCATTCCCTCACTCGGTACACAGACGCCGGAGAATACAGTAAAAGCCCACAAACAAGCCCTTCCCGCGTCTCTATCTGCGTTTCTGGAGCCTTCATGACATATCGTCCGCCCGTCCGCGACATGGCCTATCTGCTGAACGAGGTCGCGGGCCTCAAGCATCTCCTCGGGGCCGGTCCCTTCGCGGATGTTTCCGCCGATCTCGTCGAAGCGGTGATGGAGGAGGGCGCGAAGCTCGCCGCCGATGTGCTGGCGCCGCTTAATCGCTCGGGCGATGCCGAGGGCGCGAAGCTGAAAAACGACGGCGTTTCAGTACCTTCCGGCTTCGCGGACGCCTACCGCAAATGGGTCGAGGGCGGCTGGGGCAGCCTCGCCGCGTCTCCCGATTTCGGCGGTCAGGGCCTTCCCGTCGCGCTCTCGGTCGCCATGCAGGAAATGTGGAATGCGGCCTGCATGTCCTTTGGCCTCTGCCCCATCCTCTCCCAGGGCGCCATCGAGGCGTTGACCGCTCACGGCACGGATGAGCAGAAGGCGCTCTACCTCGCAAAGCTCATCTCGGGCGAGTGGACCGGCACCATGAACCTCACCGAGCCGCAGGCGGGCTCGGACCTCAACGCCTTGAAGGCAAAGGCAATTCCGCAAAACGACGGCACCTACCGCATTACCGGCACCAAGATTTTCATCACCTATGGCGATCACGACATGACGGACAATATCGTCCATCTCGTGCTCGCGCGCCTTCCCGATGCACCCGCCGGCACCAGAGGCATATCGCTCTTCCTCGTACCGAAATTCCTCGTCAACGCGGACGGCTCGCTCGGCGCGCGCAACGATGCTTACTGCATTGGTCTTGAAGAGAAACTCGGCATCCACGGCAGCCCCACCTGCGTCATGTCCTACGGCGAAAACGGTGGCGCCGTCGGCACGCTGATCGGCGAGGAAAACCGCGGCCTTGCCTGCATGTTCACGATGATGAACAACGCCCGCCTCCTCGTTGGCACGCAGGGCGTGGCCATTGCCGAGGCGGCCTATCAGCACGCGCTCGCCTATGCGAAGGAGCGCAAGCAGGGCCGCCCGCTGGGTTCCGATCTTGCGGCGGGCGAAATGGCGCCGATCATCGAACATCCCGATATCCGCCGCATGCTGCTCACCATGAAGGCGATGACGGAAGCCTCCCGCGTCCTCTGCTACGCGACCGCCGTCGCCATCGACGGCGCGCATTCGTGCGGCAGCGAGGACAAGCGCCGCGCCGCTCAGGCGCGCGCCGACCTGTTGACCCCCATCGCCAAATCCTTCTCCACCGATGCCGGCGTCGAAACCGCCTCCATCGGCGTGCAGATCCACGGCGGCATGGGCTTCATCGAGGAAACGGGCGCCGCCCAGTTCCTCCGCGATGCACGCATCCTGCCGATCTATGAAGGCACCAACGGCATTCAGGCAATCGACCTCGTGACGCGCAAGCTTCCTGTCGGCAATGGCGACGTCACGCGCAGCTTCATCGCGGAAATGCGCGGCACGGCGAAGGAAGCGCGCTCCTCGAACGACAAGCTGATGACGGGCATCGGCGCAGCGCTCGACGATGCGCTCGATACGCTCGACAAGGCCACGGACTACATGCTTGCGAACCTGAAATCGTCGCCGAACGACTGCCTTGCGGGCGCGACGCCGTATCTGCGCCTCTTCGGCACGGCGGCCGGCGGGCATTATCTCACCCGCGCGGCGATGGGAAACGGCGCCGCGCGCCGCGAGATCGCGCAGTTCTACGCGGCCAACATCCTGCCCGGCGTTCACGGCCTCCTCGCCCCGGCAATGGCGGGTGCGGAAAGCCTTCTCGAGTGCGAATCCGCCGTCTTCGCGGATTGACCGCCAGCCTTTCCGCAGCGTCCGGCTGGCATGGTGAAAGGCCGGTTTGACCTCGCTTCGCCCTGCGCCTATCACGGATGGATGCTGCGCGAACCCCCGCGCGGTCCGGTGCGAGAGTTGCGATGTCCGACATTTCCCAGGCGACCATTGAGAGCGGCGATCTGCGCTATCCCTTCGACAGGGTGCCGGGCCCCGCGGAAATGATTGAAGCCGCGCCCGGCATCTGGTGGGTGCGCATGCCGCTTCCCTTCCAGCTCGACCACATCAACCTCTGGCTGCTGGAGGATGGCGACGGCTGGACGGTGGTGGACACGGGCGTCGCCTCCGACGAGGTGAAGGCGCTCTGGCGGGAGGTTTTCAAAACCGGCCTTCGCGGCAAACCCGTGACGGGCCTCGTCGTCACCCATCTCCATCCCGATCATGTCGGCCTCGCGGGCTGGTTCACGCGCAAATGGGGCATCGAGCTGCGCATGTCGCGCACCGATTTCCTGATGTGCAAGACCCTCGTGCTCGACACCGGCCGCGATGCGCCGCAGGAAGCGCTCGATTTCTACCGCGCGGCGGGTTTCAGCGAGCGCGGCGTCGAAAGCTACAGGAAGCGCTTCGGCGGCTTCGGCGAGCGCGTTTCGCGCATGCCCGATATTTTCCGCCGCCTGCGCGAAGGCGACGAATTGAGTGTCGGCGGACGTACATGGCGCGTCGTCGTTGGTTCCGGTCATGCACCTGAACATGTCTGCCTCTATTGCGAGGAAGCGAAGATTCTCATTTCCGGCGACCAGGTGCTGCCGAGGATATCTTCCAACGTCAGCGTCCATCCGACGGAAGCCTACGAGAACCCGCTCGAAGACTGGATCGAGAGCTGCAAGCGCATCCGTGCCGCCCTGCCGAACGATCTTCTCGTCCTGCCCGCGCATAACGAACCCTTCTACGGCCTGCACGAGCGCCTGACGCAGCTGATCGACGGTCACGAGGACGGGCTTGCAAAGCTGCTTGCCATGCTGGAGGAGCCCAAGCGCGCCATCGACGTTTTCCCCGCCCTCTTCAAGCGCAAGATCGGTCCTGAAGTCTTCTTCATGGCGACAGGCGAGAGCCTCGCCCACCTGAACTGCCTGCTCGGCCGCGGCCTCGCAACGGTCAGCCGCGACGAGAAGGGCGTGAACTGGTACCGCCGCGCCTGAAGACCGTTTCGCCCTGTGCTACGCTGAAAAACATGACCACGCTCCTCGTCACCCATTCCGCCTGTCTCGAGCATGAGATGCCGCCCGGCCATCCCGAATGCGTGGACCGGCTGCGCGCCGTGCTGGGGGCGCTGGAAGCCGAGGAATTCGCACTTCTCCAGAGGGCAGAGGCGCCGCGTGCGACGCGCGAGCAGATCGGCCGCGTCCACCCCGAAAGCCATATCGACTTCATCGACGGCTCGGCGCCGCAGGAGGGTTTCCGCCGCATCGACGCCGACACCGCCATGTCGCAGGGCTCGCTGGAAGCCGCCTATCGTGCGGCGGGCGCCGTCGTCTATGCGGTGGATGAGGTGATGGCGGGCAGGGCGCGCAACGGCTTCTGCGCGGTGCGCCCGCCGGGACATCATGCCGAGCCTGAGACCGCCATGGGCTTTTGCCTCTTCAACAACATCGCCATCGGCGCGCTTCATGCCCGCGCGGCACATGGCTGCGCGCGCGTGGCCGTCGTCGATTTCGATGTCCACCACGGCAATGGCACGCAGGCGGCTTTCGAGACCGATCCCTCGCTCCTCTATATTTCCACGCATCAATGGCCGCTCTATCCGGGCACGGGCAGGGCGAGCGAGCATGGCCTCGGCAACATCTACAATCGCTGCCTGCCGCCGGGCGCGGGTTCGGAGGAATTCCGGGCCGCCATCTCGGATGCGATTATCCCCACCATTGAGCAGTTCCGCCCCGATTTCATCTTCATTTCGGCCGGTTTCGATGCCCATATGGCGGACCCGCTGGCCAATCTGCGGCTGACTGACGGGGACTTCGGCTGGGCGACCGCCGAACTCGTGAAGACGGCCGGCAGGCTTTGCGGCGGACGCGTTGTTTCCGCCCTTGAGGGCGGGTATGACTTGAAGGCGCTGGCGGCGAGCGCCGCGGCGCATGTGAAGGCGCTCATGCTTGCCGCTTGAAGACGCGCCCCAAAGATCGCGACACGCGCGAGAGGAGACGACAATGTCCGCCGCCAAAGCCGACGCCCACAAGGATATCGAGAAGTTGAGCTTCGAGGAGGCGCTTGCGCAACTCGAAAAGATCGTGGGCCAGCTTGAGTCCGGCAACGCCGCCCTCGAAAGCTCGATCGAACTCTATGAGCGCGGCACCGCCCTGAAGGCGCATTGCGAGGCGCGGCTCAAGGCGGCCGAAGCCAGGATCGAGAAGATCGCCCTCTCGTCCACCGGCGAGCCTTCCGGCACCGAACCGCTGGATGTAGGCTGAGCATCTGGCATCCCGATGGTGACACCCTCCGCAAAGACGAAGACCTTCGATGCCGCGCTTGCAGCGGCTGCGGAAAGCGTTGCCGAGATGCTCGACCGGCTGCTGCCGCGCGTCGAGGGGCCTGAGGGACGCCTCGCCGAGGCCATGCGCTACGCTGCACTGGGCGGCGGCAAGCGCTTCCGCCCCTTTCTTGTCTGCCAGAGCGCTTCGCTGTTTGGCGTGGCCGCGGAATCCGCGCTCCGCGCCGCTGCCGCTGCCGAATGCGTGCATATCTATTCGCTGGTCCATGACGACCTGCCCGCCATGGACGATGATGACCTTCGTCATGGCGCGCCCTCTACACACCGGCAATATGACGAGGCGACGGCCATCCTCGCGGGAGACGCGCTGCTGACACTCGCCTTCGACATCCTCGCCGGTTCGGAAACGCATGAACGCGCGCGCGTCCGCATCGAGCTTGTGCGACGCCTTGCCCGCGCTGCCGGCGCACATGGCATGGTTGGCGGCCAGATGATCGACCTCGCAAGCGAAGGCCGGACACTCGACATGGGCGGCGTCACCCGCCTTCATCAGCTGAAAACAGGCGCCCTGATTGCCTTTTGCTGCGAGGCTGGAGCTGTGCTCGGCCGGGCCTCGGCAGAGACGGACCACGCGCTTCACGCTTATGCACACGACATGGGCCTTGCCTACCAGATTGCCGACGACCTGCTCGACGCCGAGGGCGATGCCGGAACGCTGGGCAAATCGGCGGGCAAGGATGCGGCGGCGGGCAAGGCGACTTTCGTTTCGATTCTGGGCGCCGAGAGGGCCCGCGCCCAGGCCCGGATGCTTGCCGATCAGGCGATCCAACATCTTGATTTGTTTGATGAAAGAGCCGATCTTTTGCGTCAGGCCGCGCATTTCGTTATAACGCGTCGCAACTGAGGACGACGGACGGCGCGCGCCCCGGTGCGCAATGGCCGGGTTCTCCGCTTAAGGGCCAGCTACTGGCCATATCGGGCCCATGCCGGCCGAGGTGAGTGTTGAGCAGCAATTCAGCGACCCCATTGCTTGACCGGGTGAAAAATCCGGCGGATCTCCGCATGCTCGCTGAAAGCGAGCTGAGGCAGATTGCTGACGAGCTGCGCGCGGAAGTGATCGACGCCGTCTCGCAGACCGGCGGCCATCTGGGCGCGGGTCTCGGCGTGGTCGAGCTCACGGTGGCGCTCCACTATGTCTTCAACACGCCGGAAGACCGCATCATCTGGGATGTCGGCCATCAGGCCTATCCGCACAAGATTCTGACCGGCCGCCGCGACCGTATCCGCACGCTGCGCCAGGCCGGCGGACTTTCCGGCTTCACCAAGCGCGCCGAAAGCGAGTACGACCCGTTCGGCGCTGCCCATTCCTCGACTTCGATCTCCTCGGGCCTCGGCATGGCCGTCGCTCGCGACCTCAAGGGTGTGGACAGCCGCCTCATCATCATTCTGAACGACAACGACATGTCGATCGCGCCGCCTGTCGGCGCCATGAGCGCCTATCTCGCGCGCCTCCTGTCGGGCGGCACCTATCGCTCCATGCGCCATCTCGCCAAGCAGCTCGCGAAGCTGCTGCCGAAGCGCCTTGAGGAGAGCGCGCGCCGCGCCGAGGAATATGCGCGCGGCATGGCGATGGGCGGCACGCTCTTCGAGGAACTGGGCCTCTATTATGTCGGCCCGATAGATGGGCATAACCTCGATCATCTGCTCCCGGTGCTGAAAAATGTCCGCGATGCCGGCGAGGGGCCGATCCTCGTTCATGTCGTGACGCAGAAGGGCAAGGGCTACGCGCCCGCCGAAGCCGCCGAGGACAAATATCACGGCGTCTCGAAATTCGATGTCGTCACCGGCGCGCAGGCAAAGGCGAAGGCGAATGCACCGAGCTATACCAAGGTCTTCGCCGAAAGCCTGGTTGCTCATGCCGAGCAGGACGACAAGATCGTCGCCATCACGGCGGCCATGCCGTCGGGCACCGGCCTCGATCTCTTCGGCGAGCGGTTTCCCGCCCGCACTTTCGATGTCGGCATTGCCGAGCAGCATGGCGTGACCTTCGCGGCGGGCCTCGCCGCCGAGGGGTTCAAGCCGTTTACAGCGATCTATTCGACGTTCCTGCAGCGCGCTTACGACCAGGTGGTCCACGATGTTGCGATCCAGCGCCTGCCCGTGCGTTTTGCGATCGATCGCGCGGGTCTCGTCGGCGCGGACGGACCGACCCATGCGGGTTCCTTCGACGTGACCTATCTCGCCTGCCTGCCCGGCTTCGTCGTCATGGCGGCGGCGGACGAGGCGGAGCTGAAGCACATGGTGGCGACCGCCGTTGCCATCGACGACCGGCCCTCGTCGCTCCGTTATCCCCGCGGCGAAGGCATCGGCGTCGAAATGCCCGTCATCGGAAGCCCGCTCGAAATCGGCAAGGGACGTATTCTCCGCGAAGGCACGAAGGTCGCGATCCTCTCGCTCGGAACGCGGCTTGCCGAGGCGCTGAAGGCAGCGGATCACCTGAACGCGCTCGGCCTATCGACCACGGTTGCCGATGCGCGCTTTGCAAAACCGCTGGACGAAGACCTCATCGCGCGCCTCGCCATCGGTCATGAGGTGCTGATAACGGTCGAAGAAGGATCGGTTGGCGGTTTCGGCAGTCACGTGCTCGATTTTCTCGCCCGCTCCGGCCTGCTCGACCGCGGCCTCAAGATAAGGCCCATGGCGCTGCCCGACATCTTCATCGACCAGGACAAGCCCGAGAAGATGTACGACATCGCAGGGCTCAACGCGGCTCAGATCGCGGAGACGGCGATTGCCGCGCTTGGTCTCGAACGGCAGATCGCGGATTTGCGCGAACTTGCGCCGCAGTCGCTGCCGAAGCTCGTCTGAGCCTTTTCATGCAAGAGCGAAAAATGCGTCTCGACCTTGCGTTGGTCGAGCGAGGTCTCGTCGCCACCCGCGCCCGCGCGCAGGCGGCGATCAAGGCCGGCCATGTCCGTCTCCGGGGACAAGTCGCATCGAAGCCCTCCGACATGGTCAGCGCCGCCGATGAAATCGAATTCGATGCGCCCGAGCATGTCTATGTCTCGCGCGGTGCGCTGAAGCTCCGCCATGCCCTCGACGTCTTCGGCCTCGATCCGTCGGGGAAGGTCTGCCTCGATCTCGGCGCCTCCACGGGCGGCTTCACGCAGGTTCTGCTGGAGCGCGCCGCCGCTTTCGTGGTTGCCGTCGATGTCGGTCACGGCCAGCTTGCGAAAGAAATCGAGGGCGACGCGCGCGTGCGCTCGCTCGAAGGCCTGAACGCACGGGATTTGACGCGCCGGGATATCCCCGAGCCCATCTCCTTCCTCGTTGCCGATCTGAGCTTCATCGGCTTGCAAAAGGCTTTGCCGCCTGCGCTCGCCTTGGCCGAGAAAGGTGCTGTCCTCGTCGCGCTCATCAAGCCGCAATTCGAGGCCGGGCCCGAAAATGTGGGAAAAGGCGGTATTGTGCGCGATCCGGCGTTGCACGAGCGTATATGCGGGGATATCTCGCGCTGGCTTTCGGACGATATGAGTTGGCGGGTTCTCGGGCTCACGCAAAGCCCCATTGAAGGCGGCGATGGCAACCGCGAATTCCTGATCGCGGCGGAAAAAAATGACTGACATCGAAACCCTTATCCTTTCGCTCGGCGCGCAGGCGGACGGCATCGCCGAAGTCGACGGCGAAACGATCTACGTCCCTTACGTATTGCCCGGGGAACGCGTGCGCGTCGTGCCTGAGGAGGGCGGTCGCGCTTCCTTGTTGAAGGTGCTCGAGCCCTCGGCCGACCGTGTTTCGCCTGCCTGCGCGCATTTCACGCGTTGCGGCGGATGCACGCTCCAACACATGGCGCCTGCTGCCTATGCCGCATGGAAACGGGAACAGGTCGCCGTCGCGCTGAAGGCGCGTGGCATCGAGACGGAGGTTGCGCCGCTTGTCGCCGCGCCGTCGCGCAGCCGCCGCCGCGCGACGTTGGCGCTCACGCGCACGAAGAAGAGCGTCACCGCTGGCTACTACGCGCGCGGCAGCCACGACATCGTGCTTCTTTCCGAATGCCCGCTGGTTGTTCCAGAGATTGAGCGGTTTATCCCCCGGTTGGGCGACCTCATGCAGCCGGGCCTCTCGCGCCGCACGCGTGCGTCTGTCCTCATCACTGCAACGCTGAACGGGCTCGATATTGCCGTCACCGGGGGCAAGCCGCTCGACGGCCCCCTCCGTGCCGAACTCGGCCAGCATGCGCAGGCGGCGGATGTTGCGCGGCTTTCGTGGGACGGCGAGATCCTTGCCGAGCGTCGCACGCCGGAGATCGATCTCTCAGGGCTCCGCGTCACCCTGCCTGTCGACGGATTTCTACAGCCGACACAGGAAGGCGAGGCTGCGCTCATTGCCCTCGTGCGCGGAGGCGTGGGCGAAGCGCGCCGTGTCGTGGACCTGTTCGCAGGCTGCGGCACTTTCTCGGCATCGCTTGCCGCTACCGCCGCCGTTCATGCGGTGGAGGGCGAGAAGCCAGCGCTCGCCGCGCTGGAACGCGCCGTACGGACGCATGGGCCGGGCCTTGGCCTGAAACCCCTGACCACGGAAGCTCGCGATCTTGCCCGCCGGCCGCTTCTTGCGGAGGAACTGAACAAGTTCGAAGCCATCATCGTCGATCCGCCGCGCGCGGGCGCAATGGCTCAGGCCGAGGAAATTGCGAAGTCGAAAGTACCCGTCGTCGTCTCCGTCTCCTGCAATCCGGCGACTTTCGCGCGCGATGCACGGGCGCTTCTCGACGGGGGATATCGTCTCGACGGCGTGACACCGGTCGACCAGTTCCTCTGGTCGGCCCATGTCGAACTCGTGGGAATATTCCGGCGCGGTTGAGCGCCGGTCAGATATTGCGATGGATGTGCGGCCGGATCGCCGCTTCGACGGCTTCCGGCGGCGTATCGAGCGTCGAGAGCTTCACTGAAATTTCCTGCGGCGAGACCACGCCCCAGCAGCGATACATATGACGCCGCACCGGTCCCACTTGCGGTGCGTGCTCCACCGCCGTATCGAACGGCCGCTTGAGCGCGATGCGCAACTCTGCGTTGCGGATCATCCGCACATAGCGGTCCACGATCTCGACGCCCGCGATCGCATTCCAGGGCAGTAGCCCCAGCCGATCGATGTTTATCCCCGCTGGCGTCACCGTGAACGCCTTGCGATCCTTCGCGACATAGGGCCAGTGATAGATGGCGACGCCCACTGACACGAAGGCGGCGATGAGGGCGAGGATCGGCGCGCGCGGCATGCCGAAGAGGACAAGCGCGCCTGCGATCAACACGCCGCTATAGACGATGCTCTCGCCCTTCTGCCTTGCATATTGCACGGTCAGAAAAACGGCGCCTTCGGGTTTGCTCTCCCCGGCTTCACTCATCGTTCCGCCGTTCTCCGACCTGCGCCCGGTGGCGGAGCCAGTGGTCCGCGAGCACGCAAGCCATCATCGCCTCGCCGACAGGCACCGCGCGAATGCCGACACAAGGGTCGTGCCGGCCCTTTGTCACGATCTCGGTCGCCTCGCCGCTTTTCGTAACGGTTTTACGAGGAGCAAGGATCGACGATGTCGGTTTCACGGCAAAGCGCACCACGACGTCCTGACCCGTGGATATCCCGCCGAGAATGCCGCCTGCATGGTTGGAGGAGAAGGAGAGCCCATGATTGGTGGGTTCCATTTCGTCGGCGTTCTCCTCGCCGGAAAGGGCGGCGGCGGCAAAGCCTTCACCGATCTCGACGCCTTTCACCGCGTTGATGCTCATCATGGCGGCCGCGAGATCGCCGTCGAGCTTGCCATAGATCGGCGCGCCGAGGCCCACGGGCACGCCCGAGGCGACGACCTCGATTACCGCGCCGCAGGACGAACCGTTCTTGCGCACGCCGTCGAGATAGGTTTCCCATGCCGCCGCGGCTTTCGCGTCCGGACACCAGAAGGGATTGTTTTCCGTCTCCTCCCAGTCCCAGTTCGCGCGGTCGATCTTGTGCGGTCCCATCTGCACGAGCGCGCCGCGAATGGCGATGCCCGGAAGCATGGCGCGGGCAACGCCTGCCGCCGCAACGCGCGCCGCCGTTTCGCGCGCGGAGGAGCGTCCGCCGCCGCGATGGTCGCGAATGCCGTATTTCGAAAAATAGGTGAAGTCGGCGTGACCCGGCCGAAACTTCTCGACGATGTCCCCATAGTCCTTCGAGCGCTGGTCGATATTCTCGATCATCAGCGAAATCGGCGTACCCGTGGTGAGTTCCACGCCGTCTTCCACGAAAGTGCCGGAGAGAATCTTGACCGCATCCGGTTCGCGCCGCTGCGTCGTGAAGCGCGATTGGCCGGGGCGGCGGCGGTCGAGCCAGAGCTGGATATCCTCGGCCTTGAGCGGAATGCGCGGCGGTGCGCCGTCGACCACGCAGCCAAGCGCCGGCCCGTGGCTTTCACCCCAGGTCGTGACGCGGAACAGATGGCCGAACGTATTGTGCGACATGGCTGTCAGTCTGGCCCCGGAAGGCCTTCCTTATACACATGACCCGGCGGGCCCCCATTGCGGGAAACGATACAGGAAATCGTCAGACGATGCTCATGTCGGGTGCATCTTCCGCCTTCATGCCGACGACGTGATAGCCGGCATCGACGTGATGAACTTCGCCGGTGACCCCGGAGCCGAGATCGGAAAGAAGATAAAGCGCGGTATTGCCCACTTCCTCGATGGTGACGGTGCGCTTCAGCGGCGAATTGAGCTCGTTCCATTTGAGGATATAGCGGAAATCTCCGATGCCGGACGCGGCAAGCGTCTTGATCGGACCGGCCGACACGGCATTGACGCGGATCTTGTTGCGCCCCATGTCGACGGCAAGGTAACGCACGCTCGCTTCAAGTGCGGCTTTCGCAACGCCCATGACGTTGTAATGCGGGATAACCTTCTCGGAGCCGTAATAGGTCAGCGTGACGATCGACCCGCCATCCGTCATCAGCTTCTCGACGCGCTGACAAAGCGCGGCAAACGAATAACAGGAGATGGCCATGGTCGCCGTGAAGTTGTCGAGCGTCGTATCGACATAGCGTCCGTCGAGTTCGTCCTTGTTCGAATAGGCAATGGCGTGAACGAAGAAATCGATCTTGCCCCATTCTTTCGAGAGACGTTCGAAGACCCCATCCATGCTGGCCGCGTCGGTAACGTCGCAGGGCAGCACGAGCTTCGAGCCGACGGATTCCGCAAGCGGAGTGACGCGCTTCTGCAGCGCTTCGCCCTGGAAGGTGAACGCGATCTCCGCACCCTGATCGGCGCAAGCCTTGGCGATTCCCCAGGCGATCGAGCGATTATTCGCGACGCCCATGATGAGGCCGCGCTTGCCCTTCATCAGGTTGCCCGTCACAACCGGGCCCGTGCTGGTGATGGCTTCGCTCATCGAATCCCCGTGAATTGTCCTAGCCGAAAATCGAGCGCATCGTACACAAAAGCCCTTGGCGGTCTAATAAAAAAGCCGTTGGTCAAATATGGGCTTTCTTCACGAATCGTGTCGATTCGTGTCCGCTCGGCCTTGCGAAAAAGTCTTGCGTGGATTGTGTTTGAGGCCTTGGCTCCAACTTGCCGCAAAGTCTCGCAGGGCAGTATCCGGGGCCTCGGGGAGGGTAAGCGAGAGGGTGATGTATTGGTCTCCCCGAGCCGCGCCCTCGTCCTCGGGCAGCCCCCTGCCTTTGAGCCGAAGCCGTGTACCTGAATTGGAACCGGCGGGGATTGTGAGCGATACCGGCCCTGCGATCGTCGGGACCTCGATTTTCGCGCCGAGAACGGCTTCGGGCAGCGTCACGGGGAGAGTGAGGTGGATATCCGCGCCTTCCCGGATGAAATGGGAATGCGGCCCGACTCCCACGACGACGATGGCGTCTCCCGGCGCCGCGCCGCCATGGCCTTCATCGCCTTTGCCACGTATCTTGATGCGAGCGCCGTCCTTGATGCCTGGTGGTATGGCAATTTCGACGGTTCGCCCGCTGGCGAGCTTCACGCGCTTTCGGGTGCCGTTCGCCGCTTCCAGGAAATCGACCGAGAGACGATAGACCCGGTCTTCGCCGCGTGCCCGGAAGACGCGCTTGCCCGCATTCTTGATGCCTTCGAAAAGTTCAGAGAACACATCGTCCGCCGCATGGTCCGTGGTGGCGGACGGGGCGGCGGTTTCCTCGAATGCTGGCTGCCGGCGCATGGTTCGGCTCAGGCGTTCGGCTTCGAAACAGCGGCGCGCCGCCTCGTCCTTGAGCTGATTATAGGCGGCCGTCACCTCCTGGAAGCGCGCAGGGAGCTTGGGCGAACCGCCGCGCGCATCGGGATGGAGTTCCTTCGCGAGCCGGCGATAGGCAGCCTTGATATCCGCGTTGCTCGCGCCCGGGCCCACGCCCAGGACTTCGTAAGGATCGCGCAAAGGCGCCACTCCCTGACCTGATGGAGAGAGCAGGTTAGGGCAGGCCCCATACAAATTAGTTAAGGCGCCTCGTGATCGAGGTAGTCCAGTTCGGCTGGCGGCGGAGGCGGCGCGGTCACAGAAGGTGCGGCATCGGCACCGCTTGGCGGAGGCGGACCCGGCAGGCTCGGAACGAGCTGCATTAACCTTTGAAGGGCCTGTTCATGGCCGACCTGCGCGGCGAGTGCATACCAGGCGAGAGCCCGGGCGGGATCGTTTTCGACGCCGAGACCCTTTTCGTACATGACGCCGAGATTGTACCTGGCGGCCGGAACGCCCGCGATGGCGGCGGCGTGGAACCAGAAGGAGGCCGTCTTGTAGTCCTGCGGAACGCCGTCGCCAGCGAGATGCATGAAAGCCGCGTTCACCTGCGCGGATACGAGACCGCCATGTGCCGCGCGCTCGTAGAAATAGAGCGCGCGCTCCGGGTCGCGCTCGACGCCGCGCCCCTTGCGGAGGAGTAGCGCGACATTGCGCATTGCAGCGAGATCGTCGCGCTGTGCGAGCGGCAACCAGATTTCGTAGGCGCGGGCGTAGTCGCCCCTGTCGTAAGACGCAACGCCCTCATCGAAGCGCGCTCTGAGCTCGCCTCTGGTCGGGCCGCTTTTTTCAATCTGTTCTTGAACCGTAACGCCGGGCGCTGCCCCGGATGCGGCAGGAAAAAGGGCAAGGAACAGCGCCGGCAACAGGAACCCGGACCGAAGAGTGGACCAAAGAAAACGCATGAGTATCGGTCCACCCCCGGTGTTTCGATCAGTTCTGAATCTGCCAGGATCCATCCGGCTGCCGGCAGGCGGTGCCTCGGGCCGTTTCGCTGCGCCCGTCTACATAGATCGTCTGCGTATATTCCCGGCAGTTATAGTTGCCCTGCTGATAGGCAGGGTAAGGCGTCACCGTACCATAATTTCCGCTGTCCGGGTTGGTCCAGCGGGCGGCCTGATTGGAAGGGCCCCTCTCCAGCGTGTTGTAAGTCGTCTGGCCCATATATTGTTGGTCGGCGCGATCGAGCGACTTGCCGATCTCGCTGCCGATCAGGGCGCCGAGAAGAACGCCGGCGCCAGTGGCCCAGAGGCGGCCCGTGCCGCCGCCGATGGCTTGACCGGCAAGGCCACCCGCCACGGCACCGCCGACGGTGCCGACGGTCTGTTTGTTGATGCCGCCGCCATTGCCATACATGCTCTGGTCGCATGCGGCGAGCGACAACGCCATTGCGCCGACTGCTATGCCTTGAACGAATTTCATGGTGATCAATCCTGTGTTTCGGTCGCCCTCAAGCGATATAAGACTTACCTATATAGGAGCCAGATTGTGGCAAGAATGGAGCGGGGGCCTGCGGCAAAAGGCGCAGAGAATGGCGCTTTTTCAAGGCATTCCGTCAAATGGACAAGGTATGAGCGACGCGGTGACCGAAACGGAAGAGAGCCGGATTTTCGAGGGTGACGGCCCGATTGCGCTGTTTCACGAATGGATGAAGCTTGCGCGCGAGAAGGAACCCGAGGATGCGAACGCGGTCGCGCTGGCGACGGCGGATGCGGATGGCTTTCCCGACGTCCGGATGGTGCTGCTGAAGGATGTGGACGAGCGGGGCTTCGTTTTCTATACCAATCTCGAAAGCATCAAGGGATTGGAATTAAAGGAGAATCCGCGCGCCGCCCTGTGCTTCCACTGGAAGAGCCTGCGCCGCCAGGTGCGCGTGAGGGGCGAGGTGACCCCTGTCGGCGAGGACGAGGCGGATGCCTATTTTGCAACGCGCGCCCGCGACAGCCAGATCGGTGCATGGGCCTCGAAGCAATCGCGGCCGCTGGAGGGGCGCTTCGAACTTGAGAAGCAAGTTGCTGTTTTCACAGCAAAATTCGGCATTGGCAAGGTTCCGCGGCCACCTCACTGGAGCGGCTTCCGCATCGTGCCGCGGCGTATCGAATTCTGGCGCGACCGGCCCTTCAGATTGCACGACCGCCTTGTTTTCAAACGGGAATCTCCCGCGGACCGGTGGCAAACCGAGAAACTCTACCCCTGACTGTCATTGAAATGTCATCGAACTGTCACAAATATAACGGGTCACGGATCGCCGCATGAGCGCCGCAGAGGCAGTAAAAAAAGATATCCCCGGAAACGCGCCAGGCAGCGTCGCGCCGGAATATGAACGTCTGATGCGGCGCGCGACGCTCGCCGCGGTCGCGGTCGCGGTCATTCTGATCGCGCTAAAGGGGACGGTCTTCTGGTTCACCGGATCGATCGCGATGCTCGGCACGCTCACCGACTCGCTCCTCGACGGCGCCGCCTCGCTCCTCAACCTCTTCGCGGTGCGCGCCTCGCTTGCCCCTGCCGACCGGGAACACCGCTTCGGTCACGGCAAGGCGGAGGCGCTGGCGGGGCTCGGCCAGTCGATCTTCATTTTCGGATCGGCGGCCTACATCGTCTTCGAAGCGGTGAGGCGGCTCCTCGACCCGCAGCCGGTCGCCTATTCCGGCGCGGGCATCGCCGTCGTTGTTGTCGCGATCGTGCTGACGCTCGCCCTTGTCGCCTATCAGCGCCATGTGGTCAGCCAAACGCGTTCGCTCGCCATCGAGGCGGACTCGATCCATTATCGCGGCGACCTGTTCATGAACCTCTCCGTGATCGCCGCGCTCGTTCTGTCCGGCTATCTCGGCTTCCACTGGGCGGACCCGGCCTTCGGTATATTGATTGCGGCGCTCATCGCCTGGAGCGCGGCGAAAATCGTGATCAATGCCTTCGACCAGCTCATGGACCGCGAATTCTCCGAAGAGGACCGCGATCGCATCATGGATATCGCGCGCCAGCACCCCGAGGTCGTGAACCTGCACGAACTGAGGACGCGTACCTCCGGCATCTACAGCTTCATCCAGTTCCATCTCGAACTCGACGGCGGGATTTCGCTGACCGAAGCGCACCGGATTTCCGACGAGGTGGAGAGCGAGGTGATGACGGCTTTTCCCGGCGCCGAGGTCATCATCCACCAGGACCCGGCAGGCATCGAGAAGCTGACCCGCCTGCAGCGCACGTGAACGGACGCTTCGTTTGACCGGCTTGCCCGAGAATGCCGCGCTGCTCGACTTCCTTGCGAAGCCGGAAGCTTACGGCCTCGACGCATGCGAAGAGATAAGGCGCATCGACACGCATGCCTCGCATGTGTTTCTGGCAGGCACGCGCGCCTACAAGATGAAAAGGCCCGTGAGGTTCACCTTTCTCGATTTCTCGACACTCGAGAAACGGAAGGCGGCCTGCGACCGCGAGGTGGAACTGAACCGCCGCACCGCGCCGGACATCTATCTGGGGGTCGTGCCGGTGCGGCGCGTGGGACGCGGTTTTCGCCTCGACGGCGGAGAAGGCGAAATCGCCGACTACCTCGTGGAAATGAAACGCTTCGGCGACGAGGGGCTTCTGGCAACGCTGGCCGGCAGCGGCGAACTGACGCTTCCGCTCGTTGAGGAACTGGCGGCGGAAGTCGCCGCGTTTCACCGCATGGCCGAGGTGCGGCGCGATTTCGGCGGCGCGGAGGGCACAGCGAGGATCGTCGCGGGCAGCGAAGAGGATATGAGGGAGAGTATCGGGCTTGTGCTCGATGCGGACGAGGCGCAGGCCGTGACGGCAAAAAGCCGCGCGTTGATTTCGCGTCACCGCGCATTGCTGGACGAGAGGCGCGCGCAGGGTTGGGTCCGCCACTGTCACGGCGATCTTCATCTCGGCAATGTGACGGAAATCGGCGGCAAGCCCGTCATCTTCGACTGCGTGGAGTTCAGCGATCATATTGCGCGCATCGACACTCTCTACGATCTCGCCTTTCTGCTGATGGACCTCGCTTTCCGGGGCGAAAGCGACGAGCGGCTTCGCGGCTTTGCGAACCGCGCGCTCAATGTCTATCTCGATCATCTGACAGCGGAGGAAATCGGCGACGCAACGCGGGGCCTCGCGCTGCTGCCGCTCTTCGTTTCCATGCGCGCCGTGGTCCGCGCCAAGGTGACGGCGGTGCAGGCAAAGGGCGGGAACGACGGGAAGCGCGATCTCGCGCGCGCCTATCTCGATTTTGCCGGCCGCGCGTTGAAGCCTTGTCCGGTGAGGCTTGTCGCTGTGGGCGGATTGTCAGGCACCGGAAAGTCGACGCTGGCGAAGCAACTCGCAGGGACCATCGGCGGCACCGTGGGCGCGGTGCATTTGCGGACGGACACGATCCGCAAACGGATGTTCGGCGCCGGGCCGCTCGACCGGCTGCCGGCCGAAGCCTATGCGCGCGACGCGGGCGAAAGGGTCTATGCGGAGATGACGCAGCTCGCGACGCTCGCGCTCGATGCTGGCATGAGCGTGGTGGCGGATGCCGTGTTTGCGACGGAGGAGGAGCGCCGCGCGGTGGCGGAGCTTGCTGTGGCGTCGGGCGTGCGCTTCGACGGGCTCTGGCTCGAGGCGCCCGCATCGGTGCTCGAAGCACGCGTCGCGGCGCGCGAACGGCAGGGCCGCGATCCGTCGGATGCGGGCGTCGCCGTACTGAAGCGGCAGCTCGGCTACGATCTCGGCGAGATGACGTGGGTTCGGGCCGATGCGTCCGGCACGCCGGAGGAGGCCTTGGCGGTGGCGCGGGCGACTATCGACACGGCGGACGCACGCGCCATCCGCACAAGGAAATCGAACAGGCCATTCGCTATGCGGAAGAAGCCGGTTGGACTTTCGTGAAGGGAAGAGGGCACTGCTTCGGCTATCTGCGCTGTCCGTGGAATGACGAAACCTGCCGGTGCGGCGAGTTCTGCCAGTTCTCGGTATGGAGTACGCCACGATCTGCGGAGAACCATGCAAGGCAAATCCGGCGGCTCGTCGATCATTGCAAATATGTTCAGGACAGCCGGGATTAGGTGGAAAAAGCCATGTCTGTTTATGAGTTCGAACTGATCTTTTCTCTCGCGGAGCCTTTCGGCGATCCGGACGATATCGTCAATGCCCTGTTCGAGGCAGGCTGCGACGATGCGATTGCCGGCGTGGGCAAGCGCGACAGGATTGCGTTGAGCTTCTCGCGCGACGCGGCAAATGCCGGATCTGCGATGGCATCCGCCTCGCGCGAGGTCCGCAATGCTCTGGCCGGCGCGGAATTGATCGAGGCGAAGCCGGACCTCGTCAATCTCAGCGATATGGCCGAGATACTGGGCTATACGCGGCAGAACATGCAGAAACACGCCGCCAATGCGGCGCCTTCATTTCCCGCGCCGGTCCATGTCGGCGCGCCGGATGTCTGGCACCTCTACGATGTGCTTTTGTGGCTTCGCGACGAAAAAGGCGTGGCCGTCGAAGAGGGGTTGATCGAAACCTCGCTTGCTGCCGCGGAAGTCAACGCCCGGGCGCAGAGCGAGCGTCTGGTCATTCAGCAACGCAGGGTCGCCGTGTAGGCTCCTCCCGCTGGCGCGCACCCGCGCCTTCCTCTAGATTGCGCGCATGACACAGAACGATAATGCCAAGCGCAGGACGCTGATCCTGACCGGTGCGAGCCGGGGTATCGGCCATGCGACCGTGAAGCGCTTTTCGAGCGCGGGCTGGCGCGTGATTACCTGTTCGCGCCATCCCTTTCCCGAGGACTGCCCCTGGGAGGCGGGTCCGGAGGATCACATCCAGGTCGACCTTGCCGATGTGAAGAACACGGAAGCCGCCATTGCCGAAATGCGCGAGCGGCTGAAGGATCAGGGCGGGCAACTTCACGCACTTGTGAACAACGCGGCGATCTCGCCGAAGGGGCCGGGCGGCTCGCGCCTCGGCGTCTTCGATACGGAGGTCGCCACCTGGGCCCAGGTCTTTCAGGTCAATTTCTTCGCGCCGGTGATGCTTGCGCGCGGGCTCGTGGAAGAGCTGAAGAAGGCGCAGGGCTCGGTCGTGAACGTGACCTCGATCGCGGGCGTGCGCGTGCATCCTTTTGCCGGATCGGCCTATGCGACCTCGAAGGCGGCGCTTGCGGCGCTGACGCGGGAAATGGCGTCGGAATTCGGCCGCCTCGGCGTCCGCGTGAACGCCATTGCACCGGGCGAAATCGACACGGCGATCTTGTCGCCGGGCACGGACAAGATCGTCGCCGAAATTCCGATGCAGCGCCTCGGCACGCCGGAAGAAGTCGCGCGCACCATCTATTTTCTGTGTACGGATCAGTCGAGCTACGTCAACGGCGCCGAGATTCAGATCAATGGCGGCCAGCACGTCTAGAGGGCGTGATGCCTGCTTTTGGCTTCTTCCCTTTGCCAAAAACAGAAGTGTCATCCCGGGATTTATTCCCGGGACCCATCGGCCTTTCGTCTTGTTGGGACGTGGATTGGGTCCCGGCAACGAGTGCCGGGATGACAATTTTGTTTTGGTTGGCGTAGTCGAGTACCAGCTGCCGCCATCGACCTGGCGGATGACGCAACCTTGCTGGATGTCTTCTTCTTCCGTGTCCTCGATGAAGCCTTCGCCGCGCGTCGAATAGCGGATCGCGCCGGCGCCGAAGGAAATCTCGCCCGTCTCGGTGAAGCCGCCGTAATCGTCCGTCTCGACCGTGGCGCTGAGCGTCGCGCTGCGGCCGCCTTGCGTGAGCGCGGCATCGAGCCCCGGCGGAATGGCTGCGACGGACAGGATGTTCATGCGGCTTCCCATCTCGTCTTCGGGCGAGACGGTGCCCTCGAAGGTGAGCTGATAACGAAGTTCGGGCATCAGGCGGCGCGCAGCCCTTCTTTCGTTACCTGGGCCTCCACCTCGTCGAGCGCCTTGTGGACGGCGGCGAACATGTCGTCGATCTGTTCGGCGGCGATGATGAGCGGCGGGCAGAAGGCGACGATGTCGCCCGCAAGCGCGCGGACGATGAGACCGTGGCGCTGCGCGGCGGCGACGACGGCGGCGCCGATGCCGGCCTTCGCATCGAAGGCGCGCTTGGAGGATTTGTCGGCGACGAGTTCGATGGCGCCGAGAAGCCCCTTGGCGCGGGCATGGCCGACGAGGGGATGTTCGGCGAGGCGCTCGACATGGCCCTCGAAGCGGGGCGCAAGGGAGCGCACATGGCCGACGATGTTGCGCTTCTCGTAAATCTCCAGCGTCTTCGCGGCGATGGCGGCGCCGACCGGATGCGCTGTGTAGGTGAAGCCGTGGCCGAAGGTGCCGATCTTTTTGCTCTCGTCGATCATCGCCTGATACATCTCCTCAGCCACCGTGACGGCGGCGATGGGGAAATAGGCTGACGACAGCGCCTTGGCGACGGAGATCGAGTCCGGCTTCATGTTGAAGGTCTGCGACCCGAACATGTTGCCCGTGCGCGCGAAGCCGCAGATGACTTCGTCGGCGATGAAGTAGATGTCGTATTTCTTCAGCACCGCCTGGATCTTCTCGAAATAGCCGGCGGGCGGAATGACGACACCACCGGCACCCATGATCGGCTCGGCGATGAAGGCGGCGACGGTGTCGGGGTCTTCGCGGATGATCATGTCCTCGAGGTTCTTCGCAAGCCGCGTCGTGAATTCGTCTTCCGTTTCGCCCGGCTCCGCATAGCGGTAGTAGTGCGGGCAGTCGGTGTGGAGCATGCCCGCGATCGGCAGGTCGAAGTCGCGGTGATTGGCGGGAAGCCCGGTGAGCGATCCCGACGCGACGGTGACGCCGTGATAGCCGCGCTGGCGCGCGATGATCTTCTTCTTGTTCGGGCGGCCGAGCGCGTTGTTGTAATACCAGACGAGCTTCACCTGCTGGTCGTTCGCCTCCGAGCCCGAGCCGCAGAAGAGAACCTTGGAAGCCGCATGCGGCGCGATGGCCTTGAGACGCTCGGCCGCTTCCGCGGCGCGCTCATGGCTCTTGCCGCCGAATGTATGCGTGAAGGGGATCTGGCGGAACTGCTCCATCGCCGCGTCGATCAGCTCCTGCTCGTTATAGCCGAGCGAGGTGCACCTCGATGATCATCGGGCCTGTTTCGCGGAACGTGTCGAGATTGGTGTAGGGATGGATGACCGTCTCGATATCGCGAACGGCGGCGTTGGACAGGCTCATGGGTGAGCTCCTCGGGTTTCTTGTGTCGGGCTTGGCCGCATCATGCGGCGGGGCGTGAGGGGGTGTCAAAGGGGCGGTTTATCTCTCCCATTCCCCTAAATCGTCATGACCCGCTTTAGGCGGGTCATCCACGTCTTCCTTGCTGAGTGCCAAAAAGAAAGACGTGGATGGCCCGGACAAGCCGGGCCATGACGACTTAAATTTATTTCTTGCCTCACCACCCCTTTGGCGGTTTGAAGCCGCCGAGGATTTCCTCGAACATCGCGGCGACCTCAATCGTCGTGTAGTCCTCGAGATGCGGGCCGATGATCTGGATGCCGACGGGCTTGCCTTCGCTGGTGATGCCGGCGGGCGCGACGGAGGCGGGGAGGTGGGAGACGACGGCGGGCCCCGCCCAGATCAGCACGTCCATGTAGGGCCGCATGATGCCGTTCACGGCGAGTTCGCGCTTGTGCCAGTTCGTTTCGTGATTGTGCTCGAAGGCGGGACGCATCATGACCGGCGCGAGAACGACGTCGTATGACTTGAAGAACTGGTGCCACTTCCAGCGGAGCTGCGCCTGTGTCTCCCTCCAGATGGCGCGCTCGGCGATCGAGAGCGTGCCGCCGATGGCCTGCAGCGCGCGGTGGCTCTTGTCGTCCGGTGCGAAGCCTTTTTTCATTTCGGCCCAGCGGTCGCGGATGCTCTGTGGCATGCCTGCGCCTGTCACCGAATGAAGCAGGATGAGATAGCATTCGGTGATTTCGGCGAGCGTGAAATCGGGCCGCGCGTTCCAGTCGACATTGGCGCCCGCATCCTGAAGCGCCTTGGCGGCGTTGGTGAGCAGGTCCGCGCTTTCGCGGTCGATGTCGCAGAATTCATCGTCGATCCAGACGGCGACGCGAAGTTCCTTCGGCGTTTTCGCGCGGGGCTGCGGCAGGTCGAGCTTCCAGCCGATGGCATCCGCCCAGTCGGGACCGGCCGTGAGGGAGAGGAGCAGTTTCAGATCTTCGGCGCTGCGGGCAAGCGGACCGGCGACCGAGAGATTGCCTTCGGAAAGCGCGCCGGGGGCGGGGCCGAGATGGCCGCGCTTCGGTACGATGTCGAATGTCGGCTTGTGACCGAAGACGCCGCAGAGATGCGCGGGCGTGCGGATGGAGCCGCCGATATCGGAGCCGAATTCGGCCGCCGTGAAGCCCGCCGCGAGCGAAGCGGCCGAGCCGCCGGACGAACCGCCGGGGCTGCATTCGAGCGCCCACGGGTTGTTGGTCGTGCCGTAGATGTCGTTGTAGGACTGGAGGTCGCCCGACAGATAGGGGACGTTCGTCTTGCCCATGACGATGGCGCCGGAACGCTGCAACCGTTCGACGGCGGTGGCGCTGCGGGCGGGGACGTGGGTCCGCCAGGCGGGATTGCCGCCGGTCGAGACGATGCCCTCGACTTCGTAGGCGTCCTTGATGGTGAAGGGCAGCCCGTGCAGCGCGCCGAGAGAGGCGCTGCGCGCCTGCGCCTCGTCGGCTGCCTTCGCAAGGGCGCGGGCGCGGTCGAAATCGCGCGCGACGACGGCATTGGTCTTGCCGTCGAGCGTCTCGATCCGCTCGATGAAATGATCCGTGAGTTCAGCGCTCGAAATCTCGCCGCGGCGGATCATCCGCCCCAGATCGGAGGCGGAGCGGAAATGAAGCCCGGTCATGAAAAACTCCCCGTTTAGATGTTCTTTGCCGCCCATTAGAGGGGGCGGAGGCCGGCGAGGCAAGGATTCCGCCTAGACGGTTATGGGGAGCGTTGTCCGCCTCCACCTTCGCCGCTAGACTGCGCCAAAACGGGGACAAGCCGGGAAGCCCCGGCGTCGGATCAGAACATGAGGGAACGAGACCCATGCAGGGATTGATGCAGAACTGGCCGCTGCGCGTGAGCACGATTATCGATCACGCCGCACGTTTTCATGGCGACCGGGAGATCGTGACGCGGACCATCGAGGGGCCGATCGCGCGCACCACCTACAAGCAGGTGCATTTGAGGGCGCGCAAGGTGGCGCAGGCGCTGACCCGGCTCGGGATCGAGGAAGGCGACATCGTCGCGACCATGGCCTGGAACACGGCGCGCCACCTCGAAGCCTGGTACGGCATCATGGGCATGGGCGCGGTCTGCCACACGCTGAACCCGCGCCTCTTCGCCGAGCAGCTCGTCTACATCGTCAATCACGCCGAGGACAAGGTCATCTTCCTCGACCTGACCTTCGTGCCGATCCTGGAAGCGATCGCCGGCAAACTGCCCAACGTGAAGGCTTACGTCGTCATGACGGACCGGGCGCATATGCCCGAGACGTCGCTGCCGAACGCGCTCTGCTTCGAGGAGATTGTGGAAGCCGAGGACGGCGAGTTCAAATGGGCGGAAGTGGACGAGAACGCCGCCTGCGGTCTCTGCTATACGTCGGGCACGACGGGCAACCCCAAGGGCGTGCTCTATTCGCACCGCTCCAACGTGCTGCATTCGATGGCGGCGAACATGGGCGATGCGCTCGGCATGAAGTCCTCCGACGCGATCCTGCCCGTGGTGCCGATGTTCCATGCGAATGCCTGGGGCATCGCCTTCGCCGCCCCCGCCGTCGGCGCGAAGATCGTCATGCCCGGCGCGAACATGGATGGCGAGAGCATCTACGAACTGCTCGACAAGGAGCAGGTGACGGTGACGGCGGCCGTGCCGACCGTCTGGCTGATGCTGCTGCAATATCTCGAAAAGACCGGCGCC
>PHEF01000172.1 GCA_002842875.1 Alphaproteobacteria bacterium HGW-Alphaproteobacteria-3 | reverse complement strand
TTCACCAGCGGCTTGCGCGGCTTGCGGATGAGTTGGTTGACGGTGGGCATTCGCCTGCTCGATCCTGTCTGTCCAAACAAAAAAACGCCGCGCCGCCCCCGGATACGATCCGAACATGGGCTGCGCGCGCTTGAGGACACCAAACCCTTGTCGGGTCGTGTATCCCAATGCAGAGGATCCCGGCCTTACGCCCGGAATCGTGCGCCATTCCTCGTATTCTGTTTACCGGCCCCAGTGTCTAGATCCGACCAAAGGCCTGCCCCATCAATGGGTTGGTGACCAGCGGTCCGGGATGCCTCTACTACCTGGAGCGAAAGTGGGCGGAAATTACTCGGGGGTTACCGAGTCGTCAACCCCGCATCCGCCGAATTCCGCGAAATATCGGGTGCGAGGCCACTTTCTCGTCCGCAACCGGGATTCCGGTGGCAGGAAGGCCGACCGGAGAGCAAAGTGAACGCGTTTTTCAGGGAGGGAAAGCAAAATGACGGGTAAATTCTGGCCTGCCCTGTTCGGGGCCGCAGCACTTTACAACTTCACCGCCGGGCTTCCGCCCCTGCTGATTCCCGCTCTCTCCGCCGAAAACCTGGGGCTGCCCCCTTACGACCCGCAACACATTATCATCGCTCAGCTCGCCGGCATGCTGATCTGCCTCTTCGGCATCGGTTACGCCATGGTCGCCATGGGCACCCCGGGCGGGCGGGAAATCGTCGTTCTGGGCATGATCGGGAAGCTTGGTGTCATTCTCGTCGTTACGGGCCACCTGCTCTGGGGCCGCGTTCCCCCGGGCTTGGTCGCGGCGGCCGGAGGGGATTTCCTTTTTGCCCTGGCTTTCATCGCCTATTTGAGGAAAGGCCGCACCTCGCCCTTCCCCGCCTGAGCCCCCCCCTGAAACGAAACAGGCCGCCCCCGGGGGAGCGGCCTGTATATCTCATGATCGAAGCACCGGTCGCATCAGGCCGTGCCTTCCGCGGCCTCCGCCACTTCGGCTTCCGGAGCGGAAGCCTCGACGGTAACCCCGCCCTGATCCTCAAGGATCTTCTCGTCGCGGCGCTGGGCCTCGCCCCGGATACGCTGGAGCATACCGCCCGTACCCGCCGGGATGAGCCGGCCGACAATGACGTTTTCCTTGAGGCCGATGAGTTCGTCGACCTTGCCGGCAACCGCCGCCTCGGTGAGAACGCGGGTCGTCTCCTGGAAGGACGCCGCCGAGATGAAGGAGCGGGTCTGAAGGCTCGCCTTGGTGATGCCGAGCAGAACCGGGCTCGCGGTGGCGAGCGTCTTGCCCTGCGCCTCGAGCTTCGCGTTTATCTCGTCGAACTCCGACCGGTCCATCTGTTCGCCCGGAAGCGTGATGGAATCGCCAGGGTTCGTGACCTCGACCTTCTGCAGCATGTTGCGGACGATCACTTCGATATGCTTGTCGTTGATCGCCACGCCCTGCAGACGGTAGACGTCCTGCACCTCGTTGACGAGATAGGCCGCCAGTTCCTCCACGCCCGAAATCGCAAGAATGTCGTGCGGTGCGGGATGGCCGTCCAGAATGAACTCGCCCTTCTCGATCACATCGCCTTCCTGAACCGAGATGTGCTTGCCCTTCGGGATCAGATACTCGATCGGCTCCATGCTCTCGTCCAGCGGATGCACGATAATCCGGCGCTTGTTCTTGTAGTCGCGGCCGAATTCGACGCGGCCC
>PHEF01000063.1 GCA_002842875.1 Alphaproteobacteria bacterium HGW-Alphaproteobacteria-3 | reverse complement strand
GTTCGAGATCGCGGCTTCCGCGGCTTCGATCGCCCGGTTCTCGCCGCTGGCCTCGCCCGTGCCCATCATGGCCTTGCCCATCTCGTTCATCACGGTGCGAACGTCCGCAAAATCGAGATTGATGAGACCCGGCTTCATCATGAGGTCGGTGATGCCGGCCACGCCCGAATGGAGAACCTGGTCCGCCATGCCGAAGGCATCGGCGAAGGTCGTGTTCTCGTTCGCGACCCGGAAGAGGTTCTGGTTCGGGATGATGATGAGCGTGTCGACATATTGCTGCAGGTCGCGAATGCCTTCTTCCGCAAGCCGCATGCGCCGCGTGCCCTCGAACTGGAAGGGCTTCGTGACGACGCCGACGGTGAGCACGCCCTGCTCGCGCGCCGCGCGGGCGATGACGGGCGCCGCGCCCGTGCCCGTGCCGCCGCCCATGCCGGCCGTGATGAAGACCATGTGCGCGCCCTGAATGTGCTCCACGATCTCATGAAGCGCTTCCTCGGCCGCCGCACAGCCGACCTCGGGGCGCGAACCCGCGCCGAGCCCTTCCGTGATCGACTCGCCGAGCTGGATGCGCCGTTCGGCCGACGAGAGCGCCAGCGCCTGCGCGTCCGTGTTCGCGACCACGAAATCGACGCCCTCGAGGCCCGCCTCGATCATGTTGTTGACCGCATTGCCGCCCGCGCCGCCAACGCCGAAGACGGTAATCCGGGGCTTGAGTTCCTTTGCCTGCGGAACCGAAAGTTTGATGCTCATGTTAAGCCTCCTGGGAGCGAAGTTTGAAAACCGGGGTCGGGATCGCCGCACATCGTCGAGGCGGCGGTTTTATGCCCGATCTGCCGGGCGGCGCCGCCAGCCGTCCCAGGGCACGTTCAACGAAACTCGTTCCCGGTTTTGCGCGTTTCATCAGAAATTCTCCTTCAGCCAGCGGCCGAAGCGCCGGAACTGTCCGCCGCCCGCGGCCTGTCCGGCGTCGTCTCCGGCGCCGGCCGCTTCGAGGGGAGAGATTTGCGAGTAGGCAAGAAGGCCCGCACAGGTCGAGAAGGCGGGGCCTCCCGTCGCTTCGGCAAGCCCCGTCAACCGCACCGGCTGGCCGACGCGGACTTGTTTGTCGAGCATCCGCGCGGCAAGCTCGCGCGCGCCGTTGAGCTGCGCGGCACCGCCCGTCAGCACGACGCGCCTTCCCGCGAGCCGCCCATAGCCGCTCGCCTCCATCCGGTCCCGCACGAGTTCGAAAGTTTCCTCCAGCCGTGGCTGAATGATGCCTGTCAGCATCGACCTCGGTATGTGATTGGCCGAATCGGCATCGCTTTCGCCCACTTGCGGCACGTCGATCATCTCTCTTTCGTCCGAAGGACTCGCCAGCGCGCTCCCGTACAGAGTCTTCATCCGCTCGGCATGTGCGAGCGGCGTGGAGAGTCCCCGCGCAATGTCATTAGTAATGTGATTCCCGCCGATTGACACGGAATCGCAGTAGACCATTGCGCCTTCGAAGAAGATTGCGAGCGAGGTCGTCCCCCCGCCCATGTCGATCATGGCGACGCCGAGGTCCGTCGATGCAGAGCTCGAGGTTCCGGAGCGGCCCGCGCAACACGCTGACCATATGCACCTCGACGCCGAGCTTCTCGCCGAACATGCCGCGCGGATCGCGCACACCCCGGCTGCCGTCGACGGAATAATTCGTCGGGATCGCGTGCATGACGTCGCGTCCCTCGGGCTGGAAATTGGTTTGCGCGTGATTGATGAGCCGCGAAAGGTCGCCGTCGCTCACCTCGCCGCCCGAGATCGAGGCACGCACGCCGACCGTCTGGCTCTTCGGCTCGGCGCCCGAGAACCCGACCACCACTTCGCGGATGGTGACGCCCGCCATTCGCTCGGCCGCATCGACCGCAACGCGGATTGCTTCTTCCGCCGCATCCATGTCGACGATGGCGCCCGCCCGGATGCCGCGCGAGACCTGGTGACCGATGCCGATGACGCGCACCGGCGCGTGCCCGTTCGACATCCGTCCCGGCTCGATCTTCGCGATGAAGCAGGAAATCTTGCTCGACCCCACATCGAGCGCAGCGATCGTGCCCGACCGTCCCGCCGCCACCGGCCGCCCCTGAAAGCTCCTCGAACCCAGAGAAACCATATTCATGTATTGCCTCCACGTGCGGCATCACCCGGCCGCACAACGCCATTCTTGATTTTCGCTTCCGTCGCAATCCCCCTGCTCGCCGCCGCGTCCTCCGTCAGCTTCACCGAAACGCGGTCCGGCAGACGGAGATCGATGGAAACGATGTCCCGGGAAAGCACCTTGTGCTTCGTGTCGTAGGCAGCGAGATCGGAGAGCGCCTTCCCGACGCCCGTCTCCGGCAGATTCACATCCACGCCATTTTCGAGCCGGAGGTTCCAGCGCCGGTCGCTCACGCGCACGAAAGCGCGCACGCGCTGCAGTAGCTGGGGCTGCTCGGCACGCATGAGATTGAGGAGCGCCGGCGCTTCGCGCGGCGCGCCGAAACCGACGATGAAGGGAAGATGCGCGAAGTCCTGCACCCCCTCATCCGCGATCGGCTGGCCCTGCGCATCGATGATCGAGAGAGCGCCGCCGCGCTGCCACAAGGCGAAGGGCTCGCGCTCACTGACCTCGATGCGAATCGTGTCCGGCAGGAGCCGCGTCACCGTCGCCGAGCGCACCCAGCCGAGCTGCTCGATCCGCTGGCGCGCCGCCTCCGTGTCGAAGCCGAAGATCGGATCGCCGCGGCCAACGCCCACCGCTTCGAGAAGGTCGTCCTTCCGCGTCTGCGCGCGGCCCGTCACCGTCACGTTCTGGATGGAAAAGCCCGACAATGCGAGCACGCGGTTCGCCTGCCGCCCCGCCGCATCCACCGCCGCTTGCGCATGGCCGCCGATAAGGATGCCGTAGACGATGACACCCATGATGAGCGCAAGCGCACCGAAGGCGAAAGGCCGCGTGCCGAAGTTCCCTTCGCGCAGATTGTCGAACCAGATCGCAAAGGGCCCCGCGGGCCGTTCCTTGCGGCGGCCGAACGTGCTCATCGCGCTCACATTACGCCGCTTGCCCGGCGCGATCTTCGAGCTTCTCTTTTTCGTCGCGCGGACGCCCGTGCGCGACTGGACCTTCACCTGTCGCATGACGCGTCCTCCACCATCCAGCTCACGAGCTCGCCGTAGGAATAGCCCGCAAGTCCGGCAAGCTCCGGCACGAGCGAGGTCGGCGTCATGCCGGGCTGCGTGTTCACTTCCAGAAGAATGAGCTCCGTCTTGCCCGGCCGCGTGTCGTCGAAACGGAAATCCGCGCGGGAAACGCCACGGCAGCCAAGCGCCTTGTGCGCGGCGAGCGTGAGCCGCTGCACCTCCGCATAGACAGGCTCGTCGAGCGGCGCCGGAATGATGTGGCGCGAACCGCCGGTCTGATACTTCGCCTCGTAATCGTAGAAGGCCGTGTTGGCGATGATTTCGGTGACGCCGAAAATTTCCTCGCCCATCACCGCGCAGGTGAGTTCGCGCCCCGCAATGTAGCGTTCCACCATCACCTCGTTGCCGAGGTTCCATTCGGGCGAGGTGAGCTCGGCCGGTGGCCTGTTGTCGCCTTCGCGCACGATGAAGACACCGACAGAGGAGCCTTCGCTCGCCGGCTTGATGACGTAGGGCGGGTCCATCACATGGCCATAGGCCGCCTGCTCGCGCGGCACGACGACGCTTTCGGCAACGGGAAGCCCCGCCGCGCGGAAGACGGGCTTTGCCCGTTCCTTGTTCATGGCAAGTGCCGAGGCGAGAACGCCCGAATGCGTGTAAGGCACGCGCAGGATTTCGAGCAACCCCTGCACGCAACCGTCTTCGCCCCAGCGCCCATGCAGCGCATTGAAGACCACGTCGGGATTCACTTTCAGTATCTGGTCCGCAAGATCGCGCCCCGCGTCGATTTCCGTTACGCGGTAACCGCGGCTCTTCAGCGCTTCCGCGCAGCCGCGCCCCGAGACGAGGCTCACTTCGCGCTCCGCGCTCCATCCGCCCTTCAGAACCGCGACATGCTTGCCGTTGCTCATGTGCGGCCCCCGCTCTTGCTTGCGTCTTCGGCGCGAACGCCGATCCGGCGAATTTCCCAATGGAGCGTCACGCTGCTCGCCTCCTTCACCCGCGCGCGCACTTCCTCGCCGAGGTCTTCGATGTCAGTGGCGGTTGCATCGCCCGTGTTGATGAGAAAGTTGCAATGAAGTTCCGAGACCTGCGCGCCGCCCTTGCGAAGCCCGCGGCAGCCTGCCGCGTCGATGAGCTGCCAGGACTTCCTGCCGTCGGGATTCTTGAAGGTGGAGCCGCCTGTGCGTGTGCGGATCGGCTGTGTCGCCTCGCGCGAGGCGGTGATTTCGTTCATGCGGGCGAGAATCTCCGCCTTGTCTCCCGGCACGCCCTGGAACAGCGCTTCCACGAAGATGAGGTCTTCCGGCGCACCGCAATGACGGTAGCCGTAATCCATGTCGGCAAGCGTCAGCACATGCCGCTCGCCCTTGCGGTCGATGGCGATGGCGGCGACGAGCACGTCCTTGGTCTCGTGGCCATAGGCGCCGGCGTTCATGCGCAGCGCGCCGCCGATGGAACCGGGAATGCCGCGGAAAAATTCGAGGCCGGCGACGCCGGCTTCCTGCGCCGCGCGGGCCACGGCAACGTCGAGCGCCGCCGCGCCTGCGCGAACGCTGTCCCCTTCTTGAACGTCGATATTCATGAACGCGCGGCCAAGCCGGATGACGACACCCGGCACACCGCCTTCGCGCACCAGCAGGTTCGACCCGACGCCGACCACCGTCACGGGCACATCTTCAGGCGTGCCCTTCAGGAAGGCGGCAAGATCGCCGGCATCCGCCGGGCGGAACAGAACTTCCGCATGACCGCCGACGCGGAACCAGGTGAGCGGCGCGAGCGGCGCATTGGCGGTGAGCTCGCCCCGCACGGGCGGCAGCCTGTCGATCAGCGAGGAAGCACGGGCTTTGGCAGCCATCATTTCCTCCTCCCCGGCTTTTTCGCTGCGGACTTCTTCACCGCGAACTTCTTCGCCGCCGGTTTCGCCTTCGCGGGCTTCTTCTTGCCGAGCGCTTCGAGGTTCGCGGCGAGGTCGTTCGCCCAATAGGTGATGCTGCCCGCGCCGAGACAGACAACGAGATCGCCGGGCTTCGCCACTTTCGCGATGAGACCCGGCAGCGCCTCCGGCGCTTCGAGCGGCATCACGTCGCGATGCCCGCGATCGCGAAGCCCCTGCACCAGCGCATCGCGGCTCGCGCCTTCGATGGGCTTCTCGCCCGCCTCGTAGACGTCGGCGACAATCACCGCATCGGCGTCGTTGAAGCAGGCGCAGAACTCGTCGAACAGATTGTGCAGCCGCGTGTAACGATGCGGCTGGACGACGGCGATGGTGCGCCCCGCGCTTGCCGAGCGCGCGGCCTGCAGCACCGCCGCAATCTCGACCGGGTGATGCCCGTAATCGTCGTAGAGCCGCACGCCGTTCCATTCGCCCACGAAAGTGAAGCGCCGCTTGACCCCCCCGAAACCTTCAAGCGCGGCACGGATCTGTCCGTCGCCGATGCCCATTTGCAGCGCGACGCCGATGGCGGCAAGGCTGTTCAGCATGTTGTGCGTGCCGTGCATGGCGAGCCGCACGCCCTTCATCTCGCGCATCTCACGCGTCTTGCGGTCGGTGATCGCGACGTCGAACACATTGAAGCCGCCCTCGACTCGCGCATTCGTCGCGCGGATATCGGCTTGCGGGTTCGTGCCATAGGTCACGATGCGGCGGTCGCGCACGCGCCCGATCAGCGCCTGCACTTCCGGATGGTCGATGCACATGACGGCCGCGCCGTAGAAGGGCACATTCTCGACGAAGGTGAGGAACGCGTCCTGAGATGCTCGGGATCGATATTCGTCACGATGGCGATGGTCGCCGGCAGCTTCACGAAGGTGCCGTCGGACTCGTCCGCCTCCACCACCATCCACTCGCCCGCACCGAGGCGCGCATTGGTGCCATAGGCATTGATGATGCCGCCATTGATGACGGTCGGGTCGATCCCCGCCTTGTCGAGAATGGCGGCGACCATGGACGTCGTCGTCGTCTTGCCATGCGTGCCGGCAATCGCGACGCAGCTCTTGAGGCGCATCAGCTCCGCAAGCATCTCCGCGCGGCGCACCACCGGCAGGAAGCGCGCCCGCGCCTCCATGAGTTCGGGGTTGTCGGCCCGGATCGCGGAAGAGACGACGACGACCTGCGCGTCTTTCAGGTTCTCCGCCTTCTGACCGATGAAGACCTGGATGCCGAGCGCCTTGAGGCGCTTCACATTGGCGCTGTCGGCGAGGTCGCTGCCCTGCACCTTGTAGCCGAGATTATGCATGACCTCGGCGATGCCGCTCATGCCGATGCCGCCGATGCCGACGAAGTGGATGTTGCCGATGTCGAGAGGTGCCGGGCGCATCATGCACCTCCGATCGCGAATTCGAGTTTGCTGCCGTCGCCGTTCCGGCCGTCTTCCTTGCGCGTGCGGCTGCGAAGCGCGCGGTACTCGCCGCGTCCCAGCGCTTCCACGAGGTCGGCAAGATCGCGCACCGCATCGGGCTGGCCCTGGTCCTTCGCGGCGGCGGCCGCCGCCTCGAGACGCGAGGGGTCGGCAAAAAGCTGCTCGATCCGCTGTGCGAAGGCTTCCTCGGTGAAATCCTTTTGTTCGATCATCCAGGCCGCCCCCACGCCTGCCAGCTTCTCCGCATTCGCCTTCTGGTCGTTGTCGAGCGAATGCGGCAACGGCACGAGGATCGAGGGACGCCCGATCACGGCAAGTTCGCTCACTGTCGAGGCGCCCGACCGGCCGACAACGAGGTGGCACGCGGCGATGCGCTCCGGCATGTCGTCGAAGAAGGAGTTGAGTTCCGCGTCGATGCCCGCTTCCCGATATATGCGGCCGACGCGCTCGAAGTCCTCGGGCCGCGCCTGCTGCACCACGCGAAGGCGGCGGCGCATCCCTTCCGGCAGACGCGACAGCGCAACGGGAACGACATCGCTCATCACGCGCGCGCCCTGGCTGCCGCCGAAAACGAGAAGGCGGATATCGCCCCCCGGCTGCGGCGCATCGTAGGGCGCCCCCGCCCATGCGATAACCGCATCGCGCACCGGATTGCCCGTGAGCACGAGCTTGCCCGCATCGCGCGCTTTCAGGAATTTCGGCTTGTCGAAGGTGGAGGCGATCGCCTCGACATGCGGCCCGACGAGACGGTTCACTCGGCCCAGCACGGCGTTCTGCTCATGCACGCAGGTCGGCACGCCGCGCAGGATCGCCGCCACGACGGGCGGCAGCGTCGGATAACCGCCGAAGCCGATCAGCGCAGCCGGCTTCACCCGCTGCAGGATCGCGAAGGAACGGGCAATCCCAGCGAGAATGGAGGGCGCCGCCCGCAAGAGGCCGGTGAGGCCTTTGCCCGACGGTGTCGCCGACGGAACGGCATAAATGTCCGCTTCCGGAAACAGACGGTCGAAACGCTGCACGCGTTCATCCGTCATCAGCACGATCCTGCGGCCGCGGCGGCGCAATTCCTGCGCGAGCGCCTGACCGGGAAAGAGATGCCCGCCCGTGCCGCCGGCGGCAATGACGATGGGACCGCGGGGATAATGCGTCATGCGTCGATCCCCCGTCCGTTCTGCCGCGCGACATGGGAGCCCGCGCGGCGGCGCGTCAACGCGAGCAGCATGCCCATCGCGAAGGCGAGCGCAAAGAGAGACGAGCCGCCATAGGAGATGAAGGGCAGCGTCATACCCTTGGCCGGCATGAGGTTCACATTGACCGCCATGTTGATGAGCGCCTGCAACCCGAACAGCGCGACGAGGCCGCAAGACGCGAACTGCACGAAGAGGTCCGGCTCGTCCATCGCGTGACGAAGCGTGCGGATCACGATGAAGGCGAAAATACCGATGATGACCAGCCCGGCAATGATGCCGTATTCCTCGGCCGCGACCGCGAAAATGAAATCCGTATGCGCGTCCGGGAGGATGCGCTTCACCACGCCCTCGCCCGGCCCCCGCCCTGCGATCCCGCCCGCATTCACCGCATCGAGCGCCCGGTCGATCTGATACGTGTCGCCCGATTCCGGATTGAGGAACCGGTCGATGCGGCTCGCCACATGCGGCATCAGCGAATAGGCGGAGATCGCTCCGACGAGCGCAAGCGTGGCGAGCGAGCCGATCCAGCCCCACGACAAGCCGGCCATGAAAAGCATCGCGCCGAAGACCATGGTGACGAGCATAAGCTGTCCGAAATCGGGCTGGATCGCCAGCACCGACACCACCATGCCGAACAGAACGAGGCCGATCGCCGTGCCGGGTACGCCCGGCGAGCGCTGCGCTTCGGCGAAAAGCCATGCAACCAGCACAATCAGCGAGGGCTTCACGAATTCCGAGGGCTGCACGCCGAAGGGGCCGATCTGGAGCCAGCGATGCGCGCCCTTCACCTCCGGGCCGATGAGCGGCGCAAGCGCCATCAGCACAAAGGAAACGACGAAGACGGCGGCGGCGACGCGGCGCACCTGCCGCACGTTGAGAAGCGACACGCCGATCAGCACGCCGATGGACGGCAAAAGGAACGCCATCTGCCGGTAGACGAAATGAAATGGCGGCAAGTGAATGCGCATCGCAACCGCCGGGCTCGCCGCAAGCGCCAGCACGCCGCCGAGCAGCATCAGGCTGAACAGCCCGGCCAGTGTCCACTTGTCGACGGTCCACCACCATTCGGCGATGAGGCTGCGGTTTGTGCGCGCGAGACGGATCATGCCGCTGCCCCTCCCCTCGCCTTGAGGCGTTCCTGCACGGCCGCGCGGAAGACATCGCCGCGCTCCTCGAAGCTCGTGAACTGGTCGAAGGAAGCGCAGGCCGGTGAAAGCAGGACGACTTTAAGGTCTGCCTTGTCCGCCGCCGCATCGCGCGAAGCGGCTTCCACCGCCCGGTCGAGCGTGCCGCAATGGATCGCCTCGACCTTGCCCTTCAGCGCCTCCGCGAAATCGCGCGCCGCATCGCCGATGAGATAGGCGCGGCGAACCTTCGCGAACCACGGTTCGAGCGAGGAGATGCCGCCCTCCTTCGCCTTGCCGCCGATGATCCAGTAGACGTTGTCGTAGGTCGCAAGCGCCTTCGAGGCGGCATCCGCATTCGTTGCCTTGCTGTCGTTCACGAAGCGCACGCCATCCGCCTCGCCAACGATTTCCATGCGATGCGCAAGACCGGGGAAACTCTCGAAGGCAGCAAGGATGCGTTCGCGCTGATAGCCGAGCGCGCGGCCCGTTGCATAGGCCGCCGCCGCGTTCTGCCAGTTGTGCGCGCCCGCCAGCGTCTTGATCTCGCGCAGGTCGCCCGCCTTCGCCGTCTGCGTGCCCGTGCTATCGTAGACAATGCCGTCAAGCACATAGATGCCGCGGGAAAGCGCCTTGCCGACCGAAACCGGCACGACCGTCGCCGCGCGCCGCGCGCTTTCGCGCGTGCAGATTTCCATGGTGAGCGCATCGTCGGCGCCGATCACCGCCGTATCGCCATGCGCCTGCCGCGCGAAGATGCGCGCCTTCACATCGGCGTAATGTTCGATCGTGCCGTGCCGGTCGATATGGTCGGGTGTAATATTGAGCAGCACCGCAATGTCGGGCGCCAGTCCCGGCGCCAGGTCGATCTGGTAGGAGGACACTTCCACCACATAGACCGTCCCTTTCTGCGGCGGATCGAGGTCGAGAACCGCACGGCCGATATTGCCTCCGACCTGCGCATCGCCGCCGCAGCGCCGGACCATGTGTCCGATGAGCGCCGTCGTCGTCGACTTGCCGTTGGTGCCCGTGATCGCAACGATGCGCGCCGGTATGCCGCTTGCGTTCACCGCGCGCTGGAAAAGCTCGACATCGCCGATAACTTCGACATTGGCTGCCCGCGCCTTCAGGACCGCCGGATGCGGCACCGGATGCGTCAGCGGAATGCCGGGGCTCAGGATGAGCGCAGAAAAAGCGCTCCAGTCCCAGGCCGCCGCATCGGCAAGCCTGAAGCCCTCTTTCGCCGCTTCCTCGCGCTTTGTTTCCGCATCGTCCCAGGCAAAAACCCTCGCGCCGCCGGCTTCGAGCGCGCGCACGGTCGCGAGGCCCGATTTACCGAGTCCCAGCACCGCCACGTTCCGCCTGTCGAAGCCTGTCGTCGCGATCATCCCCTCACCTCAACTTCAGCGTCGCAAGGCCCGCCATGGCGAGCACGACCGAGATGATCCAGAAGCGAACGACGACGGTCGGTTCCGCCCAGCCCTTCTGCTCGAAATGATGGTGCAGCGGCGCCATGCGAAAGACGCGCTTGCCCGTCAGCTTGAACGAGGCGACCTGCACAATCACCGACACCGCCTCGAGAACGAAGAGACCGCCGATGATCGCGAGCACGAGTTCATGCTTCGCCGCAACCGAGATCGCACCGAGCGCCGCGCCGAGCGCGAGCGACCCCGTGTCCCCCATGAACACCATGGCGGGTGGCGCGTTGTACCAGAGGAAGCCGAGCCCCGCGCCGATCAGCGCCCCGCAGAAAACCGCAAGCTCGCCGGTACCCGGCACGAAATGGATCTGCAGATAATCCGCAAAAACCGCGTTACCGACGAGATAGACGATGAGACCGAGCGACGCCGCCGCAATCATCACCGGCACGATGGCCAAGCCGTCGAGCCCGTCCGTGAGGTTCACCGCGTTCGACGACCCGACGATCACCAGAGCGCCGAACAGGAAGAAGAAACCGCCGAGTTGGATCAGCAGCGTCTTGAAAAAGGGCACCGTCAGCGCCGTCTGCAGGGGCTCGCTCGACACCAGCACCAGCGCCCACATGGCAACGAGCGCGATCGCGAATTCGAACAGAAGCTTGATGCGGCCGGGAACGCCCTGCGGCGAAATCTTCGACACTTTCAGATAGTCGTCGGCAAAGCCCACCGCGCCGAAGCCGAGCGTGACGAAGAGCACAATCCACACGTAACGGTTGCTCCAGTCCGCCCAGAGCATCACGGAAGGCACAAGTCCGACCAGGATCAGGAAACCGCCCATGGTCGGCGTACCCTGCTTCTGGAGCACATGCGTCTGCGGCCCGTCTTCGCGGATCGGTTGTCCGCGCCGCTGCCGCGCGCGCAGCAGCGCGATCATGCGCGGCCCGAACAGGAAGCTGATGAGAAGCGCCGTCACCGTCGCTCCGCCCGTGCGGAAGGTGATGTACCGGAACACGTTAAGTGCCGCCACATCGTCCGCCATGCCGCCGAGAAGATCGTAAAGCATCAGTTGCCCCCCCTGTTGCGCCTTATGCTCTCGCCCTCGTCGTCGCCGAGCCCCCTCAGCAATTCGACGATGGGTCCCATGCGGGAACCGAGAGAACCTTTCACCATCACGACGTCGCCAGGCTCCACCGCCTCGCTGAGCGCCTGCCCGAGTTCCCCGGACGTTTCCGAATATGTGCCCTGCACGCCCGCCGGCAGCGCCTTGAACAGCTCGCGCATATGCGGTCCGCTCGCGAAAACGAGGTCGATGCCCGCCGCCTTGATCGGTTCGGCGAGCCCGCGATGCATCTCGATGGATGCATCCCCGAGTTCGAGCATGTCGCCGATGACGGCAATACGGCGGCCCTTCCCTTCCGGCTTCGACTGACCGAGCGCTTCGAGCGCCGCGCGCATCGAGGCCGGGTTCGCGTTGTAGCTCTCGTCGATCAACATGAAAGCACCGAGCGGCGTCTCGACGCGGTGGCGTTCACCCCGCCCCTTCGGCGCCTTGAGATGTGCCATGGCGAGCGCCGCCATGGCGAGGTCCGCCTCAAGCGCATGAACGACGGCAAGCATCGCGAGCGAATTCATCACAATGTGATGCCCCGGAACCGAAAGCTTGTAGGTGACAGGCTGGCCGCAGATTGTCGCAGAAACGCAGGAGCAATCTTCCTTCAGCGCCGCCTTTTCGAGATGTGCGTCCGCTTCCGGATGCTCGCCGAAGGAGATGATGCGCCCCGCACCGCTCGTCTCCGCTTTCGCGCGCAGCCGCTCGTAATGCGGATTGTCGCGGTTGAGGATGGCGACACCGCCCCGCTGCAGTCCGTCGAAAATCTCGCCTTTCGCATCCGCGATCTGCTCGACGTTGTCGAAGAAAGCCATGTGCACTGCTTCGACGGTCGTAACGAGCGCCGCGAAGGGTTCCACCAGCTTCGACAGCGGCGTGATCTCGCCGGGATGGTTCATTCCCACTTCGAAGATTCCGAACCGTGTATTGGCCGGCATCCGTGCGAGCGAAAGCGGCACCCCCCACATATTATTGTAGGAGGCGGCGGAGGCATGGGTCGCCCCCTGCTCGGAAAGAATGAGGCGAAGCGCTTCCTTGGTGCCGGTCTTGCCGACGCTGCCGGTGACCGCGACGACCTTCGCCTGCGTCCGCCTGCGCGCCGCGCGGCCGAGCGCATTGAGCGCCACGAGCGTATCCGGCACGAGCACAAGCGGCCCCGCCGCGCGCATCGCATCGCTCGCATGCGAGACAAGCGCCACCGCCGCGCCCTTTTTCAGCGCGCCTTCGACGTGAGCATGACCGTCCGAATTCTCGCCAACGATAGCAACGAACAGGTCGCCCTGTTCAAGCGTGCGGCTGTCGATGGAAACGCCGCTCGCGGTCCACTCGCCACCGATAGCTTCGCCGCCCGTCGCCGTCATCACTTCGGCTTTCGTCCACAGGGGTGCCGTCATGCGCCGCCCCCCATTTTTCCGGCCGCCGCTTCGATCGCTTCGTGATCGGAGAAGGGGATCGTCCGTCCGCCGGCGATCTGTCCGGTCTCGTGGCCTTTGCCCGCAACGACCAGCACGTCGCCCTTCTCAAGCGCGCGCATCGCCGTTTCGATGGCCTGCCCCCGGTCGCCGATCTCGCTGGCTAGCGGGCAACCCTTCATCACTTCGGCGCGGATCGCGGCCGCCTCTTCGCCGCGCGGATTGTCGTCGGTCACATAAACGGCGTCGGCCAGCTTCGCCGCAATCTCGCCCATGATCGGACGCTTGCCCTTGTCGCGGTCGCCGCCGCAGCCGAACACGACGCAAAGCCGCTTCTGCGTATGCGGCCGCATCGCCTCGAGCACGTTCTGCAGCGCATCCGGCGTATGCGCGTAATCGACATAAACGGACGCGCCCGACGGCAGATGCGCTACCTCCTCCATGCGCCCCTTGGCGCCCGAAAGTTTTTCGAGCGCGGCGAAGACCCGCGCCGCCTCCGCCCCGCAACCGATGGCGAGCCCCGCCGCGACAAGCGCATTCGATGCCTGAAAGCCGCCGACCAGAGGCAGATTGACTTCGTAGTTGGCGCCTTCGTGCACGAGATCGAGCACCTGCCCGCGAAGCGTCGGCCGCGCGGCGGCAAGAAAGATGTCGCGCCCCTTGCGGCCGACCGAAATCACGCGATGCCCGCGCGCCCATGAAACGGCTTCGAATTCGGCGAATTGCGTGCTGTCCGCATTGATGACGGCAACACCGCCCGGCCCCATCACTTCGCCGAAAAGACGGAGCTTCGCATAGAGGTAGTCGTCGAAGCTCGTGTGATAGTCCATGTGATCGCGGGTGATGTTGGTGAAGCCCGCCGCCGCGAGCTTCGTCCCGTCGAGCCGGTATTGCGCAAGCCCGTGGCTCGACGCTTCCATCGCGAGATGCGTCACGCCCTCTTTCGCCAACGCCGCGAGCTCCGCCTGCAGCGCCACGGGGTCCGGCGTCGTATAGCCGAGCGGGCGGTCCCCTTTCGGGCTCGTGATGCCGAGCGTGCCGAGGCTCGCTGCCTGCTCCCCGAGCATCGCCCATATCTGGCGCGTGAAGGTCGCGACGGAGGTCTTGCCGTTCGTGCCCGTCACCGCTGCAATGGTGCGCGGCTGCATGGCGAAAAAGGTTGCCGCCATCAGCGCCAGACGCCGGCGCGGATTGCGGTCGGCGATCACCGGAACGGCGGCCTCGATCGCGGCCCCTTGCGGCACGAGCAATGCGGCGGCGCCTTTTTCAAGCGCCTGACCGATGAACGTCGTGCCGTCGAGCCTGGTTCCCGGCAGCGCGGCGAAGAGATAACCGGGCCGCACCGCACGGCTGTCCGCCGTGAGGCCGACGATCTCCGTCGCCCCCCCTTCGGGAAGCGCCGGGGACTCTTTCCCGATCAACGCCGCAAGCTGCATGTCACCCAACATTCCGTTCGTGCCGTCTACTCAACGCGAACCATCCGGCCGCGCCGCCCGCTCCCCCGGAGCGGGCCTGAATCTCACTGTCCGTTCGCTGTCCCGAAAGAAACGAGCTTCGCCTCCCTCAGAACGTCGCTTTCCTGCGGCTTCGTCGCCGGCGTTATGCCGAGCAGCGGCGCCACGCGCGAGATCACGCGTGCCGTCACCGGCGCTGCGTTCCAGCCCGCTGTCGCATAGCCGTAGGTTTCCTTGGTGGCCTTCGGTTCGTCGAACATCACGATCATGGCGTAGCGCGGATCGTTCGCCGGAAAGGCGCTGATGAAAGAGGTGATGAGCTTGGTGCGCGAATAGCCGCCATTCATCGGCTTCTCCGCCGTGCCCGTCTTGCCCATCACGGGATAACCCGCCACATCGGCCTTGCGGCCCGTCCCTTCCATGACGACCAGGCGCAACAGCCCGCGCATGGTCGCGCTCGTCTCCGCGGAGATCACCCGCTCGCCGAGCCGCGGTTCGTTGTGCCGCAGGAAGGTCGGCTCCACCTTGAACCCGCCATTGACGATGGTCGAAACGGCGCTCGCGACCTGAAGCGGCGTCACCGCGATGCCGTGACCGAAGGATGTCGTGATCGTTGCGAGTTCCGTCCAGCGCGCGGGCGTCAGCGGCGCGCCTGCTTCCGGCAGCTCGATCTGCGGCCGCGTCAGCAGTCCGAAGCGCTGGAGGTACTGGCGGTGCTCTTCCCCGCCGAGTTGAAGCGCGATCTTCGCCGTGCCGATATTCGAGGAATGGACGAAGACCTCGGGCACGGAAAGCCAGCGGTTCTCCGCGTGATAGTCGTGAATCTTGAAACGCGCCACCTGCAGCGGCTGCGTCGCATCGAAGCGCCCGTCGAGACGGACCCGTCCGCTGTCCAGCGCGGCAGCAAGCGTCACCGCCTTGAAGACGGAGCCCATTTCATAGACGCCGAGCGTCGCGCGGTTGAACCGCGTGTCGTCCGGCGAGGCCATCGGGTCGTTCGGATCGAAATCGGGCAGCGAGGTCATCGCGACCACTTCGCCCGTATGTACGTCCATGATGACGCCAACCGCGGCCAGCGCCCTGAATTCAGCCATCGACTTCTCGAGTTCGTCGCGCAGCGCGTGCTGCACATGAAGGTCGACGGACAGCATGAGCGTGCTGTTGCGGTCGAAATTGGGCCGTCCTGTGTCATCCGCGCGGCCGAGCGACTTGTCCATGTAGCGCTCGATGCCCGCGATGCCGCGATTGTCGATATCGACCATGCCGAGCACGTTGGAGCCGGTCTTGCCGTTCGGATAGACGCGCTTCTGTTCGCTACGAAAATCGAGCCCCGGCATACCGAGATAATGGACCGCATATTGCTGCTTCGGCGTGAGATCGCGCTTGAGCCAGACGAAAGCCCCGCCGGCTTCAAGCTTTGCCGTCACGTCCTTGACGTTGAGGTCCGGCAGCACGCCCACGAGCTGGCGGGCGGTCTCCGCCGGATCGATGACATAGCGCGCATCGGCAAAGAGCGATGCCGTCGCGATATCCGTCGCCATGACCTCGCCGTTCCGGTCCACGATGTCCGGCCGGTGGATTTGTGTCGACCCGCTCGCGACAGCGATATTGTCTCCACCGTCGCCACCCATGATGGCGAGGCCGACGAGCCGCGCGCCAACCAGCGTGAAGCAAGCGGCAAAAAGCGCAAGCGAGAGGAAGATGCGGCGCTGCGAGGGCGTGCGGCCTTCCGCCCCGCCCTGACGCCGCGCGCGCGGCTTGGCGATGGCGTCGTGGCCGGGCGGCAGATAACGCCCCTGCGAATGTATGTCGGCGTTGCGGCCGATCCTCGATCCGATGCCTGCGCCGATCATTGGACACTACTCCCGCCGGTCGAAACGCCGGCATAGCCGCCGAGCGGCTGGCGCTGTGGCACATAGAATTCGTCCGCCATATGCGGCATCGGCACATCCTCGAAAGTACCGATCTGCGCCGCGGTGAGTGGCGTCAGTTCCGTGTAGCGCTTGGCAAGCTCCTGCAGCCGTTCCGGCTGGTTGAGGTAGCTCCACTCGGCGCGCAGAACGCGGATCGCTTCCTCTTCCTTCGCGATCCGGCCCTCGAGCTGGCGCGCATGGCGATCCGCCGTCTCGGCGCGATATTTGATGTCGTAGAGCCCGACCGACAGGCCGATGACGGCAAGCACCAGCAGAAGGTTGATGACGCGGATCATGCGGCCCCTCCCAGGAAGGACGGCATGTTCCGCATGCCAAGCGCGGCAAGGTCGAGTGGCACCGCGGGCGCGCCCGTGCGTTCGGCGGCACGAAGCTTCGCCGAGCGGGAGCGGACATTCGTTTCGATCTCGGCTTCCGAAGCCTTGCGCGCCTTGTGCGAGATTTCTCGGAAGGAAGGTACGATCTCCTCGCTCGCGGGCATGTAGCGATTGGCGCGGCCCGCCCGCCCCGTCCGCTCGACGAGGAAGCGTTTCACGATCCGGTCTTCCAGCGAGTGAAAGGCGACAACGGCGAGCCGGCCGCCGTCATGAAGCAGCGCCTCGGCGCCGGAGAGACCGCGCGCCAGCTCGCCAAGCTCGTCGTTCACGAAAATGCGCAACGCCTGAAAGGTTCGCGTCGCGGGATGGATCTTGTCCTGCGGACGGCGGCCGATCACCCGCGAGACGATCTCCGCGAGTTCGAGCGTCCGATGGAGCTCCGCTTCCTCGCGCGCCGCCACGATGGCACGGGCGACGGCGCGGGCACGCTTCTCCTCGCCATAGACGGCGATGATGCGCGCAAGATCGCTTTCGTCCAGATGGTTCACCGCATCGGCGGCGGAAGGGCCCTCCCCGCTCATGCGCATGTCGAGCGGCCCGTCCTGCTGGAACGAGAAGCCGCGCTCCGCTTGGTCGATCTGCATGGAGGACACGCCGACATCGAAGACCACGCCGTCCACCGTCTCATGGCCGAGCGCGCGGACGAGCCGCTCCATGTCGCCAAAACAGCCTTCGATCAGCGTGAGGCGGCCGCCGAATTCTGGTTCGAGCGCGCGGCCGCGCAGGATCGCGCTCGGGTCGCGGTCGATCGCAAGCACCGCGCAATCTGCCGAGCCGAGGATCGCACGCGTATAGCCGCCCGCCCCGAAGGTTCCGTCCACATAGATGCCGCCGTCGCGGGGTTTCAGCACGTCGAGAACATCGGTCAGCATGACCGGAACATGAGGGCTATGGCTTTGGCCGGCACCGCTCATTGGCCGCCCCCACCCTGCGCCGAGGGGGACCGCAGCAGATCGCGGTACTTCTGCGCGTCCTCCAGCGCCTTGGCGTAATAGGCGTCATAGGCCTTCGGCTCCCAGACCTGGAAGCGCTGCCCCATGCCCACAAAGGTCGCCTCATCGGAAATGCCGGCAATGTTGCGGAGCGTCTCTGGCAGGATCACGCGCCCGTCGGAGTCGAAGGTCAGCTCCGCGCTCTCGCCGATCAGAACCGCCGACAAGGTCTGGCGCTCGGGCGCGAAGGGATCGAGCCGGTCGAGCATCTGGTCGATGATGTCCGAAAACGCGGGGCCGCAGCCCTCGACGAAGGCGCCCGGATTGAGCGGCGGAAACAGGATCACGCCATTGAGGCCCTGGGCGATCGTCACGGCACGAAACTTCGCAGGAACGGATACCCGTCCCTTCGAGTCGATCTTGTTCGTGAAACGCCCCCGGAACGACTCCATCGTCCGACCTCTTCCCCTTTATCGGGCCGCCCCTCCTGCCTTCGGGGCTCTTGTCCACGGGACCGGCTGGCACCAATCGGGGCAGCATGGCCTTTTTACGGGACATCATGGGATATCATGGGATATCATGGGCGTCAACGGGAAACCCTAGTATTTTCGCGGTTTT
>PHEF01000171.1 GCA_002842875.1 Alphaproteobacteria bacterium HGW-Alphaproteobacteria-3 | reverse complement strand
CTGGCAGACGGTGACGCTGTTCAATCCGGTGGTCTATCTCGTCTCCGGCTTCCGCTGGAGCTTCTACGGCTCGTCCGATGTCGGCATCGAACTGAGCCTCCTCGCCATCTTCGGCTTCCTCATCCTCTGCACCGCCGCCATCTGGTACATCTTCCGCACGGGGTACAGGTTGAAGGTGTGATATCTGCCCCTCTCCGTCATTGCGAGGAGCGGCGAAGCCGCGACGCGGCAATCCACAGGGCTTCACCGTATTCCGCAACACCCAATGGGTCGCCAAGGCCGCCTGACGGTGGCCTCGCGATGACGACGTTGATATTTGCGGAATGACATCGCCTCACCCTCGGTGTCACCCCGGCACTCGTTGCCGGGGCCCAATCCACGTTGCCGCAAGGATGAAGGCGAGTGGGCCCCGGGAATAAATCCCGGGGTGACATTCGTGGGTTAAGCGCGCGCAGAAAACCGTCCGCGCCCCTTCCCCGTCATTGCGAGCGAAGCGACCTGTCCGCCGAAGCTCCGGAGGAGGGGGGGAGCAATCCAGGGATGGCGGCAAGTTGGACATCTCACCCCCACCTCACCCACCTCCCGTGAAAATCCGCGCGGCCGAGTTCCTCGTCCGTGCCGTGCGGCCACATCCGAAGCCTTACGCTCGCCGACATCGTGTCCTTCCTGTCCGCTTCGACCGATATCCAGGCGAGCGGCGTATCCTTCGTCGCCGCCGCGCCCGCCCGTTCCATCGCTGCCTCGATCCGCGCCTGCGTCTCGCGGGGCATGTATTGCCACATGATCGTATGCATCAGCACGCGCGCCCGGCCCTTCCCACCCGGCGCGGCGAATTCGCGCTCGACCCAGTCCGCCGCATCCGCCCGTTCGACCTTCACCCCCATGTGGGCCGTCTCCCTGAGCGCCGCCTCGATCCGTGCCAGCCGCGCCGTCTGGTCTGGCCATATGTAGGAGAGCAGCCGCTCGCGCTGCCCCTCATCCGACGCATCGAGCGGATTGAGGTCCGAGCCCTTGCGCGAGGCAACCCGCAAATCCGCATCGAGCGGCGGCAGCGTGCCCTGCCATTCCGAGACGATCTTCACCGGACTTGCCGCATCGCCCCAGCGCGCGTCCCCCAACTCGTAGGCATAAGCATCGAAGCCGAGATTGAGCCCGCCGCTCGCGCCGATCTCGTAAACATCGAGCGGAAGGCCAACGCGCTTCGCGACATGCAGCGCGAGCCCAAGGATCGCGCTTGAGCGCGAGACCTCGTTCGTCTGTGGCGCGCTGTCGAGAAAGCGCGTCAGAAAGTCGTCATGGCCGGCCATCGCCACATCGAGCGCGCGCCACAGCGTTTCGTTGTCCGCTTCGTTCGGCGGGTAGACCGCAATGAGTCCCGCATCGCCCTGCCGCTTCAGCGCATGGAGGGCGCCCGCCGCGCGCAAGGGGAGCGCATCGCTGTCGGGCCTGCCCTGCCAGCCGAGCACGCGTGCGCCGAAACGCGACGTGCCGTTCAACCGCTCGCCGAGAAGGCGGCAGAGGCGCGAGGTAAAAGGCGAGCCCAGCGCCTCGCAGGCAAGTGCCTGTCTCCGGAAGTCGTCGCGGATGCGATGATCGCTCGAACTCATTTCCACATTCTCCAAACTACATGTCATTGCCGGGCTTGATCCGGCATATGTGGACGGCCCCCTGTTTTGCAAGGACTGGATTTGATCATGCGTCGGATCGCTTGCGGTCATATGTCCGGCCTCTGATGCGGCG
>PHEF01000170.1 GCA_002842875.1 Alphaproteobacteria bacterium HGW-Alphaproteobacteria-3 | reverse complement strand
ATTGTCGATGAAGACCTGGGGGGCGACGGTGAAGGCATCGGCGCGGCGCTCGCGGCGCTGACGGCTCTCGATCGCGTCGGGCGGCAGCACCTCGCCCGCGAGAACTTTCCGGATCATGTCTTCGAGACGGCGGATGCGGCGCTCCTCGCGGATCGCCGTGCCGTCGGGGTCCTGCACCCAGAGCATGTCGAGCGCCATGCCGTCGCGTGTGGTGAAAATCTTCGCGTCGACGATGTTCATGCCGAGCACGGCGCAGGCGCCCGCGAAACGCGCGAAGAGGCCGGGATGGTCCTGCGTGTAGAGCGTCAGCGCGGTGACGGCGCGCGTGGGCTCGGGCGCGGCGGCGATGGCCAGCGGCTCGTCCTTCACCTCCTCGATGAAGCGGGCGTGACGCTCCTGCATGTCCGTGCCGGTGGATAGCCAGTAGGCGTCGCCATGGCGCCTGAGATAGCGATCCACCGCCGCTTTCGACCAATCGGAAAGACGCGCGGCCAAGGCTTCCTTCGCTTCCACCACGCGGGCCTTGCGGTTGAGCGCGCTCTCGCCGCCCTGCAGCAGCGCTTCCGTTTCGAAATAGAGCTGGCGCAGCAACTGCCCCTTCCAGCCGTTCCAGACGCCGGGTCCGACCGCCTTGATGTCGACGACGGTGAGCACATAGAGCATGCGCAGCCGCTCCGGGCCCTGCACGAGATCGGCGAAGTCGCGGACCGTGCGCGGATCGGCGATGTCGCGGCGCTGGGCGACGTCGGACATGACGAGATGGTTCTGCACGAGCCAGGCGACCGTTTCCGTTTCGCCCTCGCTCATGCCGAGGCGCGGACAGAGGCGGCGCGCGATGGCGGCGCCTGCGTCCGAATGATCCTCGTCGCGGCCCTTGGCGATGTCGTGCAGGAAGACCGACATGTAGAGCGCGTTGCGGCTTTTCAGCTTGCCCATGAGTTCGTGGGCGAGCGGATATTCGTCGCGCTGCTTGCCCTTCTCGACTTCGGAGAGGATGCCGATGGCGCGCAGCAGGTGCTCGTCCGCCGTGTAGTGGTGATACATGTTGAACTGCATCAGCGCGACGATGCGGCCGAAATCGGGCACGAAGCGGCCGAGCACGCCCGCCTCGTTCATCAGGCGCAGCGTGATTTCGGGCGTCTTTTTCGAGGCGAGAATTTCGAGGAAGAGACGGTTCGCCTCCTCGTTCCGGCGCAGCGAGGCATCGACGTATTTCAGCGAACGCGTGACGAGCTTCAAAACGTCGGGGTGAATGTCGAGGCCATGCTGGTCGGCGACATGAAAGAGGCGGATAATGTTGACCGGGTCCTTCTCGAAGAAGGCGGGGTTCGAGACGGAGAGGCGGCCCGTCTCCACGGTGAAGCCGCGAATGACCTTCTTGCGGCGCATGGCCTGCATGAAGCGGCCGATGGAGGGCCTCTTCTTCTTTTCCTGATCTTCCAGCACGGCGCAGAAGATGCGCGTCAGATCGCCGACATCCTTGGCGACCAGGAAATAATGCTTCATGAATCGCTCGACGGCTTTCAGCCCGCGATGCTCCTGATAGCCGAGACGTTTGGCCATTTCGGTCTGGAGATCGAAGGTGATGCGCTCCTCGGCGCGGCCGGTGAGGAAGTGCAGCTCGCAGCGCACCGCCCAGAGAAAATTCTCCGCCTTGCGGAAGGTCTGGTATTCCTCCTTCGTGAAGACGCCGACCTTGACGAGATCGGAGGGCTGCTTCACGCGGTAGACATATTTCGCG
>PHEF01000169.1 GCA_002842875.1 Alphaproteobacteria bacterium HGW-Alphaproteobacteria-3 | reverse complement strand
GCGCTGGCAGAAGCGCCGCAACGATCTCATCGCCCGGCGCCGCGCACCCGTCGAGGCCGTGTTCAGTGCCCTCAAACGGCTCTATGGCGGCGCCCGAACCAGATGTCACAGCCTCGCCGCCAACGCCGCCGACTACACCGCCTTCGCCACCGTCTACAATCTCAGACGGGCCAGCATGCATCCCGCGACATGACCCCCAGCGCCGGACCCGCCGCAACGCACAAGATCGAACCGCAATAACAGGGGCAACATCGAATAAAACATCGACCCTCATACCCGGCAGCCTCCAATGCGACGGTTTCGCAGAGGAATCCCTCGGGGAGGGTCAAACGGGAGAAGCCCGTTTGGGGTGGGGGCGAGGTCTTACGCCGTCGCCACGGCTTCCCTCGCCGCCGTCTCTTCCTCCACCGGCATCTCTTCCAGCGCGAGGTTCGAAATGAACTGTCTCGCGCAGGCGTCCCAGGCGAAAGTCATCGCATAGGCCCGCGCGTCCTCGCGCTTGAGGCGCAGCGCCGCCATGCAGGCGGTCTTCAGGTCTTCGTCCAGCGCGCCGGCCTTCGCGCCATCCGCCGTGAAGGCGAGCACGTCGCCCGGCCCCTGCACGGGATAGCCCGCGACGGGCGTTCCCGCCGCCATCGCCTCGATCAGCACGAGGCCGAACGTGTCGGTCCGGCTCGGAAACACGAAGACATCCGCCGCCGCATAGGCTTCCGCCAGTTCTTCGCCGAAGAGCGGCCCGGCGAAATGCGTTTCGGGAAACTTCTTCTTCAGATAGTCGAGGCGCGGTCCGTCGCCCACCACCATCTTGGTGCCCGGCAGATCGAGTTCGAGGAAGGCCTCGATGTTCTTTTCGACCGCCACGCGCCCGACATTGAGCCAGACCGGACGCGCGAGGCCCATCGGGTGCCCGGCGGCGAGATCGGGCCGGGGCTTGTAGAGTTCGGTATCGACGCCGCGCGACCAGATCACCGGTTCGCCGAAGCCACGTTCCCGCAGCTCCGCCTGCAGCGAAGGCGTCGCCACCATCAGCGCCGCCGATTTCGCATGGAAGCGCCGGAGAAACGCATAGCCCCATGAGAGCGGAATGCCGGTGCGCGCGTTCAGGTATTCGGCAAAGCGCGTGTGAAACGATGTCGAGAAGGGAATGCCTTTGCGAATGCAGAAGCGGCGTGCCGCCATGCCCAGCGGCCCTTCCGTCGCGATGTGGATTGCGTTCGGGTTCGCGTCCCCGATCAGCCGCGCGACCTTGCGGCCGGGAAAGAGCGCGAGCCTGATTTCGGGATAGCTCGGCATCGGCACGGTGGTGAAGAGGTCGGGCGTGATGAAGGTCACCTCATGGCCGAGCGCGGTCAGGTTCTGCGTGAGCTGCTGCAGCGTGCGCACCACGCCGTTCACCTGCGGCGGCGCGGCGTCGGACACGATGACGATGCGCAGCGTCTCGCAGAAGCGGCCGACATCGCGCGGCAGCGGGCGTCCGCGCAGGCGGCCGAGAAGCCTTGCCACGCGGCGCTTCTTGCGGGGCGTGGAGGAAAGGGGTTCGGTTGTATGGGGCATGTCAGGCAGCCGTTGGCACCGTTTGGGGCATGTCCTCTTCGTCCGCGGGTTCCGTCTCGCCATTCGCGAGTTCGGTGTCCCAGGAGAAGGTCTGCCAGGCGATGAGGGAAAGCGCGCCCGTTTCGTCCTCGGAGAGCGCCGTGCAGCTTTCCACCCAGTCGCCGTCGTTGCAGTAGAGCACGCCGTCGAAGTCGCGGATTTCCGCATGG
>PHEF01000062.1 GCA_002842875.1 Alphaproteobacteria bacterium HGW-Alphaproteobacteria-3 | reverse complement strand
TTTCCGGAGAAATTTCTCCCAGAGATCGGGCCGCCGCTGCCTGGTGGTCTCTTCGGCCCTCTCCCGGCGCCATGCCTTAACCTTTGCATGGTCGCCGGAAACGAGAACCGGCGGAATTTCACGGCCCTCGAAGAGCGGGGGCCGCGTGTAGTGCGGGTACTCAAGGAGCCCGCTTTCGAAACTTTCGTCCTCGCCGGACGCCTCTTTGCCCATGACGCCCGGCAGAAGCCGGACCACGGCATCGAGAAGCGCCAGAGCCGCCGGTTCTCCGCCCGAAAGGACGAAATCCCCGAGGCTGATCTCTTCCATCGCCCGCGCCTCGATGACCCGCTGGTCGAGCCCTTCGAAGCGCCCGCACAGAAGCGCCACGCCGGGCCCGGAGGCCAGTTCCCTGACCCTTTGCTGGGTAAGAGGCCGCCCCCTCGGGCTCAGATAGATCAACGGCCGCCTGTCGTCCGGTCCGTGGACCGCATCGACCGCCGCCGCCACGACATCCGCCCGCATCACCATGCCCGGGCCCCCGCCTGCCGGCGTATCGTCCACGGAGCGGTGCCGGTCGGTCGCGAAGGAGCGGATATCGACCGCGTCCAGCGACCATGTCCCCGCTTCCAGCGCCCGGCCCGCGAGCGAAAGGCCCAGGGGCCCCGGAAACATCTCCGGAAAGAGCGTCAGCACGGTGGCCGGCCAGCTTTCACGCATCGGGCGCTCCCGCAACCGCCTCGCCGCCGAACGTGCCGGGCGGCGGGTCGATCACGACCTTCCCGCCTTCGATATCGACTTCAGGGACGTTCTCGTCCGTGAAGCTCATCAGCACTGTCTCGCCGCCTTCTTCGGGCGCGATTTCGAGGAGGTCGCCCGCCCCGAAATTCTCGACCCCGACGACCCGGCCATAAGGCGTGCCGTCGACGCCGACCGCAAGGAGCCCGATGAGGTCGGCGTGATACCAGCCTTCCTCGTCCTCGTCCGTTTGCGGCAGGCGCTCGCGCGGCACGTAGAGTTCGGTGCCCCGGAGTGCCGCGGCGACGTCGCGGTCGGTCACGCCCTCGAGACGGCAGATGACGAGATCCTTCGCCATGCCCTTCGTCTCAATGACGAACCGCCTCGCCCCGTCCTTCGTCTCGACCGGACCATAGGCGGCGACGCCTTCGGGCTCCTCCGTGAAGGGTTTCACCTTCACGAGCCCGCGCACGCCATGCGCGCCGGTGACGACGCCCAGACAGACCTTGCCGTTCCGCTCGTCAGCCATCGGCGCGATGCGCAAGCGCGATTACGCCTGCGCCTCTTCGGCAGGAGCTTCCTCGGCGGGAGCCGCTTCGGCGGGCGCCTCGGCGGCAGCCTTCGCAGCCGCGGCGGCTTCTTCGGCCGCCATGCGCGCGGCTTCGAGACGCTCCTGCGCCTTCGCCTTCGGCTTTGCCTTTTCCGGGTTGCTGCGGGCCGCGCGCGTCAGCACGCCGGCATCGCTCAGGAAGCGGGCAACGCGGTCGGTCGGCAGCGCGCCAACACCGACCCAGTGCTTCGCACGCTCGACATCGAGCACGACGCGCGCGGCATCGTCCTTGGCGAGCAGCGGGTTGAACGTACCGATCTTCTCGATGAAGCGGCCATCGCGGGGCGCGCGCGTATCGGCGACCACCACACGGTAGAAGGGCCGCTTCTTTGCGCCGCCACGGGCGAGCCGGATTTTCAGAGCCATCTTGTCTTACCTTTCATGCAGTCCAGCCAAACTGTCGGGCCGGAATTTCATTCATCCGTATACGAATCTTGCGCGCGTTACTTTTTCTTCTTGCCGGACGGCAGCCCCGGAAGACCGGCCGGCATGCCGCCAAAGCCGGAACCCGGGAGGCCGGGCAATCCCTTTGGCAGGCCGCCCATACCGCCCATACCGCCCGGGGAAAGCGCCTTCTGGAGCGCCTTCGGATCGTTTGCGAGTTCCGGCGGAAGGTCGGGCATCGCGCTGCCACCACCACCGCCACCGAAGAGTTTCGATAACATGCCGCCCTTCTGGCGGCTCATCGTCTTCATCATGTCCGCCATCTGGCGGTGCATCTTGAGGAGCCGGTTGATCTCCTGTACTTCCGTCCCCGAGCCCTTCGCGACGCGCTTCTTGCGGCTCGCGTTGAGGAGCTTCGGGTTCTCGCGCTCGGCCTTCGTCATCGAGGAGACAATGGCGATCTGGCGTTTGATCGTGCCGTCGCCCATATGCGCCTGCGCGGCCTGCATCTGCGCCTTGCCGACGCCCGGCAACATGCCGAGGAGCCCCTTCATGCCGCCCATGCGGCCCATCTGGCGAAGCTGTTCGGCGAGATCGTCGAGGTCGAACTGGCCCTTGCGGAGCCGCTCGGCCATCTTCTCCGCCTTTTCGGCGTCGATGCTCTCGGCGGCCTTTTCGACAAGGCTGACGACGTCGCCCATGCCGAGGATGCGGCCAGCGACACGGTCGGCGCGGAAATCCTCCAGCGCGTCCATCTTTTCGCCGGTGCCGAGAAGCTTGATCGGCACGCCCGTGACGGCGCGCATGGAAAGCGCCGCGCCGCCGCGCCCGTCGCCATCGGCGCGCGTCAGCACGATGCCGGTGACGCCGATGCGGGCATTGAACTGTTCGGCGACATTGACCGCGTCCTGACCGGTCAGGCTGTCGGCGACAAGCAATGTCTCGTGAGGGCTGGCGATGTCGCGCACTTCGGCGACTTCGGCCATCAGCTCTTCGTCGATATGGATGCGGCCCGCCGTGTCGAGCATCAGCACGTCGAAACCGCCGAGCCGCGCGGCCTCGACGGCGCGCCGGGCGATCTGGACCGGCTGCTGGCCCGCAATGATCGGCAGCGTGGCGACGCCCACCTGCTCGCCAAGCACCTTCAACTGTTCCTGCGCGGCGGGACGGCGCGTGTCGAGCGAGGCCATCATGACCTTGCGCTTGTCGCGCGTGGTCAGCCGCTTGGCGATCTTGGCGGTGGAGGTCGTCTTGCCCGAGCCCTGGAGGCCCACCATCATCAGCACGACGGGCGCGGCGGCGCGCAGCGAGATCGAGGTATCGGCCTCCGCCCCGCCCAGCATTTCGACCAGTTCGTCGTGAACGATCTTGATGACCTGCTGGCCCGGCGTGACGGACTTCAGCACTTCATGGCCGATGGCCCGTTCGCGCACCTTGTCGATGAAGGACTTGGCGACCGGCAGCGCGACGTCGGCCTCGAGAAGGGCCCGCCGCACTTCGCGCATGGCCTCGTCTACGTCCTTCTCGCTCAGGGAGCCGCGCCCCTTGAGCCTGGAAAGAACGTCGCCGAGACGGCCTGAGAGATTTTCGAACACGGGTTCGCTAAATCCTTGTCACACAAAGCAAAAACGCTTCCGCGAGCGAATATCGCCGGCGGAAGTTGACCCGGGCGCGATGCCTCGGGCGGGTCGGGCGCAGGTAATGTCCCGAAAACGTGGGCGGAACCTAGGGGCCGGGCGCCGGGAAGTCAATATCGGCGGGCATGGGCTTGACTCGGGTATGTAGTTAGCTAACTTAGCTAAGCTAACTTAGCTAACCCCGGAAACAGCTTCATGACCGAGACCGTCACCATCCACAAGGCGAAGACCGAACTCTCCAAGCTGCTCGCCCGCGTGGAAGCGGGAGAGGAGATCGTGATCGCGCGCGGCAACAAGCCGGTGGCAAAGCTCGTGGCCGCCGATCCCGCACCGAAGCCCAAACGCAAGCCGGGCCGCATGAAGGGCATGTTCACCATCGGCCCGGAATTCTTCGAGCCCTTGTCCGACGAGGAGCTCAAGCTCTGGGGCATCGAATAGGTGCGGCTTCTGCTCGACACCCATGCGCTCATCTGGTGGGTGCTCGAAAATCCTTTGTTGTCGCCAAAGGCGTCGGCGGCGATTGCAGACACAGCGAACGATGTCCTTGTAAGCGCTGCATCGGCCTGGGAAATCAGCATCAAGCACAAGATCGGAAAGCTGCCGCCAGAAGCGGTCGTCCTCGCCGGTGACGTGGCAAAAGCCGTTGCGTCGGGAGGCTTTGTCGAACTTCCCGTTACCATGATCCATGGCCAGATGGCAGGCGCGCTGGACGGGCACCACAAGGATCCTTTCGACCGCATGCTGATCGCGCAGGCGCTCTGCGAAGAGCTGACGCTCGTCTCGAACGAGACGCGGTTCGACACCTATGGCGTCACGAGGCTCTGGTAAGCCGCTCTTTCAGCAATTCGAGCGCCGCCACCCCGAAGGCCCGCATATTGGCGGCGCGCTCCGCCATGCCCGTGCTGACCGTGATCGAAGCCGGGTGGGGCCCCGCAAGCCCGACCACCGCTGTGCCGGGCCCCGGCCCGTAAGGCGAACCGGAAGGCCCGGACGCGCCCATTTCGGCAAGCGCCCATGTCGCCCCGAACTTCTCCCGCACCACTTCGGCCATCGCCGCCACGTAAGGTTCCGTCAGCGGTTTCACATCCGGCGCGGGCGGACCCTGGAGCGCGTAAAGCGCCCTGGCGGCCCCCCGCGTATAGATGACGGTGCTGCCGAGATAGAAGGCGGAGGCGCCGGGCTGGGCGACCAGCGCCGCCGAGACGAGCCCGCCCATGGAACTTTCCGACAGGGCGAGCGTCTCGCCTCGGTGCTTCAGCAAGCCGGCGACTTCGGCCGCGAGCGGCAGGAGGTTTTCCATTATTCGCCTTTCCCGATATCGGCGGCATTCCGCAATGCATAAAACTCCTTGTCCCAGACGAGATAGAGGAGACGGGCGGGAACGCCGTAAGCCTTGCGGACATAATCGCCCTGCGAGGCGTGGATCTCCCAGCCCTTGAGCTTGGACGCGATGTTGCCGGGAAGGGAATGGCTCGGCGCCGGCTGGTTTGCGGCGACGAAGCTGCCGCGCTCCCCGCCCAGCCGCGCCATCGCACGGGCAGGCGTCAGCGCATAGGCAATATGGGAGGGCCCCCGATAATCCGCGCCGCTTTTGCGCAAGCGCAGGATCGCCTGTTCGGCGGCGAGCCCGATCCGCATGTGATCCTTGTGCCCGGTCGCGCCGCTCGCGGGCCAGAAGGTGACGACGAGATCGGGCCTGTAGCGCGCCATCGCCTCCGCAACGCGGGAGACAAGCTCCTCCATCGGCACCTCCGGCAAGCCGCCATCGGGATAGTCCCAGACTTCCTGCTCGTCGATGCCGAGCGCAAAGCCGTTTTTCAGCACTTCCGCGTGACGGACGATCCCGAGATCGCTCTGCCTTGCGACAACCGGCACCTGCGTGCCCGCCTCGCCCCGTGTCGCCGTCACCTGCGCCACGAAGACGCCGCCGGCCCTGGCCGAGGTGATGAGCCCGTTCGCAAGCTGCTCGTCATCGGGATGGGCGAAGACCGTCATCAGCCGCTCCGCCCCGGCCTCGGCGGCAAGCGAGGCCACATGCCTGGCCTCCGGCGCCTCGAAAAGCCGGTTCACCCGGACGAAACCGCCGGCAAGCGCCAGAACGAGAACCGCCCCGGCAAGACCGAGCCCCCAGACCATGATGCCCCTCATTCCCTTCTCCCCCGCGACGATTTTCCCACTACTGGCACAAGCGGCCAAAAAGGGCCATATAAGTGCGCATCATCAACGATTTTGTCGTGCTGGACCTGCGCCGCGAGCCGCTGGCGCTGACGGATGCGCTCGCGCGCGCCATCGCCGACCGGGACAAGGGCATCGGCTGCGATCAGCTCATCACCATCGAGGAACCGCGCCATGGCGGCGATGCCTTCATGGGCATCCGCAATCAGGATGGCGGCACGGTGGAGGCCTGCGGCAACGCGGCCCGCTGCATCGGCAAGCTCATCCTCGACGAAACGGGCAAGGACGCCGTCGTCATCGAGACGCTGGGCGGCGACACGGTGGCAACCCGCGCCGATGACGGCAACATCACGGTCGATATGGGCGCCCCGCGTCTCAGGTGGGACGAAATCCCGCTCTCCGAGGAGTTCCGGGACACGCGCGGCATCGAACTCGAAATCGGGCCGCTCGGAAACCCGATCATGCATTCGCCGGGCGTCGTCAATGTCGGCAACCCGCATGCGGTCTTCTTCGTGGACGACGCGGACGCGATCGACCTCGAACGCTCGGGCCCCATGCTTGAGCATCACCCGCTCTTTCCCGAGCGCGCGAATATTTCGGTGGCCGAGGTCCTTTCGCCGACGCATCTGAAGCTGCGCACATGGGAGCGCGGCGCCGGGCTGACGCGCGCCTGCGGCACGGCGGCCTGCGCGGCGACCGTTGCCGCCATCCGCCGCCGCAAGACCGAACGCGAGATCACGGTGAGCCTGCCCGGCGGCGACCTCACCGTCGAATGGCGCGAGGCGGACAATCACATCTACATGACCGGCCCCGTGATGCTCGATTATGAGGGCGAGCTCGACCCCGCGCTTCTTTCGGGAGCGGCGGCATGAAGAGGGGAACCGAAATCGTCACCTTCGGCTGCCGCCTCAACGCCTACGAATCCGAAGTCATGCGCGGTCATACCGATGCGGCGGGCCTCGACGGCGCCATTGTCTTCAACACCTGCGCGGTGACGGCGGAAGCCGAACGCCAGGCCCGGCAGGCGATCCGCAAGGCGCGCCGCGAGAACCCGCAAGCGCGCATCGTCGTGACAGGCTGCGCGGCACAGGTGAACCCGGACGAATTCGCCACCATGCCCGAAGTCGATCTCGTGCTCGGCAACGACGAAAAGATGCAGGCCGCTAGCTGGCAGCCTGCCCTTGCCCTCCATGCGAACGAGAAGGTGCGCGTCAACGACATCATGTCGGTCACGGAGACGGCCGGCCATCTGGTGCAGGGTCTCGGCCGCACGCGCGCCTTCGTGCAGGTGCAGAACGGCTGCGACCACCGCTGCACCTTTTGCATCATTCCCTATGGCCGCGGGCCGTCGCGCAGCGTTCCCGCGGGCGAGGTCGTGGCGCAGGTGCGCATCCTCGTCGAAAACGGCTGCCGCGAAGTGGTGCTGACCGGCGTCGACATGACCTCTTACGGAAGCGATCTGCCGGGCGCCCCGAGCCTCGGCAATCTCGCGCGGCGCATTTTGAAGCTCGTGCCGGACCTCGAACGCCTGCGGCTTTCGTCCATCGACTCGATCGAAGCGGACGGCGATCTGATGCGGCTCATCGCGGACGAAGAAAGGCTGATGCCGCATCTCCATCTTTCGCTGCAGTCGGGCGACGACATGGTCCTGAAGCGGATGAAGCGCCGCCATCTGCGCGACGATTCGATCCGCTTCTGCGAGGAGGTCCGCAAGCTCCGCCCCGACATCGTTTTCGGCGCGGATTTCATCGCTGGCTTCCCGACCGAGACGGACGAAATGTTCGAGAACACGATGCGCCTCGTCGGCGAATGCGGGTTGACCTGGCTGCACGTCTTCCCGTTCAGCCCGCGCCCCGGCACACCCGCCGCGAAGATGCCGCAGGTGGCCCGCGACGTGAGCAAGGCCCGCGCCGAAAGGCTGCGCGCGAAAGGCCGGGCACGCGTGCGCGCGCATCTCGAAGAAGGGCTCGGCGCGACGCGGCCCGTGCTCATGGAATCGGCAACGCTCGGGCGCACGCATCAATTCACGCCGGTGCGCGTGGCGGAAGCGGCGACGGCGGGCGAAATCCTTCCGCTGCGTCTTGCCGCGCATGACGGTCAGAGTTTCGAAGGTTTGAGGGCGGCGTGAGCGAGAGCGAAACGAAGAGTGAAAACGGCGAGAAGAAATCGCTCTTCCGCCGCATGAAGGAAGGGCTGACCCGCTCGACAAAGACCCTGTCGGACGGGATCGCCGGCATCTTCACGAAGAAGAAGCTCGACGCGGCGACGCTGGAAGAGCTGGAGGAACTGCTGATCTCCGCCGATCTCGGCCTCGATGCGGCAGCCGCCGTGACCGAGGCCGTGGGCAAGGACCGCTACAACAAGGAAGTGAGCCCCGAAGAGATTCGCGAAATTCTCGCCGGGGAAATCGCCGCCGTGCTGAAGCCGGTCGAGAAGCCGCTCGTCATCGACGCAACGAAAAAGCCCTTCGTGATCCTGATGACCGGCGTCAATGGCGCCGGCAAGACGACCACCATCGGCAAGATCGGCGCGAAGCTGAAAGCCGAAGGCAAATCGGTGATGCTGGCAGCGGGCGACACGTTCCGCGCGGCGGCGGTGGAACAATTGAAAGTCTGGGGCGAGCGGATCGGCGCGCCCGTCTGCGCGACGAAGATCGGCGGCGACGCGGCCGGCCTTGCCTATGAAGCGCTCGCCCGCGCGAAGGACGAAGGCGCCGACGTGCTGATGATCGACACGGCCGGCCGCCTCCAGAACAAGGCCGACCTCATGGCCGAACTTGAAAAAGTGATCCGCGTGATCCGCAAACTCGACCCCGAGACGCCGCATGCGACGCTGCTCGTGCTCGATGCGACGACCGGCCAGAACGCCGTGAACCAGGTGGAGATCTTTGGGCAGGTCGCGGGCATCACCGGCCTTGTGATGACGAAGCTCGACGGCACGGCACGCGGCGGCATTCTGGTCGCCATCGCGAAGAAGTTCGGCCTGCCCGTGCATCTGATCGGCGTGGGCGAAGGGATCGACGATTTGCAGACTTTCAACGCCGAGGCCTATGCCCGCGCGATCACGGGGGCGAAGTAGGCGCCGGCGTTGATCCGCGCCACCGCCCCATGCGTAACTGAACGGACCCGGAACCGGAGAGATCATGAGCGACAGCAAGGCCGAAGCGACACATGGCGGCATGACCGGCTCGCAATGGGTTCGAATGGCGATCGAACTCGGGCCCCTCGTCGTCTTTTTTCTGCTGAACTCGCGCGCCGACGCATTCTTCGGGAACGCGAAAGAGCAGAATATTTTTTACGCGACCGGCGGCTTCATGGCCGCGACCGCGATCTCGCTCGCCTATTCCTATGTGAAGTTCCGGAAGATCCCGACCATGCCGCTCGTCACCGGCATTTTCGTGATGGTCTTCGGCGCCCTCACCATCTGGCTCCAGGACGATCAGTTCATCAAGGTGAAACCCACCATCGTGAACGCGCTTTTCGCCGCCGCCTTGCTCGGCGCGGCGGCGATGGGAAAGCCCGTCATGAAGCAGCTCTTCGACGGCGCCTTCAACCTGACCGACAAGGGATGGATGATACTGACCGTGCGCTGGGGTCTGTTCTTCGTTCTGCTCGGCATCGTCAACGAAGTCGTCTGGCGCAATTTCTCCACCGACTTCTGGGTGAGCTTCAAGCTCTTCGGCATCATGCCGCTGACCATGATCTTCGGCATCGCGCAAATTCCCGTTCTCACGAAACACGCGCCGAAGAGCGAGACGGAAGCCGCCGAATAGGTCAGCTTCCTTCCGGGTGAAGCTCGCGGTCTTTCGTCTCCGGCACGAAGATGAGCCCGACAACGAAGGTCATGGCCGCGACGATGACCGGATACCAGAGCCCCGAATAAATATCGCCCGTCGCCGCGACGATGGCGAAGGACACGGTCGGCAGGAAGCCGCCGAACCAGCCATTGCCGATGTGATAGGGCAGCGACATCGAGGTGTAGCGGATGCGCGTCGGGAAAAGTTCGACAAGCATCGCCGCGATCGGCCCGTAGACCATCGTCACATAGAGCACGAGAATGAAGAGGATCGCGACGACCATCGGATAGTTGATGGCGTCCGGATCGGCGGCAGCGGGATAGCCCGCATCCGCGAGTGCCTGCGTCAGCGTCGCCTCGAAAGCCGCGCGTCGCGACCCGTCCGCATCCATGCCCGCATCGAAAGAGGGAATGGCCGTTTCGCCGACCGCGACGCGCGCCTCTTCCCCGGCCGGAAGTGCGGCATTGCCGTAAGGAATGCCGCGTTTGGCGAGCGCGCTTTTCGCAACGTCGCAGGGCGTGGTGAAGGCGGCGGTGCCCACCGGATTGAACTGGAACGAGCAGTCATCGTTGCCGGCGATGACGACGACGGGCGAACGCTCGCGCGCCTGCTCAAGCGCCGGATTGGCGAAATGCGTGAGCGCGGAAAAGAGCGGAAAATAGGTGAGCACCGCGAACAGGCAGCCCGCGAGAATGATCGGCTTGCGGCCGATCCGGTCCGAAAGCGCGCCGAAGATCACGAAGAAGGGCACGCCGAGAAGCAGCGCCGCGCCGATCAGGATGTTGGCCGTCTGCCCTTCCACTTTCAGCACCTGCGTCAGGAAGAAGAGTGCGTAGAACTGACCCGTGTACCAGACGACCGCCTGCCCCGCCGTGAGACCGATCAGCGCGATGATGACGATCTTGAGGTTCCCCCACCGCGCGAAACTCTCCGTGAGCGGCGCTTTCGACAGCGTCCCCTCCTCCTTCATTTTCCGGAACAGCGGCGACTCGTTGAGCTTCAGCCTGATCCAGACGGAAATGCCGAGCAGGAAGATCGACAGCAGAAACGGGATGCGCCAGCCCCAGTTATCGAAGCTCTCCTTGTCCATCGACAACCGGCAACCGAGGATGACGAGAAGCGACAGAAAGAGGCCGAGCGTCGCCGTGGTCTGGATCCAGGCCGTATAGGCGCCGCGTTTCGCATGCGGCGCGTGTTCGGCGACATAGATCGCCGCGCCGCCATATTCGCCGCCGAGCGCGAGGCCTTGCGCGAGACGCAGCACGATGAGGATCGCAGGCGCCGCAAAGCCGATGGCGGCATAGCCCGGCAGCAATCCGACGATGAAGGTCGAAAGCCCCATGATCAGGATGGTGATGAGGAAAGTATGCTTGCGGCCGACGAGATCGCCAAGCCGTCCGAAGACGATGGCACCGAAGGGACGCACGGCAAAACCGGCAGCAAAGGCGAGCAGCGCGAAGATGAAGGCGGCTGTCGGGTTTACGCCCGAGAAGAACTGCACCGAGATGATCGCGGCGAGCGATCCGTAGAGATAGAAATCGTACCACTCGAAAACGGTGCCGAGCGACGAGGCGAAAATGACCCGCCGCTCCTCCGCCGTCATGCGGTGCGCCACACCCGCCGCATTTGCCATTTTTCCCTCCCCGGAATCGGTAATCGGGAAACAATGGCGGGAAATTCTCCGTTTTTCCAGCAGCGGGTTTCCCGCAGGCGGATGACGTCTCTCAGACCGCTGAAGGAGAACGCGGGAGGAAATTTCCGTTTTCACCCTCCGGATTCGTGAAAGGCGCGATGACATCCCTGTCCATAACCGAACGGAATTGCGTCAGCGCCCAATGGACGCTTGGAAAGGCGAGCTCGTTCCACGGAATGTCGTCCCAGCCGAAAAGGCCGACTTCGAGACTTTCCTCGCCGGCGGAAAAATGCGGTGTCCGGAGAGATGCCCGGTACATGATCTGGACCTGGGCGATACGGGGAATGTTGTAGATCGCCAGCACGTCGCGCAGCGCGATGTCGGCATTTGCTTCCTCCCGCGCTTCGCGGCGCGCGCCATCCTCCGTCGTTTCCCCCTGTTCCATGAAGCCCGCAGGCAGCGTCCAGTAGCCCCGGCGCGGCTCGATGGAACGGCGGCACAGAAGAAACTTTCCCTCATGCATGACGACGGAACCCACAACGATCCTGGGGTTTACATAATGAATGAAGCCGCAGCGGTCGCAGATGTCGCGCGGCAGGTTGTCTCCCGTTGGCACGCGGCGCGAGAACGCGACGTCATCGGCCGCGCCCGCCTCCCGCGGCTTCGGCTCGGCGGCCCTTTCATTCCCCTCATTACTGTCGTCCTGCATCGCCGTGCATCACCCTGTTGGTCCGCCCACGGAGCTACGTTGCGGTGCGGAAATATTCTGTGTGAGGAAGCTGAAACCGGATGACCGCACCCGGAATGCTGGCGGCGGAATGTCCGCGCACAGACCTATCCACATAATTTTAACTCTGCTTTCCCGCACGCCGCCTCTTGCATAGGTGGGGCATGCGGGTGCATATGATGATGATAAAGCGCCAGACCGAAAACGGCCACACAAACGCCGCGACTGTGCGCAATCATCACCCTCCCCCGATCCGGGAGACCTGTCCGGGAAGGACACCGCCCCCAGCGCCGGACACTTTATGGTGTCTGATAATCCAGAGGACCGAACGAATGGCAGCCAGGAAGCCAACCGGAAGTTTCGATCTCGAGAATTCGCTGAGCCATTTGTTGCGCCGCGCCCAGCAATTCGCCTACGACCAGTTCGTGCAGCAGATGGGCGCGAGCTCGATCACGCCGCGCCAGTTCATCGTGCTCTTCGCGGTGAACGAGGAGGAAGGGCTGAGCCAGACCGACCTCGTGAACCGGACGGGCATCGACCGCTCGACGCTCGCCGACATGATCGGCCGCATGATCAAGAACGGCCTTCTCGCCCGCAAGCGCACCGCCGAGGATGCGCGCGCGAACTCGGTGCGCCTCACCGCTGCCGGCCGCCGCGCGCTCAAGGGCGCGATGCCGAAGGCCATCGCCGCCGAAAAGGCGCTGCTCGACGTGCTGCCGAAGACGCTGCAGGGGGATCTCCTGAAGGGCCTCGGCCAGCTCAATTCCGCGATCGAGAGCATGAAGATCGAGGACGAGACGCCGAAGGCGGCAAAACGTGCGCCCGCGAAAAAGAAGCCGGCGCGCAAGGCACCCGCGAAAAAGCCTGCTGCAAGCCGCAAGAAGGCCTGACGCCCAAATCCGGAGGCCGCGCCTATCCTCTTGTGGAAAGGCGCGCCTCCTTGAGCGCGGGCAGGATTTCTTCGGCAATCGCCTCGGGCGTCAGCGGCCCGACATGCTTGAGCGCGATGCGCCCTTTTCCATCCACGATGTAGGTTTCAGGCACGCCATAGACGCCCCAGTCTATGGCGGCGCGCCCTGTCGCATCCTTGCCGATGCGGGCGAAGGGATTGCCGAGTTCGGCGAGGAAACGCCGCGCCGCCGCCGGATCGTCCTTGTAGTTGAGGCCGAAGAGCGGCGCGCGCGAAACGCGGCCCAGCTCGACCAGAAGCGGCATCTCGTCCCGGCACGGCACGCACCAGGACGCCCACACATTGACGATGACGGGCTCGCCCTTGCCGAAATCGGCCGTGGAAAGCCCCGGCTTGTCCAGTCCCTCGACCGGCGGCAACTCGAATTCGGGCACATAACGTCCGATCAGTGCGGAGGGCACGCGCGACGGGTCGCCGCGATAGATCGCCGCGAAGAAGAGCGCTGCGAGGATCAGGAAGATCGCAACGGGAATGAGCGCCGCGAGCCGGAAATTGAAAGTCACGAGGGGTCCTCTCCGCTTTGGCGATGCGCCGCGCGCCGCACGCGTCCCCCAGCCGCCTTTTCAAGCGTTTCGACAAGCCGCGCCTGTGCGCGGTAATCCGCGATGCTTTGCCAGATGAGCGCCACCGCGACGAGCAGCGCCGCGCCGTAAGCCGGCCAGACGAAGAGGGCATAGCCGCCCATATGGAAAAATTCCGCCATGCTCACACCTCGCCCGCGCCGCCAGCCTGGGCAAGACGCAGATTGCGCACGCGGCGGCGCAGGATCTCGGCCCGCATGCGCACCAGCAGCAGCGTGACAAAAAGAAGGGTGAAGCCCGCACCCATCAGCCCGAGTGGCAGCAGCATGGACGGCGCGATGGTCGGCCCGTCCATGCGGAAAACGGAAGCCGGCTGGTGCAGCGTGTTCCACCAGACGACCGAGTAGCGGATGACCGGCAGGTTGATCGACCCGACAAGCGCGAGAACCGCCGCCGCCCGCGCGGCCCGGACCGGTTCCTCGATGGTCGCCCAGAGCGCCATGTAACCGAGATACAGAAAGAAGAGCACCAGCATCGAGACGAGGCGCGCATCGCCCCATTCCCACCATGTGCCCCACATCGGCGCGCCCCACAGCGAGCCCGTGAGGAGCGCGAGGAAAGTGAAGGCGGCGCCGATGGGCGCGGCCGACTTCGCGCAGACATCGGCAAGCGGGTGCCGGAAGATGAGCGCAACGGCGGACGCAACCGCCATCACCCCGTAACCCATCATGGCCAGCCAGGCCGACGGCACATGCACATACATGATGCGCACCGTCTCGCCCTGCTGATAGTCGGGCGGCGAGGCGGCGAGCGCGAACCAGAGCCCTGCGCCGGTGAGGAGCGCCGTCAACGCCGCAAGCGGCATAAGCAACCGCGCCGACAGCGCCATGAAGCGCGCCGGATTGGCATAGGCATGGAACCGCTGTGCGGCGGAAATCATGTTCATGCCCGCCATTTAGCGTAAGCCTCGCGATGAGGGCAAGCCGCGCCCGAGGGCATTTTGCCACGGCTTTGGCATGCAATCCGCCTCAGGGCACGGTCCCTCATCTGAGATTGGCGCGAAGCGCCGCCGCGCCGCCGAGCGGCCCGAGAACAAGGCTCGCCAGCGCCACCGCGCCGAGAAGAAGAAGGCTCTGCCGCCCCGCCTCGCCCGCAAATCCGCCCGTCGCCGCATCGGCCGCGCCGACGCCGAAAATGAGCACCGGCACATAAAAGGGCATCACGAGGAGCGAGGCGAGGAGCCCGCCGCGCCGCACGCCCACCGTCAGTGCCGCGCCGATCGCGCCGAGAAAGCTCAAAGCCGGTGTGCCCGCCAGCATGGCGAGGATGAGCGGCGGATAAGCCTCCCCCGGCAGGTTGAGCATGAGGCCGAGCAGCGGCGCCGCGACGACGAGCGGCAGGCCGGTCGTGAGCCAGTGACCGAGCGCCTTGGCGACCACGATGAGTTCGAGCGGCAGGAGGCCCATGGTGAGGAGATCGAGCGAACCGTCCTCGTAATCCGCCTGGAAGAGCCGGTCGAGCGTCAGCAGCGCCGCCAGAAGCAGCGCCACCCACAACATCCCCGGCGCGACTTTCGCCAGCAGCTCACGGTCCGGTCCGATCCCGAAGGGCAGCAGCGAAATGACGACCAGAAAGAAGAAGACGGCCATGCCGCCGCCGCCACCGAGCCGCACGGCAAGGCGGAGATCGCGGGCGAGAAGGGCAAAAAAGGCGCGCGTCATGTCAGGGCCTCCGCGCCGAGCCGGAGTTGCCTTGCCTCCGCCAGACCGAGATCGAGATGCGTCGCCGCCACGATCATGCCGCCCTGGCCGAGATGCGAGGTCATCAGCGCAACAAGCCGCGCAACGCTGGCGGCATCGAGCGCGACGGTCGGCTCGTCGAGGAGCCAGACGGGGCGCGGCACCGCGATGAGGCGGGCAAGCGACAGCCGCCGCCGCTGCCCGGCCGAGAGATAGGCGGCGGGAAGATCGGCGAGATGGGCAAGGCCCAGCGCCTCAAGCGCCGTATCGGCCCCCTCCGGAATGCTACCGAGATATGTCCGCCAGAAGGAGACCGTCTCCATGACCGTCATGGACGGCTTCAGCGCATCGAGATGGCCGACATAATGTGCCTGCTCGCCGAGGCTGAGCTCAGGATCGCCGCCCTCGAATGCCATCACGCCCTGTGCCACGTCGAGAAGACCGGCAAGCTGGCGCAGCAGGCTCGATTTGCCGGCGCCATTCGACCCCGTCAGCACCAGCGCCTCGCCGCCCCGGAGCGAAAAGGAGAGGCCCTCGAAAACGAGACGCCCGCCGCGCTCGCAAGCGAGATCGCGAACCGAAAGCGAAAGCTCAGATATCGTCAAAACGTCCGCCCCTGCCCTTGCCCGCCGCGAAACGCGCCGCGCCTTTCAGCGTTTCGCCCGAGGCGAGAACCTTGCGCCCGTGCTCGAATTCGTTGGCGAGCGCGCGGTCGTAAGGCAGATCCCATTGCTCATAGGCCGACATGCGATCGTGGCGCAGGCAGAGTTGCGGAAAGCGCGAAATTTCGAGCGCGAGCCGCTCCGCCGCCTCGCGTCCCTTGCCCTTCGGCGCGATGCGGTTCGCAAGCCCCATCATCAGCGCCTCTTCCGCGTTGACGGGACGGCCCGTGAGAATGAGGTCCATCGCGCGCGCGTGCCCGATGAGGCGCGGCAGGCGCACCGTGCCGCCATCGATCAGCGGCACGCCCCAGCGGCGGCAGAAGACGCCCATGATCGCGTCTTCTTCCACCACGCGCATGTCGCACCAGAGCGCAAGCTCCAGACCGCCCGCAACCGCATGGCCGGAAATTGCACCGATCACCGGTTTGTTGAGAATCATTCGCGACGGACCCATGGGACCGTCGGCGGCGAGCCGGTTGAAATCGGCGCCCGTTGCGGGGGGCACGGAGCGATTTCCCTCGCCCTTCGCAACGGCCTTGAGGTCCGCGCCCGCGCAGAAAGCGCCATCACTGCCGCAGAAGACGGCGACGAGCGCCTCCTCATCGCGCTCGAAGGCGAGAAACGCCTCGACGAGCGCTTCGGCCGCCTTCCGGTCGACGGCATTTTTCGCATGCGGCCGGTTCAGAACGACGCTTGTCACAGCTCCTCTTTTTTCGACGAGCACATCCGGCATCCGCATCTCCCCGCATCGTTTGCGACGCTGATTATCACGCCCGCTTTTCAGGGCGAAGCATGGTCATTCCATACGAAAGACATTATAGTCCCGCGCGACAAGCATATAGGTCCCAGGCTGAGAAGCGGCGGCGAATTCCTGCTTTGACGCACGCGCCAATTCGAGCGCGGGCGGCACCCCGCAAGGCTCCCGCCTTCCCCCCTCACCGGTCCGGACCGCGCATCATCGAGGATCATAGAGAGATGGCGAAGAAGGCGACGGCCAAATCAACCAAGGCAAAAAAGAAACCTGCGGCGAAGGCAAAGAAGGCTGCCCCGGCGAAAGCCGTGAAGAAGGTGGCGAAGAAGCCCGCCGCAAGGAAGGCGGCACCGAAAAAAACCGTCGCCGCGAAGAAGCCCGCTGCGAAGAAAGCCGTGAAGAAGGCTGCGCCGAAGAAGACGGCGGCGAAGAAACCCGCCGCCAGGAAGGCAGTCGCCAAAAAGGCAGCGCCGAAAAAGGCAGCGCCGAAAAAGGTAGTCGCGAAGAAAGCTGCCCCGAAAAAGGCCGCAGTGAAGAAGACCGCGCCGAAGAAAACGGCAACGAAGAAGCCCGCCGCGAAGAAGGCAGTCGCCAAAAAAGCGGCGCCGAAAAAGGCAGCGGTGAAGAAGGCCACACCGAAGAAGACAGTCGCCGCGAAGAAGCCTGCTGCGAAGAAAGCAGCACCGAAAAAGGCATCGGCCAAAAAGGCCGCGCCGAAAAAAGCGGCCGTGACCCGCAAGCCCGTGGCGAAGAAGCCTGCTGCGAAAAAGGCCGTTGCGCCGAAGAAGGCCCCGGCGAAGAAGGCAACGACGAAAAAGGCAACGCCGAAAAAGCCTGCCGCGCGCAAAGAGCCCGGCAACAGCTTCGGCGCCCGCAAGACGCTCAAGGTCGGCAAGCGCAGCTACACCTATTTCAGCCTTCCCGACGCCGAGAAGAAGGGCCTCGAGGGCGTGTCGCGCCTGCCCTTCTCGCTGAAGGTGCTGCTTGAAAACCTGCTGCGCTTCGAGGACGGCCGCACCGTCACGAAGGCAGACATCGAAGCGGTGAAAACCTGGCTCAAGACCCGCACTTCCGACCGCGAGATCGCCTATCGCCCGGCGCGCGTGCTGATGCAGGACTTCACCGGCGTTCCCGCCGTCGTCGATCTGGCGGCGATGCGCGATGCGGTGAAGAACCTCGGCAGCGACCCGAAGAAGATCAATCCGCTGGTGCCCGTCGACCTCGTCATCGACCACTCGGTGATGGTCGACAAGTTCGGCACGAAGACTGCCTTCAAGGAAAACACGGAAATCGAATATCAGCGCAATCGCGAGCGCTACGAATTCCTGCGCTGGGGCTCCAGGGCCTTCAACAATTTCCGCGTGGTGCCGCCGGGAACCGGCATCTGCCACCAGGTGAACCTCGAATATCTCGCCCAGACCGTCTGGACGAAGACGGAAGGCAAGGAAGAGATCGCCTATCCCGACACCTGCGTCGGCACGGACAGCCACACCACCATGGTGAACGGCCTTGCCGTTCTCGGTTGGGGCGTGGGCGGCATCGAGGCGGAAGCGGCCATGCTCGGCCAGCCTGTCTCCATGCTCATCCCGGAAGTGATCGGCTTCAGGCTGACCGGCAAGCTC
>PHEF01000061.1 GCA_002842875.1 Alphaproteobacteria bacterium HGW-Alphaproteobacteria-3 | reverse complement strand
AAGCGTGAACACCCCCGCAGCGTGCCTCGAGCCATTTCTGCGGCAAGGCATACTGTTCGGGGGCGTTTGCAAGAGCCCGGATGGCGCAATATAAGCGCCTCCATGAGCAGGCGCAAGCAACCGAAACAATTCCAGAACAAAGCCCCCTCCGCGGCCACGCAGGGAGAAGGAAGCTTTCGCCATAAACAAGGCGGACGCGGGCCGCGCAGCGGCGGTCAGCCGGGCAATGATGCCTATTTATATGGTTTTCATGCGGTTTTGGCCGCGCTTGCCAATCCTCACCGCCTGGCCGAACGCCTCCTCCTCACCCGCAATACCGAAGCCGACCTCACCCGCCAGGGCGTTGACCTCGGGGGCCTCCGGCCCGAGATCCGGGAGATGGACGACATCGCCGCCCTCCTCCCTCCGGGTGCCGTGCATCAGGGAATCGCGCTCAGAACCTCCCCCCTGCCGGACCTCGACGTTGTGGAGGCTTGCGAGGGCACAGACCGGGTGGTCGTGCTCGATCAGGTCACCGACCCGCATAATTTCGGAGCGATTCTCCGCTCGGCGGCCGTATTCGGGGCCGGCGCGCTGGTGACGACCGACCGGAACAGCCCCTCGCTCGGCGGTGTCCTCGCCAAGGCCGCCTCGGGCGCCCTCGAACGGGTCCGCATCGCCAAGGTGACAAACCTTGTCCGGGCCATCGAGGAGTTGAAGGATCTGGGCTTCGAGGTCATCGGCCTCGACGGCGATGGCGAGATGTCGCTCCCCGAGATGAAGCTCTCGCCGCGCGTGGCGCTCGTCCTCGGCGCCGAGGGCGCGGGGCTCCGCCGCCTCACCCGCGAGCACTGCGACCTGCTGGCGCGCCTGCCCGCCGCCGGCGAAATGAAGAGCCTCAACGTCTCGAACGCCGCCGCCGTCGCGCTCTACGAACTCTTCCGGCGCCGGGGAAACTGATCCCCGTTTTCAGCTCGCCGCGATGCTCAGCACGCGGGCAAGCGCCATGGCGATCAGGAAAATCAACGCAAAACGGCGCACCGTTTCCGGCTCCGCGAACCGGAAGGCGTGAGAGCCGGCATAGGCGCCCGCCAGAACCGGCAGCGCCAGTATCGCAGTGCGCAGAAGCGTTTGGCGGTCATAAAGCCCTTCTCCGGCAGCAAAGCCCGCACCCAGCAGGTCGGCCAGCACAAAAAAGACGATCAGCGACGCACGCCCGGCCGCAACGCCTGCCGGGCTCGAGAAATAGAACAGCACCACCGCCGGCCCGGCCATCGCCATCGCGCCGTTCATGGCGCCGGCCACACCGCCTGCCGCAAGCGTTGCCACCCTGCCCGGCACGCCGGCATTTCGCGCACCCGCAAGCATCGCGGCAGCGGCAAGCGCGATCAGAACCGCAATGACAAGCGTCAGCGTTTCAGGCGCGAACCAGGTCAGCAGGAAAATGCCGAGCGGCGTCGCCACGCCCATGCCAAGCCAGAGCAGCCAGAGCGATCGCCATTGCGCTTCGCGCCACGCGCCGGGGACGAGCGCCAGGCTTGCCGCAACTTCCAGCAGAAAGATCAGTGGCACGACCTCCGCCGGCGCCCAGAAGAACGTCAGTGCCGCAACCATGATCATGGACGCGCCAAAGCCCGTATAGCCGCGTATGAAGAAGGCGCAGAAAGCGATGACGCCTGCTGCGGCGAGAAGACCGGGCGAATCCATCGAACCCCCAATTCCAGGATGCGAAGCATCGCTTGCCCGCCGCGCCGCGCGCAACTATCTTGCGCGCACGGTCGCCCTTGTAGCTCAGTTGGTAGAGCACCTGATTTGTAATCAGGGGGTCGGGAGTTCGAGTCTCTCCGGGGGCACCACGCTTCGCCTTTACGGGCCAGATATGCCCGGCGGCGGCGTTGGACGAAAACCGGCGAAATGAAAAAAGCCGCCCCAAACAGAGGGCGGCTTTTCATTCTTCAGGTCCGCCCTATTCCGGACAGGGATAATTCGCGGCAAGCGCCCGCGCGCCCATCTCGAAAGCGGGGCGGTCGTAGAGTTCGGGATGCTCGGGTGCGAAATCCGTCACCTGCTTCGCGAACGTCTCGTAGGAAAGCGTATCCGGCAGCCGGAAGCAGACATCTTCGTCCTTGTTGGCGCCGAGGCGCCGGGCGACCGTCGGCGCCCCCTTCTCGACCGACGCATAAACGCCTGCGGCCAGCCCCGCGAGGAACTGGTTGCAAGACGCGCGCGCGATTCTGTCGTCGGCGGAACTGTTGGCATCGAGCGCGATCGTGCAGGCCGAAACCAGCTCCGCGCCGGTCGTGATCCGCGGCATCTGCGCCATGGCTGCGCCCGCGGAAAGGGCGGCTGCGACCAGCGTTGCGGTCGCAAGATGGATTTTCCTCATCTCAGGCTCCTCCTTCGCTTGTTGTCGGCTCTTGTTGCCCGGCAATCCTTGCACGGATCGCGTTTCTCCCAAACCGGCCGCCCTGCCGCGCGTCCTTTCGGCGCAGGTCGAGGTCACGAGCCCGCCTCTAGGCGGCGCGCTGCCCATCGGGTAAGAAATCGGTTCCGTCCCGTCTGGAGCCATTCGCATGTCCATGCCACCCGACATCCGGCAACGCGCCGAAGCCCTCGTCGCTTCGGAACAGGAGCGTTTTGCTGCGCTCCATCCCCGGTCGCGGCAGTTGGCGGCGGAGGCAGGCGAGCATTTCCCCGGCGGCGTACCGCTCCACTGGATGCTGGATTGGGAAACCCCGTTTCCCCTCTTCGTACAGTGGGCCGAGGGCTCGACCGTCACCGACATCGACGGCCATGCCTATGCGGACTTCTGCCTCGGCGACACGGGCGCCATGTTCGGCCATTCGCCTGCCCCGGTGGCGAAAGCGATTGCGGAGCAGGCGGCAAAGGGGCTCACCGCCATGTTGCCCTCCGCGCTGACGGCGCACGTTGGCCAGCTCCTGTCCGACCGCTTCGGCCTTCCCTTCTGGCAGGTCACCTCCACGGCAAGCGACGCAAACCGCGCCGTCGTCCGCTGGGCGCGCGCGCTCACCGGACGCCGGAAGGTGCTCGTATTCGACGGCTGCTATCACGGCCAGGTGGAAGACGCCTTCGTGAAGCTCGACGGCACGGTGACGAAGATGAAGCCGAGCCTTCTCGGTCAGGTTGTCGATATCGCCGAGAACACCATCGCCCTCCCCTTCAACGATCTGGAAGCTGTCGAAGCCGCTCTCGCGAATGAAGACGTCGCGCTCATCCTCACCGAACCCGCGCTTACAAACACGGCGATGGTGCTGCCGAAGGACGGCTACATCGAAGGCCTCCTCGCCGCCGCGCGCCGCCATGGTACGTTGGTCTGCATCGACGAAACCCACACCATCTCGACCGGTCCCGGCGGCTTCACCCGCGCACATGGGCTTGAGCCGGATTTCTTCGTCCTCGGAAAGCCTGTCGCAGGCGGCCTTCCTGCCGCCGTCTTCGGCTTCACCGCGAAGGTCGAGGCGGATATGCGCCGCGTGCTCGACACGAAGGTGCCCGGCTATTCCGGCATCGGCACGACGCTGTCGGGCAACATGCTGGCGCTCGCCGCCATGCGCGCCTGCCTCGAAGAAGTCATGACGCCGGAGAATTACGCGCACATGACCTCTCTGGCGGAAGAACTCGCAAGCGGCCTGCGCGGAGAAGTCTCGCGCCACGGCCTTCCCTGGACGGTGACGCAGATCGGTGCGCGCGCCGAACTCGTCTTCTCGTCCCGCCCGCTCGAAAATGGCGCCGAGGCGGCAGCCGCCATCGACCACACGGTCGAGCGCGCCATCCATCTTTTCCTTCTGAACCGGAATGTGCTGGTCACGCCGTTCCACAACATGACCCTCGTCGCGCCCACGACAACGCAAGCGGATGTCGAAAGACTCGCCGCCCGCTTCGGCGAAGCCTTGTCGGCGTTATGCGGCAGGGCCGAGGTCTGACGATGACGCGCGCAACGCAAAAAGAGGCGGCCGATTTTCTCGCCGCCAACCCCGAAATAATACAGATTCAAGCCTTCCTGACCGACCCCTCCGGCGTCGCGCGCGGCAAGGTGCTGCGGCCGGAAGAAATCGCAACCGCCTATCGCGACGGCCGCCCGTTGCCCTGCTCCATCCAGTCGCTCGACATGCTGGGCGCGGACGTCCTCGAAACCGGCCTCGTCTGGGAGGAAGGCGACAGCGACCGCCCCTGCTTCCCCGTCGCGGGCACGCTGACGCACGCCCCCTGGCACGATGTGCCGACGGCGCAGGTCATTCTCGAATCCTTCGAGCGCGACGGTTCGCCGACGCCTGCCGACCCGCGCCACGCGCTTGCCCGCACGGTGGCTTCGCTGGAGGCATTGGGCCTCAAGCCCGTCGTCGCCATCGAACTCGAATTCTATCTCGTCGACCGCGAGGCCGCCGCGAAAGGCCGCATCGTCCCGCCCGCCGCGCCGAACGGTTTCGCGCCCGCGCATCTCCAGGCCTATCTCATGCAGGACCTGGAAGACTTTTCGCCCTTCCTGAACGACGTCTTCGACGGTGCCAAAAGGATGGGCCTTCCCGCGCGAACGCTCATTTCCGAATATGCGCCGGGCCAATTCGAAATCGTGCTCGAACATCGCGCCGATGCGATGCGCGCAGCCGACGACGCGGTCCTCTACAAGCGTCTCGTGAAAGGCGTTGCCGGCAAGCATGGCTTCGTTGCCACCTTCATGGCGAAGCCCTATGCGGAAACGTCGGGCAGCGGCTTGCATATCCATGTGTCGCTGGCCGACGAAGAAAACGCCAACCTCTTTGCAGGCGAAGGACCGCTCACCCCGCACCTCGCTCATGCGATCGGCGGCCTCGAAGCCACCATGGCCGAAAGCATGGCGGTCTTCGCGCCCAACGCGAATTCCTTCCGGCGTTTCCGCCGCAATACCTATGCCCCGATGACGCCCGCATGGGCGGTGGACAATCGCTCCGTTCCGCTGCGCGTGACATCGGGCAGGCCCGATACGCGGCATCTCGAACATCGTGTCTGCGGCGCGGACGCCAATCCCTATGTCGCGCTGGCAACCGTGCTGGCGGGTATCGCCGAGGGCATCGAGAAGAAGATCGAACCGAGCGAACCCATTGTCGGCGACGGATACCGGGAGAAGCAGGAAGCAACCTTGCCTCTCAACTGGTGGAAGGCGCTGGAGGTCGCCCGTGCGTCGTCATTCCTCCCCGAGAGGCTCGGCGCCGGCTTCGCGAATATCTTCCTCACCATCAAGGAAGCGGAATGCGACCGCTTTTTTGCCTGCGTGAGCGACGTCGATGTCGACTGGTATCTGAGAAACGTCTGACCTATTCCGCCGGTGTGTCCGCGCTCTCCATATCCTTCAGGTCTTCAGGATTGCAGGGATACTTCCGTTCGAGCGCGCGCACCGCGAGTTCGAAGGCCGGCCGCTGCCTCATATCCGGATTGTCACCCGCATAACCGACGACCTGCTGCGCAAAGTCGCGATAGCTGAGCTTGTCCGGCAATTCGAAACAGGCATTCTGATCTTCTTTCGGCCCGATGCGGCGTGCGCGGAACGGTTCGCCCATGGTCAGCGTTTCCTCTTGCGCAAGCACGAGGCCGGTCACGAATTCCTTGCAGGCAGCGCCCTTGCTGCCTTCGCCCGCGCCGTTGTCGAGCAGCGACTGACAGGCGCTGATGAGCGTTTCGCTGTCTTCGATATCGGCGGCAGCATGCGCACTTCCCGCCATGCCCACCGCACCGAGCATGACACCGAGCGCCAGCATCGCGATTTTCTTCATTTCCCGTTCCTCACCCGTTTCGCCTTACCAGATACCTATAGCCACCCGCGCAATCGTCAAGCACCGCTTCATGACAAAGAAGAAAGGCCGCCCGCTGAGGACGGCCTTTCGTTCCCGGTCTGACAAACAATCAGTCGGCGCTCTTTGTGTTCCGCATGGCGCTGCCGAGAGACTTCTGCACCCCGTCGCCCTGGTCCACGATCTGGCGGCCCAGCGCGACGACATTCGGAATTTCATCGTCCGCCAGTTCCTTCATGAACGCCTTGCGCGCCATTGCCTTCTCGACGTAAGGCGCTAGCTCCTCTGCCTTCTTCTTCTGCCGCTCGGCTTCGTGTTCCTTGAATTCGGGCATGACCTCCGACGCGAAGAGTTCAAGCGCCTCGCAAATGTGTTCGTGTTTGTTGTTGCCGCCCTGCTGGATGAAGGAGACCTGGTCGACACCCGTCTCGGCGAAATCGCGCAGATGCTTGCGCAGTTGATCGGGCGTGCCGATGCCGCCCGCGCCGCTCACCGGCAGATTGTCCTTCGCCTTCTCGAACCCCGCCCAGATATCGGTGCGGCCAGGCTTGTGTTCGCCGAAAATATAGTGATGGCCGAGCGCGTAACCGAAGAAACGGAAACCGTCCATGCCGCGCTTGCGCGCTTCCTCTTCGTCCTTGTGGACGGAGAAGCTCGATACCATGCAGATATTCGGGTTCACCGCATGGCCAATCGGCACGCACTCTTCCTTGAAGATGCGATAGTAATCGTCCACCCATTGCTTCGCTTCCGCCGGATCAACGAAGGCAAAGGTGAGTGCGCCAATGCCGAGCCGCGCGGCCAGCTTGATCGTCTCGCGATTGGAGCAGGCGACCCAGAGCGGCGGATGCGGCCGCTGGACCGGCTTCGGCACCACATTGCGGCAGGGCATGGAGAAGAACTCACCCTCGAACCCCGGATAAGGGTCCATCGCCATCATGTTGGCGCACTGCTCCACGGCCTCCCGCCACTGCGAGCGCTTCTGGTCGACCGGCACCTTGTAACCGCCAAGTTCGAGCAGCGCCGAACTCTCGCCGGTGCCCCATTCGACACGGCCTCTGGAAACGAGATCGAGCGTCGCGATGCGTTCGGCCACGCGCGCGGGATGATTGTAGTTCGGCGGCATCAGCGTGATGCCATGGCCCAGCCGGATGTTCTTCGTGCGCTGCGAACAGGCAGCGAGGAAAACTTCCGGCGCCGAGGAATGCGAATATTCTTCCAGAAAGTGATGCTCCACTTCCCACGCATGATCGATGCCGATCCTGTCGGCGAGTTCCACCTGGTCGAGCGCATCCTGGAAAAGCTTCAGCTCGTCGCCCTCGTTCCAAGGGCGCGGAAGCTGGTGTTCGTAAAAAATGCCGAAGCGCATGTGTGCCTCCCGATATGCCGGATTTGTTGGTTGGGTTTGTCAGTCGAAAACGTTGATCGCGTCGGGCGTGCGATATTCCAGCCCCCGAAGTGCAGGGCTCTCCGCCGCGCGTGCGAAGGCCTCCTCGATCCTGCGCGCCCGGTCCGCAAAAAGCGGCGCCATGTCGGGATGCGTGAAGATATAGAGTTCGCCCGCTTCCACCGCTTCAAGCACGCGCGCGCCGACACGGTCCGGATCTATGCCGCCAAGCACGAGTTGTTTCGCCGCATCGGCGCGATCCGGATCGCGCTCGTCGGCAGCCGGTCCATATTTCTCCTGCCGTGCGCGCGAGCTTTCGAAGATGCGCGTCTTGACGAAACCGGGGCAGAGCACGGACACCCCGATATTCTCCGGCGCAAGCTGGCCGGCCCATCCCTCCGACATGCCCACCACCGCATATTTCGATGCCGTGTAGGGCTCCATGCCCGGAATGGAAATCATGCCGGCCATGGATGCGGTGTTGACGTAGTGCCCGCCTTCGCCATGCGCGCGGATATGGGGCAGGAAAGCTTCCATGCCATAGACCACGCCCATCAGGTTCACCGCGATCGTCCAGTCCCAGTCGCCCGGCTTCACCGCGTCGACGGGCCCGCCCGCGCCGACGCCCGCATTGTTGCAGACGAGATGCACCTTGCCGAACGTATCGACCGTTTCCTGAGCGGCACGCTCCACGGACGCCCGCTCCGTCACATCGCAGCGCACGCCCGCCGCCTTCACCTGCCGCTCCTTGAGCTCCGATACCGCGGCAGCGAGATCGTCCTCGTTGATGTCGGCCAGCATCACGTTCATGCCCGCTGCCCCGAAGGCCCGCGCCATCGAAAGTCCGATGCCGCTGGCGCCGCCCGTCACGAAGGCGGTCCTTCCTGCAAAATCCTTCATCACGCGGCCTTCGCAATATCGTCGAGAGCGTCGAATTCGGCGAAAAGCCGAGCCCCGTCCGGCGTCTTTTCAAGCCCGGGGTCTTGAAGGTGAAGCTCCGCATCTCGGAAATCGCCGTCTGCAGATAGCCGACATGGATCGCCTCGTCGGTGCGGATGCGCTCCACCATCGCCGCCGCTTCTTCCGCCTGCTCGCGCCGGTCGGTGAAGACGTCCTTGTCGCGCATGATCGCGCAGCAGAAAGAGAAGAAGCTCTCGGCCCGAACCTCGATCATCAGCACATTCATGAGCAGCAGGATGAGTTGCTCGAATCCCGCCGGGAGTTGCGGCATCAACCGTCCCGTATCGGGCCTGCCGATGCTTTCGGGCACCTCCGGCAGCGGATAGCGGTCCGCGCCGAACACAAGGTCTCGCGCCGCGAACCACATGGCGTCATGCGCGCCATATTCCGGTTCCGCCGGGTCGCCGCCCTCGTCCGCGCCATGCGCATAGAGCAGGCCCTTGTGCAGGTGTCCCGTGCATGTCTGCGAAATGTCGTCTTCGATGATCGTCTGGAAGTCGGGTGCCTCGAGGTCGCAAAGCGCCCGGCCCCGCGCCTCGATCACGCCGGTGATGGTGAGCGAGTTCCAGAACGGCTGCCCGTAGCCATGCGAGAGAAGAACCCTCTCTTGCGGAATATTCGGATAATTGCCCCGCTTCAGAAGCTGCACCGTCGCATCGATCAGCGGCCAGCCCTGCGCCGTGAGCTGCGCCTGCCATGCCGCCACCGCCGGCCAGCGATGAAGCACGCGCGGCGATACATAAGTACCGTCGGCCATAAAGCCGCCATGCAGCTTGTATCCCGCCCGTTCATGCGGCCGCGCGTAAGCATGCGAGGCCATGAGCTCGTCTCGCGTATAGGAGACCCTTGCCATCTTCCCGTTCCTCCCGAAGGCCTGTTCCGGCCTCTTTTGCTGGTCTTATTTTTTCAGGGCACGCACGAAGATGCGTGTCATGCCGTCGATCATGCGAACGCGGTCGAGCTTGCGGCGGAAGCCATAGGCACCGCCCTGCTTGATCGCACCGACAATGAGATAACCGGCCAGTCTCGCGTCCAGGTCGGGCGCGGCTTCGCCCGTTTCCTTCCACTTGTCGAGCAGTTCGGCCCAGACTTCGGCCCAGCGGTCCACCGGCATCCTGCGGCCGGTATCGCCTGTCGACAGCACGCTGATATCCGTGAGCGCCGCGGCAAGCACGCCGGTATTCGCGTCGGAATATTCGAAGATCGCGGTGAGGAGTTCGTGAATGCCCTCCTCCAGCGATCCGGCCACCGCGTGATGCGTCTCCACGAAGACGTGAAGCTCGTCCGCCGCCTCTTCCGTGAAGGCGAGGAAGCAGTCGAGCTTGTCCTCGAAATGCAGATAAAAAGTGCCGTGGCCGACGCCCGCTTCCCTGGAAATGTCCTGTGGCCGCGTCTCGTGATAGCCGCGCTCCACGAAGAGCTTGCGCGCTGCCGCCATGAGCTTGCGGCGGCTCTCGCGCTTGCGCCGGGCCGCGCCGCTCAACGGAATGGCGCCCGCGTCCTCGCCCTCGACGGCAAGCATGGCGGCGTCATCTCCCTCATATTCCAGAACGGCCGCTTGAGCGGTCTTTCGGGTTCTGGAGCCCGTTTCCTCCGTGGTCATGCCGCAAGGTTCAGGTCAAAATGACAAAATGTCAACAAATCCGGATGGAATTTGCGGGTATTTTTGAAATCTCGCCTCACACACCCGCATCTTCACGGGCGGCTTCATTCCGCCGCTTGCCGTCCCTTTTGCAGGATGGTCCAGAGCTTCACCGGCGTCACCGGCATGTCGATCTCCTCGACGCCGTAAGGCGCAAGCGCGTCGATCATGGCGTTGATGAAGGCCGCCGGGGCACCAACGGTCCCCGCCTCGCCCGCGCCCTTCACGCCGAGCGCATTCGAACGCGCCGGGATTTCGTTGTAGCTCACATTGAAATCCGGGAAGTCGCCCGCGCGCGGCATCCAGTAATCCATGAAGGAGCCGGTGACGAGCTGTCCGTTCGCATCGTAGATGGCATGTTCGCCCATCGCCTGGCCGAGCCCCTGCACGATGCCGCCATGCACCTGCCCCGCCACGAGCATCGGATTGAGGATATGCCCGAAATCGTCCACCGCCGTGAAACGCGTGATGCGATAGACGCCGGTTTCGGCATCGATCTCGATCTCGCAGATATGCGCCCCGTTCGGGAACGTGTTGCCCTTCTGCGAATATTCGCCGTCGCCCGCAAGTTCGCCGAGATCGGCCTGCCCCTCCGCCAGCCGTGCCACCGCGAACAGGTCGATCGTCCTGTCGGTACCTGCAACCGCGAACACGGGCTCGCCGTCCGCGCCGCGATATTCGATGTCGGCCTTCGCCGCTTCAAGTTCGTTCGCCGCGATTTCGCGGCCCTTGTCGATCAGCTTGTCGCCCGCATCCGAAATCGCGCCCGACACCATATAGACGGCCTTCGATCCGCCCGTGCCCGCGCCGCCCGGCAGCACGTCCGAGTCGCCGAGATGCACCTTGATCTTTTCCGCATCGAGCCCCAGCCGCGACGAGATGAGCTGCGTCCACGCCGTCTCATGGCCCTGCCCGTTCGTCTGCTGTCCGGTCCAGACATGCACGATGCCGTCCTTTCCATCGACCGCGATGCGCGCATAATCCGTCATGCCCGCCGCCGTGCGCTCCACATAATAGCTGTAGCCGAGCCCGAGCAGCTTGCCTTGGGCTGCCGCTTCCGCGCGCCGCGACGCGAAGCCCGCCACGTCCGCCTTCTTCATCGCATCGTCGAGGTTGCGTTCGAAATCGCCAGAGTCGAAGGGAAGCGACGGCGCCGCGTTGAGCGGCATCGCGCTCGCGGGCACGAAGTTGCGACGGCGGATTTCGTCCGGCGCGAGGTTCATCTCGTGCGCCGCCTTCTCCATCAGCCGCTCGATGACATAGGAAGCTTCGGGCCGTCCCGCGCCGCGATAAGCGTCCACCGGCACGGTGTTCGTATAGACCGCGCGCACGCGATTGTGCATCGCCGGCACCATGTAGACGCCGACATGCATGCCGCGCGGTGCAAGCGAGGGAATGAAGGGCCCGAACTGGCTCTGATAGGCACCGAGATTGGCGATGGTCGACACCTGCACGGCGAGAATCTTGCCGTCCTTGTCCAGCGCCACCGCCGCTTCCGTCACGTGGTCGCGGCCCTGTGTATCGCTCAGGAAGCTCTCCGAGCGGTCCGCCGTCCACTTCACCGGCCGCCCAACCATCTTCGACGCGAACAGCACCAGCGGATATTCGGGATAGACGAAGGTCTTCATGCCGAAGCCACCGCCCACGTCTTCCGTCACCACGCGCAGCTTCTCGACTGGAATCTTGAGCGAGTACTGCGCGATGAAGTTGCGCATCGAATGCACGCCCTGGCTGCCTGTATAGAGCGTGTAGTGGTCGCGATCCGCCTCGTAATTCCCGAGCGCCGCGCGCGGTTCCATCGCGTTCACGACGATGCGGTTGTTGACGAGCTTGAGCTTCGTCACGTGATGCGCCGCCTTCATCGCCGCTTCGGTTTTCTCCGCGTCGCCGATATCCCAGTCGTAAGCGAGGTTCGAGCCGCTCTCTTCCCAGATCACGGGTGCGCCGTCGGCAATCGCCCCCGCCGTATCGGCGACGGCGGGCAGGTCTTCGTAATCCACCGTCACGAGATCGGCTGCGTCCCGCGCCTGCGCCGGTGTCTCGGCCACGACCATCGCCACGAGGTCGCCCACATGGCGCACCCTGTCCCGCGCGATGAGGTTGCGCACCGTCTTGAAGATCGGCGTGCCGTCCTTGTTTTTCAGCATATCGGCGGCAGGCGAGTAGACAACGCCAAGCCCTGCTTCCTCCGCATCGCGCCCCGTATAGATCGCGATGACGCCCGGCGCCCCCTTCGCATCTTCCGCGTCGATACCGGCGATCCGCGCATGGGCGTGCGGACTGCGCACCATCACCGCATAGGCCTGGCCCGGCAGCGAAATATCGTCCGTATAGCGTCCCTGCCCCGAAACGAGCCGCACATCCTCGACGCGCCGCGCCGGCTGCCCCACACCGAACTTCACCATGGACGGACCTCTTTCAATACGTGAGGGATGCACGGCCAGACGAAAGCCCGCATCCGGATTGGAATGGCGTTGGAGCGCACGAGGCTCCAGCCGGCACGATCAGTCGCGGAAGGACGGATCGATCCGGTCGAGCGTGCGCAGAAGCGCCGGCCAGGCGAGATTGCCGATGCCGTGCTTCTTGTGGAACATGCCCTGCTCTGCGGCTTTCTCCGGCACGCCCTGGTTCGGCATGGTGAGCTTCACGCCGCCCGAAAGCGCGCGCACCTGCATCGTGCAGGCCCGCTCCAGGAAGTAGAGGCGCAGGAAGGCGTCCGCGCAGGTCGCGCCCGCCGTCAGCAGCCCGTGATTGCGCAGGATCATGCAATGCTTGTTGCCGAGGTCGCGCACCAGCCGCTCGCGCTCGTCATGCTCGAGCGCAATGCCCTCGTAATCGTGATAGGCGAGGTCTTCGAGCACGATCATCGCCGTCTGCGACAGCGGCAGCAGCCCGTCTGCCTGCGCCGACACCGCCACGCCGTCATCCGAATGCGTATGGATCACCGCATTCGCCTCCGGCACCGACATGTGCACCGCGCTGTGAATGGTGAAGCCCGCCGGGTTCACCGCGTAATCCGTCGGCATGACGATATTGCCGTCGAGATCGATCTTCACGAGGCTCGACGCCGTGATTTCGTCAAAGCTCATGCCATAGGGATTGATCAGGAAGTGATGCTCCGGCCCCGGCACGCGCGCCGAGATATGCGTATAGATGAGGTCGCTCCAGCCGTAATGCGCCACCAGCCGGTAGGTCGCGGCGAGGTCCACGCGCACCTGCCATTCGGCTTCCGATACCTGATCGCGCACCGAAGCGCCGCTGAAATCCTCCGCTACCGACATGGGGGTCGCCTTCCTTTAACTCATGAAAACCGGATTCTTCGTTCCGGTCAGTCTGCCACGGTCCACCCCCCGGCTGCAAACGTGCCTATTCCGCCGCCTTCGCCTGTGAAACCGGTTCCAGCACCTTGCCGGGGTTCAGAATATTCTTCGGATCGAGCGTCCGCTTGAGGAGATGCATCAGCGCCACTTCCTCCGCGCTTCGCGACCAGTCGAGATAAGGCCGCTTTTCGAGCCCGATGCCGTGCTCCGCAGAGACGGAGCCGTTGCGCTTGCGCAATTCGCCATAGACCACCGCCTCCACGCCGCGCCGCGTCTCCTTGTTCGCATCGGGAAAACGCCCGGGGATCACATGCAGGTTCCCGTCGCCCAGATGCCCGAACACCATCAGCGAACTGTCCGGCCATTTCGCGGCAAGGCCTTTCTTCACCTCGGCGATATAGCTTTCCATATCCGCGATCTTGAGGCTCACATCGAAGGTAAACATCGGATAGGTGTGCACCACCTGCCCCACATCGTCCCTGAGCGCCCACATCGCGTCGCGCTCCGCCTGGTTCTTTGCGATCACCGCGTCCGATATCTCGCCCGCTTCCAGCGCCTCCATCATCGCCGCCTCGAAGCGCGCGCTGTCGGCCTCCTGGTCGCCGCCCAGGGATTCGACCAGCACATAATAGGGATGGCCATGCGCGATCACGGGCCTGCCCTTCGCGGGCTCCATCGTCACCAGCTTGTAGAAATCCTCCCACATCACCTCGAAGGCCGAGAGCGTGCCGCCAAGCGCGCGCTCCATGTGGCGCAGGAATTTCGGCAATTGCTCGAAACTCTCCACCGCCACAAATCCCGTATCCTGCGACTTCGGCTTCGGCCAGACGCGAAGCACCGCCCGCGTCACGACACCAAGCGTGCCCTCCGAGCCGATGAACATGTGCTTGAGGTCATAGCCCGCATTGTTCTTGATGAGCTTGTTCATGGACGTCATCACCGTGCCGTCCGCCAGCACCGCCTCGAGCCCGAGCACCATGTCGCGCGTCATTCCGTAGCGGATCACGCGGTTGCCGCCTGCATTGGTTGAGATATTGCCGCCGATGGTCGCCGAGCCGCGCGCGCCGAGATCGAGCGGGAAGATGAGCCCCTTCGCCTCCGCCGCCTCGCACACCGTCTGCAGCACGCAGCCCGCCTGCACGCTGATCGTGCCGCCCAGCGTGTCGATCTCCTCGATCTTGTTCATGCGTTCGAGCGACAGCGCGATATGCCCGTCCGCCTCGCCGCCTTCGACGAGCCCCGTCTTGCCACCCCACGGCACCACGCCCTCGCCCGCCGCATGGCAGAGCTTCAAGGCCGCGGACACCTCTTCCGTGCTCGCAGGCCGCAGCACCGCGGCCGGCACGCCGAGCTTGCTCCACGCCCCTTGCGCTTTCTCTTCGGCATCCTTGCCCGTCAGCACACCGGTATCGCCCAGCGCCGCCTTCAGCTTCTGAATGAGTTCGTCCGACGCCATGTCATCCTCCCGGGATCGTTCTTGGACGCCACTATAGCGGGTTGGAACAGGAATTTCTCTCTTCAGCCCCAAAACCCAATTCCGTCATGGCCCGGCTTGTCCGGGCCATCCACGTCTTCCTTTTGCATCAGCTTTCGCAAAGGCGTGGATGACCCGCATAAAGCGGGTCATGACGGAGAAGGAACGGTGACACACTCATCACCCGATCACCCTTCGCACATATCCCTGCCACCGCTGATACCGCTCCGCCCGCTCGCTCTCCGCCATCTCCGGCGCAAAGGCCCGCTCGCAGCGCCAATGCTTCGCCACCTCGCCCATGTCGCCATAAAAGCCCGTCTGCATGCCCGCGAGATAGGCCGCGCCCAGCGCCGTCGTCTCGGTGATTTCCGGCCGCTCCACGGGCCGCGCCAGAATGTCGGCGAGGTTCTGCGCGAACCAGTTATTCGCCACCATGCCGCCATCGACGCGCAGCGCCTGCGGGCTCGTCAGCCCCGCCGCTTTCATGTCCGCTCCCATCGCGTCCATCAGGTCGCGCGTCTGGTAGGATACGCTTTCGAGCGCCGCCCGCACGATCTCGCGTCCGCCCGTGTCCCGCGTCATGCCGAACAGCGCCGCCCGCGCATCGGGCTCCCAATAAGGCGCGCCAAGCCCCGTGAAGGCCGGCACCAGCACCGCGCCCGATGCAGGGTTCGCGTCGCGCGCCATCGCCTCGCTCTCGGCGGAACTGTCGATCAGCTTCATCTCGTCGCGCAGCCACTGCACGATCGCGCCCGCCATGAAGATCGAGCCTTCAAGCGCATAGGTCGTTTCCCCGCCGATCCGGTAGGCAATCGTGCCGAGCAGCCGGTTGCGGCTTTCGACGCGCTGCTTGCCCGTATTCAGCACTGCGAAGCAGCCCGTGCCATAGGTCGATTTCATCAGCCCCGGCTCGAAACAGGCCTGCCCGACGGTTGCCGCCTGCTGGTCCCCCGCAACCCCCGCCACGCGGATCGCCGCGCCGAGCAATTCCTTCTCCGCCATGCCGAAATCCGCGCAGCAGTCGAGCACCTCCGGCAGGATCGCGCGCGGAATACCGAAAAGCGCCAGCAATTCGTCGTCCCACTCATTCGTCCCGATATTGAAAAGCAGCGTCCGCGAGGCGTTCGTCGCGTCGGTGACATGCCGCTTGCCGCCGGTGAGCTTGTAGATGAGCCACGAGTCGATCGTGCCGAAACAGAGTTCGCCCTTCTCGGCCTTCGCCCGCGCGCCCTCCACATTGTCGAGCAGCCAGCGCAGCTTCGTGCCGGAGAAATAAGGATCGAGCAGCAGCCCCGTCTTCGCCTGGACGGTGGGCTCCTTGCCCTCCTCCTTCAGCTTCGCGCAGAAGGCGGCGGTGCGCCGGTCCTGCCACACGATGGCGTTGTGCAGGGGCTTGCCCGTCGCCCGGTCCCAGAGCACGGTCGTCTCGCGCTGGTTGGTGATGCCGATGGCGGCGACATTCTCCGCTGTCGTGCCCGAAGTCAGCACACCCCGGCAGACCTCAAGCGCCGCCGCCCATATCTCCTCCGCGTCATGCTCCACCCAGCCATCGCGCGGAAATATCTGGCGCAACTCCTTCTGCCGCACCCGCATCGGCGAACCCGACCGGTCGAACAGCAGCGCCCTCGTGCTCGTCGTGCCCTGATCGATCGAAAGAATATAGTCCGCCATTGGCCTCCCCCGTATTGCGTCGCGCCGAGGCTACCCGGCTCGCACGCCCCGCAAAAGCCCTCACGAAAACCTTATCGCCGGAGGGGGCGAAATCCGGCTGACCAATTGCTATATTCCGGTCATGGACATGGAACAGCCCCTTCCCGAGGCTCCCGCAGCGCCGCAAATGCCGGAAAAGCAGATGCCGGAAAAACATATGATCGACCCGCATGGCCGGGCCGTGACCTATCTGCGCGTCTCGGTGACGGACCGTTGCGACTTCCGCTGTGTCTATTGCATGTCCGAGCACATGACCTTCCTGCCGAAGCCCGATCTGCTGACGCTCGAAGAGCTCGACCGTGTCTGCTCCGCCTTCGTCGCAAAAGGCGTCCGCAAGCTCCGCCTCACCGGCGGCGAGCCGCTCGTCCGCCGCGATGTGATGACGCTGATCCGCTCCCTCGGCCGCCACCTCGAAACCGGCGCGCTCGACGAACTGACGCTGACCACCAATGGCAGCCAGCTCGCCCGCCATGCCGGCGACCTTTATGCCGCCGGCGTCCGCCGTATCAACGTCTCGCTGGACACGCTGGACGAACCCCTCTTCCAGCAGATCACACGCTGGGGCCGCTTGCCCCAGGTGCTCGACGGCATCGCCACCGCGACGCGCGCCGGGCTCAAGGTCAAGATCAACACCGTCGCGCTGAAAGGCGTCAACGAAGCCGAAATCCCCGCGCTTGTCGAATGGGCGCATGGGCAAGGCCACGACCTCACGCTGATCGAAACCATGCCCATGGGCGACATCGACGGCGACCGCACGGACCAATACCTGCCCCTCTCGCAGGTGCGCCACTCGCTCGCGCAGCGCTGGACGCTCGACGAAATGGATTTCCGCACCGGCGGCCCCGCGCGCTATGTCCGCATCGCTGAAACCGGCGGCCGCCTCGGCTTCATCACCCCGCTCACGCACAACTTCTGCGAAAGCTGCAACCGTGTCCGCCTCACCTGCACGGGCACGCTCTATATGTGCCTCGGCCAGGACGATGCGGCAGACCTGCGTGCTCCACTGCGCGCGAGCCCGGATGACGGCCTGCTCCACACCGCCATCGACGAAGCGATCACCCGCAAGCCCAAGGGCCACGACTTCATCATCGACCGCGACCACAATCGCCCCGCCGTCGCGCGCCACATGTCGCTCACGGGCGGCTGATTCGGCTGCAGGGCCGAATGTCGAATAGAGGAAGACGAATTTCCGCCCCCATCCCCGGCTTGCGTATCTCCGCTCATGTGCTTACCTCCTTGTGCCTGTGGACAATTTACCGATTCACTCGGAGATAATGTCCGGCCGCCCTCGAGGGGAAGAGACGATGAATTTCGAGAAGATCGCCTTCGTGGCGACGGACATGCCCGAAGCGCAGGCGGCCCGAAAGGCGCTCAGCGAGCGCTATGGCGACACGCCTCCGCAGGAAGCGGACGCCATCGTCGCGCTGGGCGGCGACGGTCTCATGCTCCAGACCCTCCATCGCTACATGAACCGCCGCATCCCCATCTACGGCATGAACCGGGGCTCGGTCGGCTTCCTCATGAACGAATATCGCGATGACAGCCTGCGGGAACGTCTCGCCGCCGCCGAATGCGCCACCATCCATCCCTTGCGCATGCGTGCGACGCTCGCCGATGGCAGCACGGCCGAAGCGCTGGCAATCAACGAAGTCGCGCTTTTCCGCGAAACCTATCAGGCGGCGAAGATTCGTATTTCCATCGACGGCAAGACGCGCATGGAAGAACTCGTCTGCGACGGCGTGCTGGTGGCGACGCCCGCCGGTTCCACCGCCTACAACCTGTCGGCGCAGGGGCCCATCGTTCCCATCGACGCCGCCCTCCTCGCGCTCACGCCGATCAGTGCCTTCCGCCCCCGCCGCTGGCGCGGTGCGCTCCTTTCGCATCGCGCGAAGGTGCGCTTCGAAATTCTGGAAGCAGGCAAGCGCCCCGTCAGCGCCGTCGCCGACCACACCGAGTTCCGTCAGGTGTGCGACGTCGAAGTTGAAGAAGATGGAAGCATCGACATGCTGATGCTCTTCGACCCCGACCACGGCCTCGAGGAACGCATCATCACCGAGCAATTTTTGTATTGAATCTTCCCACCCTCCCCTTGAGGAGAGCGGGAAGAAATGACCGAAGCCTCACCCCGCCTTCGGCTTCGCGACATTCGCCACCGCCGATAGCGGCTCCTCCGTCACCGAATATCCCGCCTCGATAGGGATCCTCAGCACCGGCTCGCCCTTCTCGTTCTTCGTCACCTGCGGCTCGACCGTGACAACCGGCGTCGTGCGCGCTGTCTCGATCGCATGCGCGACGCTCGGGCTGCGTCCGACCTTCTCCACATTCATCCGTGTCGGGAAGATGATGGTGCGCGTTCCGGCATCCGCTTCCTTCAGCGCATGCGCCGGCCTGATCCACACGCTGTCGACCGACTCCGACCCGTCATGCACCGCAAGGTGGTCTTCCGGCGCGTTCGCCAGGTAGAAGCGGGTGTCGAAGCGCTTCGGCATCATGTTCGGCGTGATCCAGTGCGCAAATGGCGTCAGCATGTCGCCTGCAAGGCGCAGCCCCTCATTCGCGAGAAACTCGGCGATGCCCAGTTCGCCCTTGTTGAGCGGATCGCGAAATCGCTCCAGCGTCTTCAGCCTGGCCGCATCGACAACGCTGCCCGTCTGCTCGTTGCGCGCCAGCAGCACGCCCGATTCCTCGAAGGCTTCGCGGATCGCCGCCACGCGCATGGAGAATTCCCAGTCGTCGAGCCCTTCCATGCCGTCCGCGCGCTCCCGCACGCCGGGCGCCATGTCGAGCTTGTCGACCTTGCCGCCCGGAAAGACGAGCGCCCCGCTCGCGAAATCGATCTGGTGGTGCCGCACCACCATGAAGACTTCGAGCCCTTCTGTGCCATCCCGCAACAAAAGGACCGTCGCCGCCGGAATGAGCGCATTTGCGCCCGCTTTCGCTCCCGTCTCACTCATTGCAGACCTCCCTTTTGCTTCAATTCGAAGCATTGTTTTTATCTTTTGGCGACGCTGTCCGTCGCTCTTTGCCGCCGGTTAAGCACTCGGAAAGGGGTGCGGGGCGAGCCTTGACCCTTACCGGCGCGAACGCCGTTCGGAAACAAGATGTACAGCAGTTCCTTTCGCCTGACCAACCGCGACATCGACCTCGCCTTCGAGGCTGGGCACCTGTTTCTCGTCTGCCAGCCGAAGATTTCGCTGGCCGATGGCGCGATTCTGGGCGCGGAGGCTTATGTCCGCTGGAATCATCCCGACTATGGCCTGCTGCCGCCCGGTCTCTTCCTGTCCTTCTTTGAACAGCGCGAGCGTTCCGGTGAACTGACCCGCTTCGTCGCGCGCGCCGCGGCGGACATCGTTCTCGCCTGGCGCGCAGCCGGCCGCGACTGGCCCCTCTCGATCAACCTCGGTGCCTCCGACCTCGCCGACATGGGTCTTCCCGGCGCGCTCGACGAAATCGTGAGCGAGCGCGGTCTCGATCCCGCATCCTTCATCCTTGAAGTGCCGGAAGGCGCTTTCGCGCGTCATGGCGAAGAGGCGCGGCTTGTCCTCTCGACCCTGCGCCGCCTCGGCTTCCGCACTGCGCTCGACGGCGGCGGCGCGGTCATCGTGCCCGACGACGCGCTCACCGCCGAGTTTTTCGACGAAGTGAAGATCGGCGGTGCCTCGATCATCCAGTTCGCGCGCCGCCTGAAGGGCACCGGTCTCGGCTTTGTCGGCAAACGCGTCTCGCTCGCGGCCTCGCGCGGCCTTGGCGCAACCGCCGTCGGCGTCGAGGACGTGACGACGCTCCTCGCTCTCCCCGCTCTCGGCTTCACCGCCGCGCAGGGCGCTCATCTCTGCCGCCCCCTCGCCCCCGCTGAACTTGCCCGCTGGTCGCCCCCCGCTCTCGCGCTTGCGGCGGAAGAAGAGGCGGGCGAAGAGCCTGAAGAGGAAGTCCTTTTGCTGGTCGATCCCTTGCCGGATGACGAAGGACAGACGGACAACGGAACGCATACGGAGGAAGTTTCTGTCGCCCCCGTCGCCGCGCCGGCACCCGTCGCCGAATATTCATGGGAGGATGCCGATCCGATGATACCGGCCGAAGAGGTACGCGGCGTCGCCTGGCGGCTCGACCGCGTCTGCCTCTTCCCGGACCGTCACCTGCTGGCCCTCGTCCGCCGCCCGCGCGTGTTGCCGCACACGCGAAACGGAAAGCCCGCCAGAGAAAAAAGGGTTGCGGCGAAACCCGCCATCGCCCGCAACGAAGCGCACGCCTCCAAAGCCGCCACGCCCCGCCGCGCCCCCGCCCGCAAGGCGCCCAAACACGCGCATGCAGGCCTCGTCACAAGGCCGAGCCTCGTGCAGATTGCACTAGGCTTCTGACTCTCCAACCCACCCGCCCCTCGGGGCGGGTCGATAATTTGCGAGCAAGGCGAAGCAAATTTCGGGGCGGGGGCCCGCCTTTCCAAACCCGCCACCGGCAATGCTCCGAAAGCATCACCCGCCCCAAACGGCCTTCAGCCGTTTGACCCTCCCTCAAGGATTCCTCTGCGAAACCGTCGCATTGGAGGTTGCCGGGTATGAGGGCCGATGTTTTGTTCGATGTTGCCCCTGTTATTGCGGTTCGATCTTGTGCG